>JBDTZJ010000055.1:0-9962 GCA_040005255.1 Sphingomicrobium sp.
ACGGCCGCAAATATATGGGGATGGAGCGCGCGACCTATTTGATCGGCGCCGACGGCCGCGTGCTTCGCGCCTGGCGCAAGGTCAAGGTGCCAAACCACGCCGCGGAGGTGCTGAACGCGGCGCGGGAACTCGCCAGCGCTTAGCTCGCCAATCCCCGGATCAGCTTCTCCCAATAGACGACGTCGTCGTACATCGCGCGCACTGGAACGCGCTCGTCGAGGCCGTGCGCGCGGTCGTCGATCGGCGTGATCCCCCAACTGCCATCGACGTCGTAGACGGGGATTCCCTGGGCGCGGAAGAAAGAGCCGTCGCTCGCCCCGGCCGCCATCACCGGATAGACCTCCATCCGCGGATCGACGACCGGGTGGATCGCACTCGTGACGGCAGCCAGCACCTCGGACCGAAGCGGTGAAGCGGGTGTCGGCACGCCGATGTAATTGGGATCGGGCACGACCTCGACCTTGGGCCCGACAGTCCGCTGGATCTCGGCCTGGACATCCTTTGGCTCCACGCCCGGCATGATGCGGCAGTTGACCGTCGCGGTCGCGCTCTGCGGCAGGGCATTGTCGGCGTGCCCGCCGCTCAGCATCGTCGCGACGCAGCGCGTCCGCGTGAGGCCGACGTCGATCGGGCTCGCCTCGACGAGATCGGCTGCCGCTCCGTCGTTCGCATTTGCCAGCCACGCGCGCATCGCGCGGCCGAGCGCACTGTCGCCCTCCTGCTTCGCGCGGTGTTCGAAGTAGCCCCGGTTCGCGGGATTCAGCATTGGCTGGAAGCGATGCGCCTGCAACGCCTTCAGCGCGTCGGCAAGCTCATAGATGGCATTGTCGGGGCGCGGCCGGCTGCTGTGGCCTCCGGGATTCCGGGTGGTGAGGAGATAGGTCTGGAAGGTCTTCTCCGCGATCGAGATCTGGCACCCGAGCGGCCGGAACTTGTCGTCGTACGACGGGCAGCCGCCGTCGGCGTTCAGTCCGAACTCGGCCTCAGTCAGGTTGCGCCACTTGGTCGAACCGAGCGTCGCCCCGACGCCGCGCGTTTCCTCATCTCCGCTATAGAAGAAGATGATGTCGCGACTGGGCTTGAACCCTTCGCTCATCAGCTTGACGGCCGCCATCGTCGTCGCGACGTCACCGTTCTTCATGTCGCTGCTGCCGCGGCCGAGGAAATAGCCGCCTTCCTCGCGGAACACGAACGGGTCGAACTTCCAGTCCTCGCGCTTGGCCTCGACCACGTCCATGTGGCCAAGGATCAGCATCGGCTTCTTCGTCGCGTGGGCCGAGCGCCAGCGGACGATCAGCGCCGCGGTCTGGTCGCCGGGCAGCGCCTCATAGGGCATGATGTGGATGTCCGCGTCGGGAATGCCGGCGGCCCGGAACTGGTCGGCGAGCAACTTGGCAACCCGAGGCACCTCGCCGCGGTTGTGAACGCTCGGGATTTCGATCGCCTGCTTGAAGACTTCGCGCGTCTTCACCTGCCACGCTTGTGGGAGCTTGGTCGGCAGGGTTCGCGGGTCGGTGGCGGCGAAAGCCGCGCTCGAAACCGCAGCCGCAAGGATCAGCCCGAAAGCGCGCTTCATTCGAAAACTCCTATTTGCCTGCGAGGTCCTGCAGCATCAGCTGCCAGTGGACGACATTGTCATAGAGCGACTGCACCGGCAGCCGCTCGTCCTTGCCGTGGGCGCGATTGTCGATCGGCGTCACGGTCCAGCCGCCGTTGGTCCCATAAACTGGAATCCCGGCGACGCGGAACGGACGGGCATCGCTCGCGCCGGTCGACATCTCAGGGAAGTCGGGCATGCGGGGATGCAAAGCCTGGACGGCGTGCGTGTACGCGGCGGTGACATCAGACCGCAGCGGCGAGGCAAGCGAGGCGAGGTAGGCATCGTTGCGCGTGACGACGACCGTCGGGTCCGAGACCACCCGCTCGAGTTCGGCCTTGATGGAGTTCGGGTCGACGCCGGGGAAAATCCGGCAGTTGATCATCGCCGTGGCGAGCTGGGGCAGCGCATTGTCGGCATGCCCGGCGAACAGCCGCGTCGGAACGCAACGGGTGCGCGTCAGGCCGACTTCACTCTCGCTGGCTTCGATGGTGTCGGCCGCCTCGCCGTCATTCGGATTGGCGAGCCAGCGCCGCATGGCATCGCCGAGCGGTCCCTTCTCGAGCTTCTCGCGGCCCGAGAAATAGGCGCGTGTCGTCTCGTTCATCATCGGGGTGAAGCGATAGGCCTCGATCTTATCCAGCGCGTGGGCGAGGCTGTAGATCGCGTTGTCCTTGCGTGGCTTTGATGAATGGCCGCCGCGGTTCCGCACCGTCAGTGTATATCCGGCGAAGGTCTTCTCGGCAGTCTGCATCGTCGCGCCGGCAGGCGAACCATCGGTGTTGAACGAGATGCCGCCGCCGTCTGCGTTGAGGCCGAATTCGGGGTGGCCGAGCAGATCGAGCCACTCGCTCGCACCGTTGCGGGCACCGATACCGTTGGTCTCTTCGTCGCCGGTGAACAGGACGACGATGTCGCGCTTCGGTTTGAACCCGGCCTTCCTCAAGTTGATCATCGCCTGGGTGATGGCGACGATCCCGTCCTTCATATCGATGGTACCGCGGCCGTAATAATAGCCGTCCTTTTCGACCATCTTGAACGGATCGACGGACCAGTCTTCCGCCTTCGCTTCGACGACGTCCATGTGGCCCATCAGCAGGATCGGCTTCTTCGCCGTGGGGCTTGCCGCGCGCCAGCGGACGATCAGCGCCGCGGTATCGTCCTCGCCGGTCGTCGCGCTCGCCGTATGATAGGGCATGACGTGGATGTCTGCCTCGGGGAAGCCCGCGGCCTTGAACTGGTCGGCGACATATTGCGCCATCGCAGGAACATTGTGACGCCCGATGACGGTGGGCGTGTCGATAATGTGCTCGAACATCGCATGGGTGGCGTCGCGCTGGGCTGGCGTGAGCTGCGGCCCTGCTGCGATCACGGGGGCCGACGCGAGCGCGGCAAGCGCAGTGGCGGCAAGCAAGTGACGCATCATGTCCCTCTCCCGAAAATAAGTTGCGCGACGCTAATCGCCGCGCGCGCCGCGTCAAGCGGCCACGCCATGTCCTTCCGCAAGATATTCGGCGCTGCGCATCTCTTCCAAACGACTGACACTGCGCTGAAATTCAAAGCTGCCGTCGCCGCCTGGATACAGGCCCTCGGGCTCGGCGTCGGCGGCGGCAAGAAGCTTGACCTTATGCTCGTAGAGCGCGTCGATCAGCGTCACGAACCGCGCCGCCTCATTGCGCATCTCGCGTCCCATCACCGGGATCCCGACGATGATCACGGTGTGATAGCGCCGAGCAATGGCGAGATAGTCGGCGGCGCCGCGCGGCTCGCCGCACAACCGCTTGAATGAAAAGACCGCGACTCCCTTGAGGCTCTTGGGGACGTGAAGCGTCCGGCCGCCGCCCACGTCGAGGTCCTCGGATGGGACCTTGGCCCGATCCTCGACCGGATAGTCGGTCAGCTGGAAAAAGGCGCGGCTGAGCGCGGCGGTCGCTTCGGGGCCGTTGGGCACGTGCCACACCTCGACCCCGGTCAGGCGATCGAGCCGGTAGTCGGTCGGCCCGTTGACCTCGACGACGAGCATTTCTCTCTCGATGAGGTGGATGAAGGGCAGGAACAGCTCGCGATTGAGGCCGTCCTTGTAGAGGTCGCCCGGGCGCCGGTTCGAGGTGGTGACGACCTTGACGCCCTCGGCGAGAAGCTTGCCGAACAGCCGCGACAGGATCATCGCGTCGGCGGGGTTGGTGACCTGCATCTCGTCGAAGCAGAGAAGCTTCGCCTCTGCCGCGATCTGCTCGGCAACCGGCTCGATCGGGTCGCCTTCCTCTCGCTCGCGAGCGATGCGCAGGCGCTCATGCGTCTCCAACATGAACTCGTTGAAATGCACCCGGCGCTTCGGCCGGACGTCGATATGGGCGAAGGCCAGGTCCATCAGCATCGACTTGCCGCGGCCGACGCCGCCCCACAGGTAGACGCCTGCCGGCCCGTCGTTGCTTGAACCGAACAGCCGCGAGAAGAACCCCCCGGTGCCTAAGCTTCCCGCTAGTCGATCGAGCGCTGCCACCGCCCGCGACTGGGCGGGATCGGGCTTCAACTCGTGGGCCGCAATCAACTGGTCGTACGCGGCGCGTACGGGTCCAATCATCGCGAGGACGGTCCATTCGGGCGGTTGACCTTCTTCAGCGTGCCGCTGAAGCTGTAGCAATTCTCGCCGTTCTGCTTGACGACGCCTTGCAGGAAGGCGTGCCCGCGGGTTTGCTTGACCAGCTCGACATGGGCCTCGAGCGGCGTACCGGCCTGGCCCCGGGCGAGGAAGTGGGTGGTGAGGTCGAGCGTCACGTAATGCGCCTTGTCCATCCCGGCGCACAGACCGCCGGCGAACATCGACATGTCGATGAAGCTCATCACCGCCCCGCCGTGGATCGATCCGCCCATGTTCATATGATCCTCGGTGGGGAGCATCCTCGTCAGCCCGCGCCCCGGCCCGTCGGGCTTGAACAGCAGCCGCCCGGTCGCGGCCGCGAAGCTCGAACGCGGGAAGTCGCCCCAGCTGAACCAGCCCGGATTGTCGGGGTCGGGCGTCGCCCCGCGCGGCAGGCCGACATCCTCCATCATCTCACTCTGGTTAGTCTCGTCGGTCACGCCGCCCGTGCTTTACGTTTGGTCGCGACCCGTCAAGCGGCTCGCTCCGCGATCAGCTTCTTGGTCTCGGCGATCGCCTTGGCCGGGTTGAGGCCCTTGGGGCAGACGTTCGCGCAATTCATGATCGTGTGGCAGCGGTAGAGCCGGTACGGGTCTTCGAGCTGGTCGAGCCGTTCGCCAGTCGCCTCGTCGCGGCTGTCGACCAGCCAGCGATAGGCCTGGAGCAGGATCGCGGGGCCGAGGAACTTGTCCGAGTTCCACCAGTAGCTCGGGCAGCTGGTCGAGCAGCAGAAGCACAGAATGCATTCGTAAAGGCCGTCGAGTTTCTCCCGGTCCTCGGGCGACTGCAGCCGTTCGCGCGACGGCGCCGGGCTTGCCGTCTTCAGCCATGGCTGGATCAGCGCATATTGGGCGTAGGCATGGGTCAGGTCTGGGACGAGGTCCTTGACCACCTCCATGTGCGGCAGCGGCGTGATCTGGATGTCGCCCCTCAGGTCCGCGATCGCGGACGTGCAGGCGAGGCCGTTCGTGCCTTCCATGTTCATTGCGCACGACCCGCAAATCCCCTCGCGGCAGGAGCGGCGGAAGGTCAAAGTCGGGTCGATCTCATTCTTGATCTTGATCAGCGCGTCGAGGACCATCGGCCCGCATTTTTCGAGATCGATCGTATAGCGGTCGAAGCGCGGGTTGGCGCCGCTGTCGGGGTCGTAGCGATAGATCTTGAAGGTCCGGAGGCGCTTGCCCTCCTCGGGCTTATAGTCGCGGCCTTTGGCGATCTTGCTGTTCTTCGGAAGCGTGAATTCGGCCAAACCGGCTACTCCTTCGTGTGGGCAGTGCCGCTAACACGCCCTGCGCCCTTTTTGGAAGCCTGCGGAACTGACGCCCGGCCATACATGGAACCGTCAGTTCCTAGCTGGAGGCCCTCAAACCAGGAACGGAAAGCTGCCGAATGCCAATGCGCGCGCACCTGCCACCAGGCCTGAACACCCGGTTGGGTTCCCAGTGTCCTGATTTGCTGCTCGATGTTCTGCCAATGCTCGTCATCGAGATTGCCACGAAGCCACTGCACGCGTGACGCTTCGTAAAAACGAAACATCCCGCTCGTGTAGGCGACGAAACGAACCCATTCCACATCATCGAGGCGGGACGGATCGATTAGTCCGCGGCTCCAGATTGACGCATATTCGGCGTTCTCGATGACCGCCGAAATGATTTGCGTGTAAAGCGCGGAATGCGCCTGCGATGAAGAATTGCGGAGCGCACGTGTTGCCTGGCGCACCTGGACTCCAACAAAAATCAAAGAAGCGATGATCGTAAGCGCCGAGACGATCTGGGCGACAAATGATGCTTGCTCGAGAGACATGACGCTCGCTGCAATAACAGAAAAGGCCGCCCGGTCACCCGAGCGGCCTCTCTTTGCGCGAAGCTGCTTCTACCGCAACAGGGCGCTGATCACCTGCTGCACCAGGAGGGTGCGCGGGTTGACCTGATAGAGATAGCCATTGTCGTAATAGTATTGGTAGTTCGGGTTCAGATCGTACCGATTGCGCACGCTGTAGGGAATCTGCCCGTATGCGTAGCGGCTGCCGTAGCCATTCTGCCAGCGCTGGCCGCGGGCGAGTTTTTTCGCCTGGCCCGGCGGCATGCAGCCGTTGTGTTTCTTCGCGAGGCCGTGCGGGCAGCCGCCGACGCCATAGCCGTAAGCATTGTCATAGCCGTGGCCATGACCATTCCCGTTGCCGTGCCCGTTGCCAGGCTTCGCCAGCGCCGGTCCGGCAATGCCGAGCGCCACAGCGCCGGCGATCAGAAGTGCGTATTTCATTGGTCCACCATCTTTGTTGCCCGGACTTGAACGTCCGTTGGGCGGAAAGGTTACCGGACCGAAAAGAGCAACCTCGGCAGCTCCGGCCCGTTGGTTGCTTGGAAAGGAGAGCGACGATGCTTGGAAAGGCGGATGCGACGCCGATGATCGCGGTCACTGATCTCGACCGTGCGCGGAAATTCTACGAGGACAAATTGGGCCTCGAGACAAAGGACGAATGGGGCGGCGAGGGAGCGACGATGAAGAGCGGTGATACGCTGATCAACGTCTATCGCTCAGAGTTTGCCGGGACCAACAAGGCGACGGCACTGAACTTCGACGTCGACGATATCGACAAGGAGGTCAGCGAGCTCAAGGAGAAGGGCGTGATGTTCGAACATTACGACCTGCCCGGGCTTGAACGGCAGGGCGACCTGCACGTCGCCGCTGAGGGTTTCAAGACCGCCTGGTTCAAGGACCCGGACGGCAACATCTTGAGCCTGATCCAAAGCGACTGACCGCCTGCGTTCGAAATAAAAGGCCGCCGGAGGGGGATTCCGGAGGCCTTTCCGATCCTAGCTACTCAAGATCAACGCGGTATGGCGTTGAGGATGCGCGTGACCGCATAGGTCGTGGGATCGACGACATAGATGTTGTTGTCGCGATAAACGTACCGGTAGTCGGGCGTCAGGTGATAGCGCGTCACATAGGGCTGCGGGAGCGCCGACGTCGGTGTAGGAATAGCTTGGCCCGAAGACGTAGCCGACGCGATAACGGTTATGCCGAGCAGTCGACATGGCATAACCGCGGTTCGCCCAGCGGACGCAATGGCCGTGACGCCACTTCGCGCACGCCGTTGGCCGTCCGTAGTGATGCCCGTGATGTCGCGCCTCTGCCGGCGCCGCGCTCAGCGCAACGGCGGCCGCACCCAAAACAAGAGATAATTTCGTCATTTGAACACTCCATTCACTGAATGTCCGAAAAACGATTGTCCTATGCGGGAGTTGCCCGATTCATCCTGCTGGCAGCACGATTTAATGAAAGGCAGCGTTTCCGCCGCGCGGTTGCGGCGCGGGTGCCACCCCGCTAATCGGGCGCCGCGCTCCAACGCCGCCGACTCCCCCCTCGGCTGGCAACAACAAAGGCAAGGAAAGCAGCCTCATGGCTCGGAAGAAAATCGCCCTTATCGGCGCCGGAATGATCGGCGGAACGCTCGCCCACCTCGCCGCGATGCGCGAGCTTGGCGATATCGTCCTGTTCGACGTCATCGAGGGCGTGCCTGAGGGCAAGGCGCTCGACATCGCGCAGGCCGGGCCGGTCGACGATTTCGACGCGAAGCTCACCGGCACAACCGATTATGCCGACATTGCGGGCGCCGACGTCTGCATCGTCACCGCCGGCATCGCCCGCAAGCCGGGGATGAGCCGCGATGACCTCTTGGGGATCAACCTCAAGGTGATGAAGGCGGTCGGCGAGGGCATCCGCAAGCATGCGCCGGACAGCTTCGTCATCTGCATCACCAACCCGCTCGACGCGATGGTCTGGGCGCTACGCGAATTCTCCGGCCTGCCCCACAACCGGGTCGTCGGCATGGCCGGCGTGCTCGACAGCGCGCGCTTCCGCCACTTCCTGGCCGAGGAGTTCAACGTCAGCGTCGAGGACGTCACCGCCTTCGTGCTCGGCGGCCACGGCGACACGATGGTCCCGATCGTCGAATATTCGACTGTCGCGGGCATCCCGATCCCCGACCTCATCAAGATGGGCTGGTCGACACAGGCGAAGATCGACGCGATCGTCAAGCGCACGCGCGGCGGCGGCGGCGAGATCGTCGCGCTGTTGAAGACCGGGAGCGCCTATTATGCGCCGGCGACAAGCGCGATCGCGATGGCCGAGAGCTTCTTGAAGGACAAGAAAAGGGTGCTTCCGGCCGCGGCGCACCTCACCGGCCAATATGGCGTCGACGACCTCTACGTCGGTGTGCCGGTGGTGATCGGTGCCGGCGGCGTCGAGCGCATCGTCGAGATCGAGCTCGACGCGGCGGCTCGCGAGAACTTCAACGTCAGCGTCGAGGCGGTGAAGGAGCTGCTCGAAGCCTGCAGGCAGATCGACAATAGCCTCGCGCAAGAGGCGGTCGCGTGAGCATCCTCGTCGACAAGAACACGCGCGTCATCACGCAGGGCATGACCGGCGAGACCGGCACATTCCATACGCAGCAGGCGCTCGCCTACGGAACCCAAATGGTCGGCGGGGTTACGCCAGGCAAAGGCGGGACCGAGCATCTTGGCCTGCCGGTGTTCGACACGGTGCATCAGGCGGTCGCGAAGACCGGCGCTACCGCGTCCGTCATCTACGTGCCGCCGCCCTTCGCCGCGGACTCGATCCTGGAGGCGATCGACGCCGAGGTGCCGCTGATCGTCACCATCACCGAAGGCATCCCGGTGCTTGACATGGTCAAGGTCAAGCGCGCGCTCACCGCCTCGAAGTCGCGGCTGATCGGCCCCAACTGTCCCGGCGTCCTGACGCCGAACGAGTGCAAGATCGGCATCATGCCCGGCAATATTTTCCAGAAGGGCAGCGTCGGGGTCGTCAGCCGCTCGGGCACTTTGACCTATGAGGCGGTGTTCCAGACCACCAGCGAGGACTTGGGGCAGTCAACCGCGGTCGGCATCGGCGGCGATCCGGTCAAGGGCACCGAGTTCATCGACATCCTCGAGATGTTCCTCGCCGACGACGAGACGCAGTCGATCATCATGATCGGCGAGATCGGCGGCAGCGCCGAGGAGGACGCCGCCCAGTTCCTCGCCGACGAGGCGAAACGCGGCCGCCGCAAGCCGGTTGTCGGCTTCATCGCCGGCCGCACCGCGCCTCCGGGTCGCCGCATGGGCCATGCCGGCGCCATAGTCTCGGGCGGGAAGGGCGATGCGGAAAGCAAGATCGCGGCGATGGAAGCGGCTGGAATTACGGTTAGCCCAAGCCCATCTGAGCTCGGCAAGACGCTGAAGGAATTGCTGGTTTCGGCATGAACGACCTTGTCGGTTTCGAGGAACGGGAGCCCGGCCCGAGCTGGGCGCGGCCGAACTGGCCCGTCGCCGAGCTCGACGCGCTGAACCTCGGCCTCGACCCGACGCAGGCAGTGATCGAGAAGGTCAAAGCCGCGGTCGCCGAGCGCGCTTCGCAGACCACCAGCGACCCCGATGCGATTCGCCGCGCCGCCGAGGACAGCATCCGCGCGATGATGCTGATCCGCACCTATCGGGTGCGCGGACATCTCGCCGCCGACCTCGACCCGCTGCGGCTGACGCGCCGTGAAGTCCCGGCCGATCTCACCGCCGAATATCACGGCTTTTCCGACGATGACCTCGACCGGCCGATCTGGCTGGGCGGAGCCCTCGGCTTCGAGCAGGCGACCGTGCGTGAGATCGTCAGTGTCCTCCAGCGCAACTACTGCGGCCACGTCGGCCTCGAATATATGCACATCAACGA
>JBDTZJ010000192.1:0-2965 GCA_040005255.1 Sphingomicrobium sp.
CACTTCGAGGACCAGCTCGCGAGCGAGAAGAAGTGCGGCCACCTCGGCGGCAAGGTGTTGATCCCCACGCAAGCCGCGATCCGCAACCTCGACGCTGCGCGGCTCGCGGCCGACGTCTGCGGAGTTCCGACGATCCTCGTCGCGCGCACCGACGCCGAGAGCGCCAAGCTGATCACCAGCGACGTCGACGAGCGCGACCGGCCGTTCATCACGGGAGAGCGCACGCCCGAGGGTTTCTACCGCCTCAAGGACGGCACCGGGCTCGACCATTGCATCGCCCGCGGCCTCGCCTTCGCCGCCCACGCCGACTTGCTGTGGTTCGAGACCAGCCACCCGAACCTCGACGAGGCGCGCGCCTTCGCCGAGGCAATCCACGCGCGCTACCCGGGCAAGCTCCTCGCCTACAATTGCTCGCCCAGCTTCAACTGGAAGGCGAAGCTCGACGAAGCGACTATCGCCAGCTTCCAGCGCGAGCTTGGGAGCATGGGCTACAAATTCCAGTTCGTGACTCTGGCCGGCTTCCACAGCCTCAACCATGCGATGTTCGAGCTGGCGAGCGATTATCGCGATCGCGGCATGGCGGCTTATTCCGAGCTTCAGCAGGCCGAGTTCGCGAGCGAGGCGGCGGGCTACACCGCGACCCGTCACCAGCGCGAAGTCGGTACCGGCTATTTCGACGCGATCGCGTCGGCCGTTTCGGGCGGCAACAGCTCGACCGTCGCCCTGCAAGAATCGACCGAAGCCGCGCAATTCGTCGCGACGACCGTCGCAGCCGAGTGAAGGAGGAAGACATGGGACAGCGTTACTGGGTGATCGGCGGCCATTATTCCGACTGCCGCTTTCATGAGCTGGAGCCTGGCACCGAGGTGATCCATGGCCCCTATAAGGACGAGCTCAAGGCACGCACGCAATGGCAGCGCCTGACCTTCCGCGATCGCTGCGCCGCGACCGAACGCTACTCGATCTGCGTGGAGCCGGTGCTACAGTGAGTCCAAAGGACACAGCTGTGCTCGACCGACCGCGCATCATTGCCGAACCTTCCAGAGTCCCCGGGGCCGATGAGGTCCTGAGCGAAGGCGCGCTCGATTTCCTCGCCGAGCTGCACGAACGGTTCGACCGCCGCCGCCGGGTGTTGCTCGACAGGCGGATGGAGCGGCAGGCCCGCTTCGACTCGGGCGAGCTGCCCGACTTCCGCGAAGACACGCGCGACATCCGCGAGGGCGAATGGACGGTCGGATCGATCCCCCGCGACTTGCTCGACCGCCGGGTCGAGATCACCGGGCCGACCAACGCCAAGATGCTGATCAACGCGCTCAACAGCGGCGCCCAGGCATTCATGGCCGATTTCGAGGATGCGACCTCGCCGGTCTGGGACGAACTGATCCAGGGCCAGGTGAACCTCCGCGATTACTGGCGCGGGCACCTCGACTACACGCACCCCGACAGCGGCAAGCATTATGCGGTCGGCGAGCATCCCGCGGTGCTGATGGTCCGGCCGCGCGGCTGGCACTTGCCCGAGGACCATGTGACCGTTCACGGCGAGCCGGTTTCGGGCGCGTTGTTCGATTTCGCTTTGTACCTCTGGCACAACGCGCGGCCGGCACTGACCAAAGGCTCGGGGCCTTATTTCTACCTCCCCAAGCTCGAAAGCATGGAGGAAGCGGCGCTGTGGAGCGACGTCTTCGCCTTCGCCGAACACAAGCTCCGGCTCGAGCGCGGGACGATCAAGGTCACGGTACTGATCGAGACCCTGCCCGCGGCGTTCGAGATGGACGAGATCCTCTACGCGCTGCGTGAGAATATCGTCGGCCTCAACTGCGGCCGCTGGGATTACATCTTCAGCTACATCAAGCGCCTCGGCCGCAGCCCCCAACGGCTGACGCCCGACCGCGCTTTGATGACCATGGATAAGGCCTTTCTCGCCGCTTATTCGCTGTGGCTGGTCGCGACCTGTCACCGCCGCGGCGCCTTCGCGATGGGCGGGATGTCGGCTTTCATCCCGGTCAAGGGCGACGAAGCGGCGAACCAAGGCGCCTTGGACAAGGTCCGCGCGGACAAGTTGCGCGAGGTCGGCAACGGCCATGACGGGACCTGGGTGGCGCACCCCGCGCTGGTGCCGGTCGCGGCCGAGGCATTCGCCTCGATCATGCCGAACCAGCTGTCGAAAATGCCGGAGCAACTTCCCGGCCGCGACGCGATGCTGGAGCTGCACGAAGGCGCGCGGACCGAAGCCGGCGCGCGCGAGAATATCCGCGTCGGCGTGCAATATCTCGCCGCCTGGCTCGGCGGGAAGGGCGCCGTGCCGCTCTACAACCTCATGGAGGATGCCGCGACCGCCGAGATCTGCCGCACTCAGCTCTGGCAATGGCTGAAGTTTGAAGCCCCGCTTGATGATGGGCGGAGCTTCACCCTCGACCTGTTCGAGCAATGGTTCGACGAGGAGGTCGGCCTGCTCGCCGAGGTCCCGAACATCGCCAAGGCCGCGCGGCTGATGCACAACATGATCGTCGCCGACGACCTGGTCGAGTTCCTGACGCTGCCGGCCTACGAGTTGTTAGACTGAAGCGTAGTTGGCTTCCCGTCGGCAGCCTTGTCGGGCTAGAGCGACCGGATGTTCAATAAGCGAGACCTCGAGGCGTCGCTCGACGAGCTTGAGATCGGCGCGACTGGCCCAAATCAGCTCAAATTCGTCCTGCGGGCTGATCGCAGGAACGTCACCGTAAAGCTCAATGCGTCAGAAGCCCGATGGCTAGCCTCGGCACTTGAGCATTGGGCGGAGAGCAGCGAGACAATTCCGCCGGTCCGTCCAATTACTTGAAAAGGAAGGGCGCCGGAATCGCTCCCGGCGCCCTTCCTTGTTCGTGCCTGAGAAAGCCTAAGCCGCCTTCTTCTCCAGTGCGCCTTTCGCCTGGGCGATGATGGCGCTGAAGGCCTCGGCCTCGTGCATCGCGATGTCGGCGAGCAC
>JBDTZJ010000056.1:0-9863 GCA_040005255.1 Sphingomicrobium sp.
TGACACTCAGGATCAAGCCCGACCTGTTGCGGCTCGCGTTGGCAATCATCATCCTTCTCGTGGCGCTGCGCATGCTGCTCGGATTGGCCTGGCACCCCGACGAGATCTTCTCGATCGAATATCTGTGAGCGCGCGCATCGCTTCTTTGCTTCTTGCGCTGGCCGCGCCCCTGCTCGTTGCGGCCGACAAGCCGGTCCTCGTCCCTGACATTTCCGCGCGCGAGGTGCAGATCCGCTACAGCTTCAACGGCGCCCAGCTGCTGCTGTTCGGTGCGGTCGTTTATCCGGGGGGTCGCCCGCCCGACCGCCAGGTCGACATCGCCGTCGTCCTGCGCGGGCCCGTCCAGCCGATCCTGGTGCGCGAAAAAGAGAAGATCGCGGGCATCTGGATGAACGCCGATTCGAACCGCTTCCGCTCGGCGCCGTCCTTTTATGCGGTCGCTTCGTCGCAGCCCGTCGCCGACCTGCTCGATGAGCGGACCGCCGCCATCTACGAACTCGGGCTGCACAATCTCCAGCTTTCGCCCGGCGGCGGCGCGCTTCCCGAGAAGGAGCGGCGCTTCGAGGCCGGGCTGCTCGACCTCAGGAGCCGCCAAGCGCTGTATTCGGAGAGCCCACACGGCGTCGAGATCAACGGCGGCGTCCTCTACCGGGCGGTGATCACCATCCCCAGCCAGGTGCCGGTCGGCACCTACACCGCCGAGACGTTCCTCATCGACCGCCACAAGGTGATCGCTGCGGCGACCAGGGACATCCAGATCAACAAGTCGGGGTTCGAGCGCTACGTCGCACTCGCCGCGCGCCGGCAGCGCCTACTCTACGGCCTCACCTGCGTTCTTCTGTCGCTCGGTCTCGGATGGGCCGCGGCCGCGGCATTCCGCCGCCGCTTCTAGGGCCAGATTCTAAGCCAATTTTAACCGCTCTTGCTTATCCTGTGTTCAAAGCGGTCATCGGGAGTAAGCGAACACATGGACGACAGGCCGAACCTGCGCGAATTCCTCAATGAAGTCAGCAGCTTCCAGGAGGAAGACGCGCCCGCCGCGCCGGCCAAGGCGACCGGGCCCGCTCCGAAAGCAATCGGAACGGTGGTCGAGATTGCCGGCTCCGGATCGCAAGTGCGACTCGACGCCGCGATTGTTGCGGCGCTTCAGGAGCACAAGGACCCATCGGTCGCCATGTCCGGCCAGGTCGGCAGCCAGGTGAAGACGGTCGTCGGCAACAGCTGGCTAATCGCCAATGTGCGCACGCTAAGGGCCGGCGAAGCGGGCGAGCTTGTCGCCCACGTCGATTTCCTCGGCGAGGGCACCCGCGATTCGGCCGGCAAGATGAGCAATTTCCGTCGCGGCGTAACCCGTTACCCGATCCCGGGCGCAGAGGTCCTGGCCGTCACCACCACGGACATGCGCGCGATCTTCGCCGCCAGCGACGAACCGCATATCGAGATCGGCACCATCTATCCGACCGACGACATCCGCGGCGCGCTCTACGTCGATCCGATGCTCGGCAAGCATTTCGCGGTGCTTGGCTCGACCGGTACCGGCAAGTCGACCGCGGTGTCGCTGATTCTCCATAGAATCTCGGATCTCAGTCCCGAGGGTCACATCGTGATGATCGACCCGCACGGCGAATATTCCGCCGCGTTCAAGGGATGCGGCGAGCTGTTCAACGTCGACAATCTCCAGCTGCCCTACTGGCTGATGAACTTCGAGGAGCATTGCGAAGTGCTCCTGACAACCCAGGACGCCGAGCGGCAGCGTGACGCCGACATCCTCGCCAAGTGCCTGCTCGCCGCCCGCACCAAGGGCAAGGACATGAGCCAGTACGGCAAAGTCACCGTCGACAGCCCGATCCCGTACCTGCTGACCGATCTCAATACGGTCCTGGTCAACGAGATGGGCAAGCTCGACCGCGCCGGCGATACCTTGCCGTACCAGCGCATCAAGACCAAGCTCGACGAGCTGCGCGTCGACCCGCGTTACACCTTCATGTTCTCGGGCATGCTGGTGTCGGACTCGATGGGCAGCTTCGTCGCCAAATTGTTCCGCCTGCCGAGCCAGGGCCGGCCGATCTCGATCGTCGACGTCTCCGGCGTGCCGTCAGAGGTCACTTCGGTCGTCGTCTCGGTGCTTGCGCGCATGGTGTTCGACTATGCGATCTGGTCGCGGACCGAGGCGCAGCGTCCGCTGCTGCTGGTTTGCGAAGAGGCGCACCGCTACGTTCCCAAGGACGAGACGACCGGCGGCCAGGCCGTGCGCAAGATCCTCGAGCGCATCGCCAAGGAAGGCCGCAAGTACGGCGTGTCGCTGGGCCTGATCACCCAGCGTCCGTCGGATCTCGCGGAAGGTGTGCTCTCCCAGTGCGGCACGATCATCGCGATGCGTTTGAACAACGACCGCGACCAGGCGTGCGTGCGGGCAGCGATGCCCGAAGGCGCACGTGGCTTCCTCGACGCCATCCCCGCGCTTCGCAACCGCGAGTGCATCGTCTGCGGCGAGGGTGTCGCGATCCCCATCCGCGTCCGCTTCGACGACCTCGAGCCCGAGAAGCGCCCGGCCTCGTCAGATCCAAGCTTCGCCCGCCTGTGGCGCGAGAGCGGCGACGAGGCGGGCATCATCAGCCGCACGATCAAGCGCTGGCGCGGTCACGGCCGCTGAGCCATCGGCGAGGGGCGCGTCCAGATTGTGAAGCCGACAGCGTTGGCCGCCCGCCGATAGCCGAGCGCCTCCGCCTGCGCCGCTAGCTCCGCCTCCAGCTCCGGCTGTGCGTCCGGGTAGTCGCCCGTGACGATCGCAGCGGGCGGCTGCTCGGCCAAGGGCGCCGACTGGTCGCGCGTCACGATCCGCCATTCGTGCGCACGGCTCGCCGAAACGAACCCTTTCGTGCGGTACAGAAACGGACCGGCGGCAAAGCGCGGGTCGACGTCGGCAACATATTGCCCCGCCAGCGTGGCGATCGGTCCCTGAACATGCTGTGCGCGGAGCGCGTCGTCGAGCGCCGCCGCCCTTGGCTCAGCGTCGAGTGCAGACGGGATGTCGCCTTTTGCTGCCTGGTAGAACCAGCCCGCAACGGGCACCAACCCGGCGGCTGCGAACAGCGCCCAGGCCCCTCGAAGCCAGCGCGGCCGCGCTTGGCCGTCGGAGAACAGCAGCGCCGCCAGCACGAACAAGGGCGGAAGCGCGGGGAGCAGGTAGAAGATCTGGAAGGGCTTGTTGAGGCAGGCGCTGAGCAGCCCACCGAATGCCGCCGCAAGCACCACGCGGCGAACGGGATCGCCCAGCCAGCGGTCTTTCCAGCTGAGCCGCGCCACTTCGATCGCGGCGATCAGCGCCGGGCCGACCGCCGCCGCGACCAGCAGCTGGCCGAACCGCGCCGGCCCAAGCCGCCAAGCCTTGCCGATCTCGCTGTAATATTGCGCAGGTGCGGTGGCGGGAAAGACAATCGCCTCGGCGAGAAAGGCGCGCGGAGCGAGCGCCGCCAGAACAACGGCCGGCAGCAAGCCGATCGCCACACCGGCCGCGAAGGACAGGAAGCGCCGGCGCTCTGCACCATCCCGCGTCCACACGCCTGCCAGGAAGACGGTTGCGGCCGGGACCGCGTAACTGATCTTGGTACTTGCGGCTAAGCCGAACGCCAGCCCGGCGCCGAACATCCTCGGTCGCGCGCCGCCTTTTGCGATGACGAACAGGCCATGGGTCGTCAGCGCAGCGGGGAGGACGTCGTTGCGGGCGACGCCCGCGCACCAGGCGAAGGATTGGCATGTGACCAGCATCGCGGCCGCTGCAAGCGCCGCGCGTTCGCTCGCGCCAGCGCGCCGTCCCGCGCCGTAAACGAGGATGATGATGCCCGAGCCAAGCAGCGCATTCGCGATGCGGATCGCGAGCAGCAAGTGACCGGCGAACAACCACTGCAGCGGCGCGAACGCGAAGGGCTGCAACGGCGTCTGGAGGTAAGCGAAATCGCGGTACGGCAGCAGCCCGTCGGCCACCAGAGCCGTCGTCGCGACATATTGGCTTTCGTCGACCGACAGCGGGCGAACCAGCGCGATCGCCAGCAGCCAGAGCGTCAGTGCTGCAAATGCCAGGGCGGTGCGCGGCGGCCCCACCCAAATCTTGGCCCCCCGAATTCCGGCCCCCATCCGGCGACCCTAGATGGGCCAAGCGCGATTACAAGCTTAGCTGCGCGTGCCGACCTTGAGCAGTGCCGCCAGCCGCGTCTTGACCGCTTCCGCGAGATGCGTGTCGGTAACCGGCGCGCTCACCAAGCGGACGGCGAGCGGATTCACCGGCGTGCCGCCCTGGCGCACCTCGAAATGGAGGTGTGGGCCGGTCGACAGGCCGGAAGAGCCGACATAGCCGATCAGCTGCCCGGCGCGCACGAAGCTGCCGGGCTGCGCGACGATCTCGCTCATGTGCCCGTAGAGGCTGACGATGCCCGCCCCGTGGGCAATCTGTACTTCGCGGCCATAGCCCCCGGCCCAGCCGGCCCCGACGACTTGCCCGTCGGCAGCGGCGACGATCGGGCTGCCCCAGCCGGCGCCGATGTCGAGCCCGGCATGGAAGCGGGTGAAGTGCAGGATCGGGTGGTAGCGATAGCCGAAATATGAGGTGACCGGCCCGTTGGCCGGCATCATCAGCCCGCCGACGGAGGGCGCGGGCCGCTCGGCATTGGCGGCGTCAATCCATTCGCTGCGGCCGTTGGCATTCCAGCGCACCAGTTGGAGGCTCGACGACATGGCGCGCGACAACCCGGCATAAAGCAACTGGCGGTCGGCCCCGAGCACCAGATCAAAGCCGTCGCTGGGGCCGACCTCGCCCACATCGATCTCGGTCGCGAGTGCCGCGAGATATTGAGCGGCGACCTGGGGCGAAGCGCCCGCCGCGCGGAGCGACCAGTAGAGCCCGTCGCCGACCCGGCCGCGAATTCGCAATGGGCCCGTCGGCATGGGAGCAGGCACCGCTGCCACCATCGGCTCAGCGACGGAGACCGCGCGCTTGGGTACGAAATCGACCGTTGCGACGGCGTCGGTCGGCGCCATCGGCATGCCGCTCACTGCGCCGGCCGAGAGCGGTGCAAGCCCCAGCGCCTGCCACTGCCGTTGCTGGTCGAGCGGCATCGCCGCCGGTCGCGGCAAAGAAGCCCAGGCGACGCCGCTGCACAGCAAAGCAAGCACGCCCGCGCTCTTCCAGCCCGGACTCGGCCAGCCGCGGTCGAGCGAGCGCCGCAGCGGATGCGCATGGGTTCGTGACGTCAACACAAGGCCGTTGATGCCGATTCAAGGTTAAGGGCGGCCTAATCCGCCCGTCGAACCCCCCTTGCGTTCGCTGCGCGCCCTGCCACATTCACGACTGTGACGCGCCGTTCCGACGCACCCGTTCGGGCCATCCTCGGCCCAACCAACACCGGCAAGACATACTTGGCGATCGAGCGGATGTGCGGCCACAGCTCGGGCGTCATCGGCTTTCCGCTGCGGCTGCTGGCGCGCGAGGTCTACGACCGCGTCGTCGCCATGAAGGGCGAGAAGCAGGTCGCCCTCCTAACCGGCGAGGAACGGATCGCCCCCCCCACCGCGCGCTATTTTCTGTGCACGGCCGAGAGCATGCCCGTGCCCGGCGGCGACAGCCACCACGACGGAGATCTGAAGCGCGACTTCGCCTTCGCGGCCATCGACGAGGCGCAGCTCGGCATCGATCCCGAGCGCGGCCACGTCTTCACCGATCGCATGCTCCGCGCCCGTGGCCGCGAGGAGACGTTGATCCTCGGTTCCAACACGCTTCGCCCGATCATTCGCGAGCTCCTGCCCGAGGCTGAGATCGTCAGCCGCCCGCGCTTCTCGACCCTGCGCTATTCCGGCAGCGTCAAGCTGTCGCGCCTGCCGCCGCGTTCAGCTGTCGTCGCTTTCTCCGCCGAGCAGGTCTACGCGCTCGCCGAGATGCTGCGCCGCTTCAAGGGCGGCGCCGCGGTGGTGATGGGGGCGCTCTCGCCCGCAACGCGCAACGCCCAGGTGGCGATGTTCCAACGCGGCGAGGTCGACTATCTCGTCGCTACCGACGCGATCGGCATGGGCCTCAACATGGACGTGACGCACGTCGCCTTCGCCGGGCTCGAGAAGTTCGACGGGCGGCGCGACCGCCGCCTCACAATCTCCGAGATGGCGCAGATCGCCGGCCGCGCGGGGCGTCACCAGAAGGATGGCGCCTTCGGGACGCTTGGCCTCAGTGAGGAGAGCGGTGGCTTCAGCGAGGAAGAGATTGAGGCGATCGAGGACCACCGCTTCCGGCCGCTCGACTTCGTCCATTGGCGCAACGCTAATCTCGATTTCACCGACGTCGGCAAGCTGATCCGCAGCCTCGAGGCGAAGAGCGACGATCCGCTCCTCCGAAGCGCGCCCGAAGCGATCGACCTCGCCGTTCTCAAGCTCGTCGCCGAAGACCCTGCGATCGCCGCCAGGCGCGGCGAGCAGGCGCGGCGGCTGTGGGCGGTCTGCGGGCTGCCGGACTTCCGCAAGGTCGGGCCGATGCATCATGCCCGCATGGTGCGGCGCCTTTACAGCTATGTCGGGGAAGGCGGTCATGTTCCGCACGAATGGTTCGCGGCCGAAGTCGCGCGGCTCGACAATATGAGCGGCGACATCGAAGCGCTCGCCGACCGGCTCGCCGGCATCCGCACCTGGGCCTATATCGCGCACCGCTCCGACTGGCTGAATGAGCCGGCCAAATGGGCCGAGCGCACCCGGCTGGTCGAGGCGCGGCTCAGCGACGCGCTGCACGAGCGCCTGACCCAGCGCTTTGTCGACCGTCGAACCGCTGTCCTCGTCCGCGACATCGGCGCGCGCGGATCGGACGCGCTGCCGGTCACTGTCGCCGCCGACGGCGAGGTCAGCGTCGGCCCCGAGCCGATCGGCCATCTCACGGGCTTTGAGTTTCGGGTCGATCCGAATGCGCGCCTTGCCGACAAGCGCCTGCTGCTCGCCGCGGCGGAACGCCGCCTCGGCGACGAGCTCGACCGGCGCGCCAGGCTTCTGGTCGAGGCCGAAGACCAGGCCTTCCAGCTCATGGCGGAGGAGGGCGGCGGCCTTGCCGTCGCAGCCGACGGCCATGTCCTCGCCCGTCTGGCTCCCGGCCGTTCGCTTCTCGAGCCGGCCTTGCGCACCGCCCGGTCGCTCGACCGGCTGTCCGCGCCGACTCGCGCCGCCCTGCGCGAGCGGCTCGAGCGCTGGCTCGACGCCGAGATCGATCGGCACTTGCGCCCACTCAAGCAGCTTGCTGCCGCCTCAAGCGATCCGGCAAGCTCGCCGGGCGTACGCGCACTCGCGGCGATGCTGGCCGATGCGGGTGGGCTGCTGCCGCGCAAGGCCGCGCTCAGCGCAATTGCCCATCTCGAGCAGGCTGACCACAAGGCCCTGCACCGGCTGCGTGTGCGGCTCGGCCCGCTGGACCTGTTCGTGCCGGCACTGCTGAAGCCTGCGGCCCAGCGCTGGCGCGCCGCCTTGCTCGCGGTCAAGCAGGGCCAGCCGATGCCCGCGCTTTCCGCGCCCGGTGCCGCGACGCTGACCGCCGAAGCCGACCCGCGCGGCGCGGCGCTCGCTTACCGCCGCCTCGGCGGAGAATGGATCCGTATCGACCTCGCCGACCGGCTCGCGAGCCACGCTCGCAGGGTCCGCTCGGCGGGCGGCGGCGATCCCGTGGACCGTGAGCTCGCGATCTCGATCGGGCTCGGCGAAGAGGCGCTCGCGCGGCTGATGGGCGAGATCGGCTTCGCGCGGGCCGGCGACGCCTGGCGCTGGCGTGGCCGCCGTGGGCCTCGCCCGGACCACCGCCAACTCGGCAGCCATGCTTTCGCGGAACTGGAGAAATTGAGAAAGAAGTGAGCGGTGAGGATCGACCGCTTCCTCTTCTTCGTCCGGCTGGTGAAGAGCCGCACTTTCGCCCAGGCGGTGATCGACAGCGGGTACGTCCGCCTCGACGGCAGGCGCGTTGAAAAGTCCTCCGAGGAGGTCCACGTGGGAAACGTCATCGCCCTTCCGCTGCGCGGCCAGCTGCGCGTGCTCCGGGTGCTGCGCCTTCCCGCGCGCCGCGGCCCGGTGACCGAGGCCCGCGCCTGCTACGAGGAATTGACGGAGGCAAACCCGCGACCTAGCGAGGCAGCCAGAGGAGCCGCAGACCAATGACCTACGTCGTCACCGACGCCTGCATCAAGTGCAAGTATATGGACTGCGTCGAGGTCTGCCCGGTCGATTGCTTCTACGAGGGCGAGGTGATGCTGGTCATCAACCCCAATGAGTGCATCGACTGCGGGGTGTGCGAGCCCGAGTGCCCGGCCGAGGCGATCCTGCCCGACACCGAAAGCGGGCTCGAGAAATGGCTCGAGCTGAACACCAATTTCTCGGCCGATTGGCCCAACATCACGCGCAAGAAGGACAGTCCCGCCGACGCCGACGAGTACAAGGGCCAAGAGGGCAAGTACGACAAATATTTCACGCCCGACGCCGGTTTGGGCGACTAGCGCGCAGCTGCGGCGCCGGCGGAGGAACTTCCCGGGCGCTCGCCCGCTGTTTCACGGCTGTAACGGATAACGGGGAAAAGACATGCGCCGTGCACTTTGTGTTGCGCTCGCCGCCGGACTGGCCAGCTCGCCCGCGCTCGCCCAGTCCACGCCTGGCGACACGGCGCTGCCCAGCGCCGAGGACCTGGCCAAGCGCGACACCGTCACCATTGGCATCGGCGGCGCCGTCATGCCCGACTATGAAGGCTCGGACGACTATCGCGTGCTTCCGATGGGAGCGATTCGCGGCAAGGTCGGCGGCATCTCCTTCACCAGTCGCGGCACCTATCTCTACGTCGATCTCGTCCCCCATTCGGGCAAGCTCGACTTCAACGCCGGCCCGATCATCGGCGCGCGCTTCAATGGCCGCCGCCACATCGCCGACCCCGTGGTCAAGCTCCTGCCGAACACCAAGACCGCGATCGAAGTCGGCGGCTTTGTCGGGGTGAGCGCCCACGGGCTGACCAATCCCTACGACACGCTCGCGCTGCGCTTCGACGTGGTCCATGACATCGCTGGCGCGCACGAATCGACGACCTTCAGCCCGAACGTCGAATTTTCGAGCCCGCTGTCGCGCCGGACTTACGCCAGCCTCAACCTCGGTGCCGAGTTCGTGAGCAACAAGTACGCGGATTATTATTACAGCATTACGCCGGCGGGTGCGCTCGCCAGCGGCCTGCCCGTGTTCAACGCCGACGGCGGAATGAAGAACTGGAAGGCCGGATTGCTCCTCAACCAGTCGATCACCGGCGACCTGCTTCACGGCATCTCGGTGTTCGGTTTCGGCCAATATTCGCGCCTGGTCGGCGACGCCAAACGCTCGCCCATCGTCGCGCAGCGGGGCAGCGCGAGCCAATGGCTCGGCGCGCTGGGTCTGGCGTACACCTGGTAAGCGCTAGCGCCGCTTGACGAGCTCCTCGACGATCATGTCGGCCGCCGCTTCCGCACTGAGCTTCGTCGTATCGATGCGGATTTCAGGTTTCTCCGGCGCCTCATAGGGGCTGTCGATACCAGTGAAATTCATGAGCTCGCCGGCACGCGCCTTGGCGTAGAGCCCCTTGCTGTCGCGCTTCTCGGCTTCGGCCAGCGGCGTATCGACAAAAATCTCGATGAACTCTGCATCCGGTATCATCTTGCGGACCATCTCGCGCTCGGCGCGGAAGGGCGAGATGAAGGCGGTGAGCACGATCAGCCCGGCGTCAGCCATCAGCCGTGCGACTTCGCCGACGCGGCGGATATTCTCGATCCTGTCCGCCTCGGTGAAGCCGAGGTCGCGATTGAGCCCGTGGCGCACATTGTCGCCGTCGAGCAGGAAGGTGTGCC
>JBDTZJ010000193.1:0-2934 GCA_040005255.1 Sphingomicrobium sp.
TGATCCAGACCATCGGCCGCGCCGCCCGCAACGTCGACGGCCGCGTCATCCTCTATGCCGACCAGGTCACCGGCTCGATGGAGCGCGCCATGGCCGAGACCGGCCGCCGCCGCGAGAAGCAGCTCGCCTACAACGAAGAGCACGGCATCACGCCCGAGAGCATCAAGCGCAACATCCACGACATCATGGCGCATGTGGCGGGCCGCGACGGCGTGGTGGTCGAGACCGGCGACGACGAGCGGCCGCACCTCGTCGGGCACAATCTCAAGGCCTATATCGGCGACCTCGAGGAGCGGATGCGCAAGGCCGCCGCCGACCTCGAGTTCGAGGAGGCCGCGCGGCTGCGCGACGAGATCCGGCGGCTCGAGGAAGATGATCTCGGCATTCCCCACGACCAGCGCGTCGCCCCGCGCCCGCTCGGCAACTCAAACGAAGGCAAGCCGGGCACCCGCAAGGGCCGGTTCGGCAAGCAGCAGCGAACGCGGTTCGGGGGGCGGCGCGGCTAAGCGCCGCTACCCTCAACTCAGCGCAGCACGCCCTTCTTCTCCATCGCGCGGGCGTACAGGAACAGGCAAAGCGCGACGAGGATGATCACGTAGGGCATTACGGTGTACATCGGCCCTTCCGCGCCGGCGAGCGGCGGGGCGGCCACGATCTGATAGCCAAGGCCGAGCACGGCGCCGAGCAGCGACAATCCGTAAGACCAGACCGCCCAGCGGTTGCGCAGGAGCAGCAGTATTGCCGCGAGCAGCCCCATCCACACGCCCAGGCCCCAGCCGATCTGCGCATAGAGCGGGAATTGGTCGACCCATGCCAACGCAGCTTTGGGATCGACGCCGGGCATTGCGGCGGCGATGTAATCGGTGTTGCGCATCCGCGTCATCAGATAGTCGTAGCCGCCGAAGCAGCCCCACAGGAGTGACAGGGCGCCGACGATCCACAGGTGAACGGGCGTGCGGGCTTGCCCAGTGGTTGCCATTGGATTTCCCCCTCCGTTGCAACGGCCGCTTCGTGCGGCGGAGCGGATGAGGCTCCCAAATGCCCGGTACTGTCAATGGCAACCGGCTAAGGCGTTCAGTCGGCGCTGATTTCCCGCTTCAGAAGATTGCCTAGCGCCCCTGCCAGAGCGTCCATCTCGTACGGCTTCTGCAGCACCGGGAAGCCGTGGCTTCCGCCGACCTCCTCGCTGTAGCCGGTAGTCAGCAGGATCGGCAGCTCGGGGAAACGATCGCGGACCTTGCGCGCCAGCTCGATGCCGCTGATCCCGCCCGGCATGATGATGTCGGAAAAGATGAGCTTGGGCCGCTCGCCACCGGCAAGCTGCTCGAGTGCTTCCTTGGCGCTGTGCGCGACCACGCCTTCGAATCCGAGCTCGGCGAGCATGCCGGCGGCAAGCTCGGCCAGCAATGCGTCGTCCTCGACAATCAGCACGCGGCCGAGCGCGTCCTTGCCGTTGACGGCGGTCTCGCTGGTCGACGGGCGACGGCTAGCGCGCAAATAGAGGCAGAAGCTGGCGCCTTTGCCGAGTTCGGAATCGACCGTGATCGCGCCGCCAATCTGCTTGGCGAACCCGAACACCTGGCTGAGGCCAAGGCCCGTGCCCTCGCCAAAGCCCTTGGTGGTGAAAAAGGGCTCGAACACGCGCTCCACCACCTCGGGCGTCATCCCGGTGCCGGTGTCGCTGACCTTCAGGACGACATGCTCGCCCTTGAGGCCGTCGGGTTGGCCCTCGAGCACGACATTGTGGGCGCTGATCTTGAGCTGGCCTCCGTCCTTCATCGCGTCGCGCGCATTGAACGCGAGGTTGAGGATTGCGAGCTCGAGCGCACCGGCATCGGCATCGACCGGCCACAATTGGTCGGAGATCTCCGTCACCAGTTCGATGTCGCTGCGCAGCGACGGCCGGACCAGAGTCGTGACGTCGGCGAAGAAATGCTTGAGGTCGATCTGCTCGATCTCGAGCTGCTGGGCGCGGGCGAAGGCGAGCAATTGCTTGGTGAGGCCGGCGCCGCGCTGCGCCGAGCCGCGAACGCCGTCGATCAGGCGCTTCAATTTCTCTTCGTCGTGAAGATTGCGCAGGGCCAGCTCGCTTGCGCCGAGGATTGCGGTCAGCAGATTGTTGAAGTCATGGGCCAGCCCCCCGGTCAGCTGGCCGAGCGCCTCCATCTTTTGCGAGCGGAATAGCTGCTCGCGCGATTCCTCCAGCCGCAGCTGCGCCTCGCGCTTCTCGCTCATATCGCGGGTGATCTTGGCGAATCCGATCAGCTCCCCGTCATCATCCTTGATCGCGTCGATGACGACGCTCGCCCAGAAGCGGGTGCCGTCCTTGCGGACACGCCAGCCCTCCGCCTCGTAGCGCCCGGTCGAGCGCGCCGTTTCCAGCGCGTGGTTGGGCACGCCGACGTCGAGATCCTCGGGCGTATAGAAGCGGCTGAAATGCTCGCCGACAATCTCGTCGGGCAGATAGCCCTTGATGCGCTCGGCCCCGGCATTCCAGTTGGTTACCCGCCCATTGGGGTCGAGCATGTAGATCGCATAGTCGGTCACGCCCTGGACCAGGATCCGGAATCGGTGCTCGGCCTCGAGCAACGCATTCTGGGCGTCGCGCTTCTCGGTCATGTCTCGCGTGATCTTCGCGAAGCCGATCACCCCGCCGCTCTCGTCCTTGATCGCATCGACGACGACGCTGGCCCAGAAGCGGTTGCCGTCTTTCCGCACTCGCCAGCCATCACCCTCGAACTTCCCCTCGCGTCGAGCGGTCTCGAGGACACGGTCGGGAACTCCGGCTTCGCGATCCTCAGCGGTGTAGAAGGTCGAGAAATGCTGGCCGATGATCTCCTCGGCCTGGAAGCCCTTGATCCGCTCGGCCCCCGCGTTCCAGCTGGTCACGAAGCCGTTCGGGTCGAGCATGTAGATTGCGTAGTCGAGGATCGA
>JBDTZJ010000057.1:0-9828 GCA_040005255.1 Sphingomicrobium sp.
TGGCGGAGCTTCTCGCGCTCGTCGATGTGCCAGTGCTTCACCAGGTCCCACGCTTCGTCGAGCGCCTGGGCATCGTAGAGCAGCCCGACCCATAGGGCCGGCAGCGCGCAGATCCGGCCCCAGCGCCCGCCGTCCGCGCCGCGCATCTCGAGGAAGCTTTTCAGGCGTACTTCCGGAAAGGCGGTCGACAGATGGTCGTTCCAGTCGGTGATGGAGGGCTTCTCGCCAGGCAGCTGCGGCAGCTTGCCGTCAATGAAATCCTGGAAGCGCTCGCCGGCCACGTCGATGTACTTGCCGTTGCGGTAGACGAAATACATCGGGACGTTCAGCGCATAGTCGCAGTAGCGCTCGTAGCCGAACCCGTCCTCGAATACGAACGGCAGCATGCCGGTGCGGTCGGGGTCGGTGTCTTCCCAGATATGGCTGCGGAAGCTCCTGTACCCGTTGGGCTTGCGCTCGGTGAACGGGGAATTGGCGAAGAGCGCGGTCGCGACCGGCTGGAGGGCGAGGCCGACGCGGAACTTCTTCACCATGTCGGCTTCTGAACTATAGTCCAAATTCACCTGTATGGTACAGGTACGCAGCATCATGTCGAGCCCGAGGCTGCCGACCTTGGGCATGTAGTTGAGCATGATCGCATAGCGGCCCTTGGGCATGACCGGGAGGTCGCTCCGCGCCTTGTCGGGCCACATGCCGAGGCCAAGGAAGCCGAGGCCAAGCTTGTCGCCAACCGCCTTGCATTGCTGCAGGTGGCGGCCGGATTCCGCGCAGCTCTCGTGGAGGTTCTCGAGCGGCGCTCCGGAAAGTTCGAACTGGCCCGCGGGCTCGAGGCTGATGGTGCCGTCGGCGCCGGTCAGCGCGATCACCTTGCCGTTCTCCTCGACCGGCTGCCAGCCGAACTCGGTGAGGCCGAGGAGCAGGTCGCGGATGCCGCCGGGCTCGTCCCACGACGGCGCGCGATGATCGTCGAGCCGATAGACGAATTTCTCATGCTCAGTCCCGATCCGCCAGCGCTCGCTCGGTTTCTCGCCGCCCGAAAAGACCGACAGCAGATCGTCGCGGCTCTCGATGAGCGGGCTCTCTCTGGTATCGGTGCGCTGGGTCATGCGCCGCGGCGATTAGCTGCGCGCCCGGAACGACGCCAGCGTTTCTCCACTTATGGACCGATAAGCCGCCAGTCGCCGGCGATTGCCATGAACGCGGCGAGCGCGGCGAGCGCAGCGGTCTCGGCCCGCAGGATTCGGGGGCCGAGCGAGATCGCGACCGAATTGCTGCTCGCGCGGATGAGCGCGCGCTCCTCACCGGTGAAACCGCCTTCGGGCCCTGTCAGGATCAGGGCCGCACCCGGCGTGAAGGCGCTGGCTGCCGGCTCGCCGCCGCCCTCGTCGGCGAAATAGAGACGCCGCGTGGCATCGCGGTCGGCGAGGAGCTGCTTGAGGCTCAGCGGTTCGGCGATCGCGGGCAGCCGCGTGCGCCCGCATTGCTCAGCCGCCTCGATCGCGATCGCCTCGAGCCGGTCCAGCTTCACGCGCCCGACTGCCGTGCGCTGCGTCAATACGGGGAGCAGCCGCGCCGCTCCAAGCTCGGTCGCTTTCTCGACCAGCCAGTCGGTGTGTGACCGCTTTACCGGCGCGAACGCCAGCCAGACGTCGGGCACCGCCTCAGCCTCGCGAGTGCGTCGCTCGACGGCCAGCGTCATCCGTTTCTTCGCGGCCTCCGCAATCCGCGCCAGCCATTCCCCTGACGTGCCGTTGAACAGCAGCAGCTCGTCGCCAACGTCCAAGCGCAGTACATTGCCGAGGTAATTGGCCTGTGCCGCGTCCAGCCCGAGGGCCGCGCCTTCGGCCAATGCCGCGCGCAGGAACAGGCGTGGCAGGCTTTTGGGCGGCCAGGCAGGGGTTGCGGGCATACCCGCGTCCTACTTAGGTGCGCTCGTGACCGCCACCACCGACATCGTCCCCGATAGCGAGCGGCGCGGCTTCATCGGGGCGCTGCCGGCGCGGCTGAGACCCTATGCCAGCCTGATGCGACTCGACCGGCCGATCGGCACCTGGCTGCTCAATTGGCCGTGCGCGTGGAGCGTCGCGCTCGCCGGTGTCGGCGGGCGTTGGGACCTGTTCCTGTGGTTGTTTCTCGGCGCGTTCGCGATGCGCGGCGCCGGCTGCGTCTACAACGACATCGTCGACCGCGAACTCGACCGGCAGGTCGAACGCACGCGCCTAAGGCCATTGGCGAGCCGCCGAGTTTCGCTTGGTGCGGCGTGGGTCCTTGTCGGCGCGCTGTGCCTGCTTGGATTGCTCGTCCTCGTGCAGCTCAAATGGGTCGCGGCGCTGGCCGCGCTCGCAAGCCTCGCGCCGGTCGCCGCCTATCCCTTCATGAAGCGCATCACCTGGTGGCCGCAGGCGTGGCTTGGGCTGGTCTTCTCGTGGGGCGCATTGGTCGGCTGGCCGGCGGTGACCGGCAGCCTTGCGCTGGCGCCGCTGCTGCTGTGGCTCGGAAGCGTCGCCTGGGTGGTTGGCTACGACACGCTCTACGCCATTCAGGACAAGGAGGATGACGCGCTGGTCGGGGTCAAGTCATCGGCGCGGCGCCTCGGCGACAAGGCGCCGCTTGGCGTCGGGCTTTGCTACGCGATTGCGCTGCTGCTGTGGGGCGCGGCGGTCTGGACCGTCCGGCCCGACTGGGTCGCATTGGCCGCGCTCGCTCCCGCGGCGCTGCACCTTTCGAGCCAGGCCCTCCGTGCGGACCCCGACGACGGCGAGCTGGCGCTGAAGCTGTTCCGCTCGAACCGGACGTGCGGGCTGCTGGTCTTCCTAGCGATACTGGTCGTCGGCCTTTCGGCGCGCTAGGGCGCGCGGCCCATGCAATCTCCCGAAGACGCCCGCCGAATAGCCCAATCCCTTGTCGAACGCGGGATCGCCGCTGGCGCAAGCGCCGCGGATGCGCTGTACGTGGGCGAGCGATCGTCCGGCGTGCAGGTCCGGCTGGGCGAGATCGACAGCGTCAGCTCCTCGGAAGGCGAGGAGATTGGGCTCCGCCTGTTCGTCGGCCAGCAATCGGCAACGGCGGCATCTTCCGACCTTTCCGATGAGGCGCTCGCGACCCTGGTCGAACGCTGCCTGGCGATGGCGAGTGAAGCGCCGGAGGATCCGTTCGCGGGGCTTGCGCCGGGCGAGCTGCTCCAGCGCGGTGCGCTCCCGCCGCTGGATTCGGCCGACACGACCGAGCTCGGCCCCGCCGAGCTGCGCGCGCGAGCGCTTCAGGCCGAGGATGCCGCGCTGGCCGTTGCGGGAGTCACCAACTCGAGCGGTGCCGGCGCAAGTCTATCGGCCTCCACCATCGCACTCGCGACCTCCGGCGGCTTCTCCGGCGCCTACCGCAGCACCGGTCATGGCTGCTCCGCTGCGGTCATCGCAGGCGAGGGCGCGACCATGCAGCGCGACTACGCCTGGCACAGCGCACGTCACCTCGAAGACCTGGAAGCTGCGACGGAGATCGGCCACCGGTCGGGCGAGCGCGCGGTCGCCCGGTTGAACCCAACGCGGCCAAAACCCGGCAAATATCCGGTCCTGTTCGATCCGCGGGTGTCGTCGACGCTGCTCGGCCATTTCGTCGGCGCGATCAGCGGAGCCGCGATCGCGCGCAAGACCAGCTTCCTGCAGGGGAGGTTGGGCGAGCAAATCCTCGCGCCCTCCGTCACGATCTTCGACGACCCACTGCGCCCGCGCGGCCCGCGCTCGCGTCCATTCGACGGCGAGGGCGTCCGCGTCGCTCGCCGGGCGTTGGTCTCGGATGGCGTACTCAACCAATGGATCGCCGAGAGCGCCTCCGCGCGACAGCTCGGAATCGAGCCGACCGGCCATGCCGCGCGCGGTGTCGGCGGTGCCCCGAGCGCTTCGCCCAGCAACCTTTACATGGAATCGGGCAGACGCAGTCGCGAAGAACTGCTTGCCGTATTTCCCGAAGCGGTGCTGATCATCGAGCTGATCGGGCAGGGCGTGAACCCGGTAACCGGCGATTATAGCCGCGGCGCAGTTGGCTTCATGGTTCGCGGCGGCGAGATCGCCGAGCCGCTCGCGGAGATCACGGTCGCCTCGAACCTCATCGACATGTTCGCGACGCTGGAGCCGGGTAGCGACCTCGAGTTCCGCCGGGGCATCGACGCGCCGACGTTGCTCATTCCGGAAATGACTGTCGGAGCGGCTTAGGCTTCGGCGCTGATCCGCGGCACGCCCAGCCGGGGGATCTCAATGTGCGGGCAGCGGTCCATCACCACCTCGAGGCCGGCCGCCTCCGCCTTCGCCGCGGCGTCCTCGTTGATCACGCCGATCTGCATCCACGCCGCCTTGGCCCCGACGAGGATCGCCTGGTCGACCGCTTCTGCCGCGGCTTCGGGCCGGCGGAAAATGTCGACGATGTCGATCGGCACGCCAATCTGCGCGAGATCGCGCCAGACGAACTCGCCGAGCACATGCTCGCCGGTGATCTGCGGGTTCACCGGCAGCACCCGATAGCCCCAGTCCTGCAGGAACTTCATGACATGATATGAGGCCCGGTCGGGCCGGTCCGAGGCGCCGACAACGGCAATCGTGCGGGCGCTGGCCAGGAGCCGGGCAATGTCCTCGTCACGGGTAAGCGGCATGGACTGAAAACCTTTCAGTGGACCGGAGTTTCCAGCGCTTCGAGCAGCTTCGCTGCGAGCGCAGCGAACGCTTCGGCCTCTGGCCCAATCGAAGATGCTGGCGGAGTGCCGGCATCCGAAGCTTCGCGGATCGCCAGCGACAGCGGGAGGCGGCCAAGGAAGGGCACGCCCATCTCCGCGGCGGCCGCTTCGGCGCCTCCGGTTCCGAACGGGTGCGACTCCTCGCCGCAATGGGGGCAGGTGTAGTTCGCCATGTTCTCGATCAGCCCGAGCACCGGCACGCTGGTCTTGTTGAACAGGTCGACCGCGCGCCGCGCATCGATCAGCGACAGGTCCTGCGGCGTCGACACGATCACCGCTCCCGCCGGACGCGAGCGCTGGATCAGCGACAGCTGCACGTCGCCCGTCCCGGGAGGCAGGTCGACGACCAGCAGCTCCGCATCGCCCCATTCGGCGTCGACCAGGTTGGCGAGCGCACCCGTCGCCATGGGACCGCGCCAGGCGAGGGCATGGCCGGGCGAGACCAATTGGCCAAGCGAGAGGAAGCGGATGCCGTGGGCCTTAACGGGCACGAGCTTATCATTTTCGGCCGTCGGCTTTTCGTGGGTTCCGAGCAAGGTCGGCTGCGACGGGCCGTAAACGTCCGCGTCGATCAACCCGACCTTCTTGCCCGCCTTCGCCAGCGCAATGGCGAGGTTGGCCGACACCGTGGACTTGCCGACGCCGCCCTTGCCGCTGCCGATCGCGATGAGCGTGCGGTGCGGCTGCGTTGCGGTCATGGCAATACGCGCTTCGGTGACCCCGGCGATCGTCAGCGCCGCGACGCGCACCTCGTCCTCGACCCGCTTGCTGTTCCGGGCGCCAAGCCCGGTTGCGTCGACGATGATCGTCGCGACCCCGCCCGCGAGCTTGCGCGAGCGGATTCGCTCCTCATGCGGCAGGCCAATCAGCGGGTCGGCGGGATGGTCCATAGCGGGGACATAGGAAGGGCGACGCGGCTTGCCACTGTTTTTCATTGCGCGGGCCTCTATATTCGGCGGCGATGACCATCATTTCCGGGTGGGGCAACCGCGTCCGCGGCCTGTTCACCGACACCAAAGGCCCGTGGGGCCAAAGCGGCAGCGATGGCGGCGGCGGCGATCCGCCGCCCGACGACGGCCCGAGCGGCCCGTGGGGCGAGCCGGCGCGCCGCGGCCGGCGGCCGAGCCTGGGCGCGAGCAACGTATCCGCCCTCGAAGAGCTGCTGCGCCGCGGCCGCGCCCGCTTTGGCGGCGGCGGCGGGGGCGGCGAGGGCCTGCCGGGACGGCCCACTCGCTCGCTGGTAGCGTGGGGGATTGTCGGCTTCGTCCTGATCTGGCTGGTTTTCACCAGCACCCATTCGATTTCTCCGGGTCAGCGCGGCGTCGTTTCGCAACTGGGCCGCTATAGCCGGACCTTGGGTCCGGGGGTCAGCTTCACGCTTCCTTCCCCCATTGAGCGCGTGAAGAAAATCGACGTCGAGAACATCCGGTCAATCGACATGGGATCGTCCGGCGCCGATGACCTGATGCTCACCGGCGATCAGAACCTGATCGATCTCGCTTACTCCGTGCGCTGGAATATCCGCACTCCGGAGCTTTACCTGTTCCAGATGGCTCAGCCGGACGAAACGATCCGCGAGGTCGCCGAGAGCGCGATGCGAGCGGTCGTTAGCCAGGTCACGCTCAACGACGCGATGGGCGATCGACGGGCAGAGATCGAGGCCCAGGCCGCTCAGAGTATGCAGCGGATTCTCGATTCCTACCGTTCGGGCGTTCAGGTGCAGGGCATCGCCATCAAGCAGGCCGACCCGCCTGACGCGGTAAACGACGCTTTCAAGCAAGTCACCGCCGCCCAGCAGCAGGCGCAGTCCTATATCAACAGCGCGAACGCCTATTCGCTGCAGCTCCGGCAGAAGGCGCAGGGCGAAGCGACCGCGTTCGAAAAGGTCTATGAACAATACAGGCTGGCGCCGGAGGTCACTCGCCGGCGCATGTATTACGAGACCATGGAGCAAGTCCTCTCGAAGGTCGACAAGACCATCGTCGAAGCGCCCGGCGTGACGCCCTACCTTCCGCTTCCCGAAGTGAAGAAGCAGTCGCAGGGGCGCCAGCAATGACCGATTTCATTCGCCGTCACGCGATCGTCTCCGCCATCGGCGGGTTCTTGCTGCTGATATTGTTGCTCAGTGCCTTCCCGATCATCCCCGAGACCAAGCAGGCGGTGATCGTGCGTTTCGGCAAGCCGGTGCGCATTTATAACCAGTATAAGCCCGGACGGCCGATCGGCGCCGCGGGAGCCGGCATCAACTGGCGAATCCCGGGGGCCGAGCAGATCGTCTGGATCGACAAGCGCGTGCAGGATGTCGACATGCAGCGCCAGCAGGTGCTGTCGACCGACCAGCGCCGGCTGCAGGTCGACGCCTTCGCCCGTTACCGCATCGTCAATCCGCTGCTGATGTACATCCGCGCCGGAACCGAGGACCAGCTGCGCGAACAACTCCGGCCGATCCTGGGCTCGGAGGTGCGCAATGAGCTCGGCCGGATCGAGTTCGCGTCGCTGCTCACTCCGGAGCGCCAGCCGATCATGACCAGCGTCAAGAGCTCGCTCAATCGGATCGCCATGCAATATGGCGTCGAGGTGCTCGATGTCCGGATCAAGCGGACTGATTTGCCGGACGGCGCCCCGCTAGACGCCGCGTTCGATCGGATGCGCACGGCTCGCGAACAGGAGGCCCGGTCGATCCAGGCCCAGGGCGCCAAGCAGGCGCAGATCATCCGCGCCGAAGCCGATGCGGAAGCGGCGCGCACTTACGCGGCCAGCTTCGGCAAGGATCCGGATTTCTACGATTTCTACCGCGCCATGCAGAGCTATCAGACGACGTTCGTTGGCGACGGCCAGGACAAGCTCGCGGGGACGTCCATCATCCTGTCGCCGCAGAATGACTATTTGAAGGAATTTACTGGACGCCCGCGCTAGGACGCCGTTGGACCCTAAGCGTTCAAACGGGGTTCATGCTGCGGCGACATTAGCGCCTTGCGTCTTACCCAAATTGATGGAGTATCGATGAGGTCGAAGGAGTCCGGAAAAGTGCGCTACGCCTACGGGGTTGCAATGGCCCTGCTGCTCGGGGGGACGACCTTCTCGCTCGCCACGGGCAGGGCCGGCGCCCAGATCGCCCAGAACGAGCCCGGCACTTCGGCGCTCGCGCCGCGCCCCGGCGCGCCCATGTCGTTCGCCGATCTCACCGCCAAGCTCGCTCCAGCGGTCGTCTATATCTCGACCAAGCAGCGCGTGCCGGTGAAGGCGCAGGCGGACCCGTTCGAGGAATTCTTCCGACGCTTCGACCCGACCCAGCCGCAGGGCGGCAACGACGGTAGCGGCGGCAGCGGCGGCGGCGCCGCCGGCGGCGCCCAGTCGCGGACCCGCGAGGCGGGATCGCTTGGCTCCGGCTTCATCATCTCGCCCGATGGCTATGTCGTCACCAACAACCATTTGATCCAAGGCCTGACGGGCACGGGAACCGTGGACAGCGTTACCGTCACCACTACGGACCGCCACGAATATACGGCCCGGATCGTCGGCCGCGACGAGACCTCGGACCTTGCGCTGCTCAAGATCGACGGCCGCAACCTGCCGTTCGTGAAGTGGGGCGACAGCACCAAGGCCCGGGTCGGCGATTGGGTGATTGCGATCGGCAATCCCTACGGGCTCGGCGGCACGGTCACCGCCGGCATCATCTCCGCGCTGCACCGCGGCATCACCGGCGTTGGCGCCTATGACCGCTACATCCAGACCGACGCCGCGATCAACATGGGCAACAGCGGCGGCCCGATGTTCGATTTGAACGGCAACGTCATCGGCATCAACTCGGCGCTGATTTCCCCGACCGGCGCGTCGGTCGGGATCGGCCTCGCCATCCCGGCCGAGGCCGCCAAGCCGGTCATCGACGCCCTAATGCGCGGCCAGCGCCCGTCGCGCGGCTATCTCGGCGCCAGCCTGCAGCCGGTGGACGAGGACCTCGCGCCGTCGCTCGGCATCCCCAAGGACAGCGGCGAAATCGTCCGCTCTTTGGTCCCCGGCGCTCCGGGAGCGTTGGCTGGGCTGCAGCAGGGCGACGTCATCGTGAAGGTCAACGGCCAGCAGGTCACGCCCGATCAGACCGTGTCCTATCTGATCGCCAACAGCCCCGTCGGCTCGCGCATTCCGCTCGAGATCATCCGCGCCGGTCGGCGTGCGACGGTCACCGTCACGGTCGCGCAGCGGCCGACGGAAGAGGCGCTGGCGAAGCTGAGCGGCGGCGGCGCCTCAAGCGGCGGCGGCAGTACCGCGGTGCCCGACGCGCCGCAGCGTGCACTTGGCCTGGCGCTGACGCCGGTGACTCCCGATCTCGCGCGGGCAGCGAGCCTGCCGGCGGGCGCGCGCGGCGTGATCATCACCGCCGTCGATCCTAACGCCAATGCGGCCGAGCAGGGCCTCCAGCGCGGCGACCTGATCGTGTCCGTCAACAACCAACCGGTCACTTCGCCGGCGCAGGTGATCGCCGCGGTCGATGCCGCCCGCAAGGCCGGACGGTCGAGCGTGTTGCTGCTGGTTCAGCGCGGCACCACGCCGGCCGTGTTCGTCGCGATCAGTCTCGCCGCCCGCTAGGACCGTCCAAAAGCCGTTGGCTTCAGCAGTTATCCGGCTGCCGGGGTGGCGGCCTTATCGTTCGCGGCATTAGTGAACCCGCACTGCTTCTGCTCCATCGCAATCTGCTTGGTGATGCGGGTGGCGTTCTCGGCGTAGGCTTCCGTCACGGAGCCGTGATTGACGGTCTTGCGGTTCAGCGGACTGACGCCCTGGCAGATGTGGAAGACATGCGGCGTCGCTGACGTCTTGGCTCCGTTCTCCGGAGCGATCCAGTACACGACATCCTGACCGGCCGGGTGCGCGGCGTCCTTCGTCGCCTCAGCCACCGCGTTGGAGTCCCTGGCGATGTCCTGCGCCTGGGCGGCGACCTCGGGTGAACAGGCCGTGGTGGGCTGCTTGGCCTTGATCTGGGCCGCGCACGTGTTCATGTCCTTGGTGTATTGCTCGACCGACGGCGGGTTCCAACTCACCCCGATCAGCGTGGCGACCACTGCCAGGACGGCACCGATTCCGCCGGCAATCTTCTTGTTCTTCGG
>JBDTZJ010000058.1:0-9795 GCA_040005255.1 Sphingomicrobium sp.
TTCCACTGGATGTGGTAGAGCGTGCGCGGCAGGTCGCGGTAGCTTTTAACCTCATCGCGGAACAGCGCGGTAATCATCTCCTCGTTGGTCGGGCCGTAGAGCATCTCGCGCTCGTGACGGTCGCGGATGCGCAGCATTTCCGGACCGTAAGCGTCGTAGCGGCCGCTCGTCCGCCACAGCTCCGCCGACTGCAGCGTCGGCATCAGCATTTCGAGCGCGCCGGCTCGATCCTGCTCCTCGCGAACGATCTGCTCGATCTTCTTCAAGACCCGGAAGCCGAGCGGCAGCCAGGCATAGATGCCGGCCGCGGTCTGGCGCACCAGCCCCGCGCGGAGCATCAGCTTATGGCTGACGATCTGCGCGTCCGCAGGGCTTTCCTTGAGGACCGGGAGAAAGGCACGGGACCAGCGCATGGCGCCGGGCTCTAGCGGCCATTCATCGCGGCTGGCAACCGCGCGCCCTGCCCCTTGGGGGCTGTGGCTCCGCCGACACAGGGACGGCACAAAAGCAACCTCGGTCAATTTCCAGCCGTGACAAGACGCGGGGCACGCGCTTACTCACCCCGTCCGAACGAACTGGGCCTTGGGTCGGGTTCGGGGTGCGGCTAAGCGACTGGGGACGTTCGCCGCAACGACATCCAAGGGGGCTGACGAGCAATCGTCACGCAGGGCGCCCGGATCGCTGGCCGATCCGGGCGTTTGCGTTTGAGCGTCCGGCGCTGACAGATTCCTTCGTTGCTTTCGCTGAACCCTGTTGACGTCACCCCAGAGTTGATGGGATCAGCCCGGCAGCCACCGAAGGCGTCAACGCGGCCGTTGCTTCATGCTGGGTCCGGCTTATCATGGGCCAGGAGGAACCTCACCGCTCACGAAGGGACAGGGACCATGGCCAGGAATGTCGGACCGCATGATCGGATAGCTCGAATCGTCGTTGGGCTCGCGATTGCCGCCGGCGCTTATCTGGGCGGCCTCGCGCCCACGGCGATCATCGTGCTTTACGTCCTCGCCGCCTACCTTCTGCTCACCGGGCTCGCCGGTTGGGACTTGCTCTACAAGCTGATCGACGTCGACACGACCGTTCAGGAGCAGCCTTATTCGTCGACCGACGACCGCGCCGGGCTTTAGGTTAACCGGCGTTCGCCGCGCCTGAAGGCAGCGAATGACCGATCGCAAGAAAGGCAAGGCAACCACGCTCGTGCACGGCGGGCGGCGCGAGGAATGGCGCGGGCGACTGGTCAACGTCCCCGTCGAGCGCGCGTCGACTATCCTGTTCGACAATGTCGATGAGCTTCAGAAAGCGCGGCCAGGGCTGGGCCGATGGAATTATGGGCTGCAGGGCACCACCACGCATTGGGCCCTCTCCGAAGCGCTGACCGAGCTTGAGCCTGGAGCGGCAGGAACCGCGCTCTATTCGTCCGGCCTCGCCGCCGTCACCGGAGCGATCCTCGCCTTGCTGTCGTCGGGCGACGAGTTGCTGGTCGTCGACAGCGTCTACGGGCCGACGCGCAAGTTCTGCGACACGATCCTCAAGCGCCTGGGCATCGCGGTCGTTTATTACGACCCGCTGGCCGGAAGCGGGATCGCTGAGCTTTTCAACGACCGCACCCGCGCGATCCTGCTCGAAAGCCCCGGCAGCCTGACGATGGAAGTCCAGGATGTGCCGGGGATCTGCGCGGTCGCCCGTGAGCGCGGCATCGTCAACTTGCTCGACAATACCTGGGCGTCACCGCTCCTGTTCCCCGCGCTCGCCGCCGGCGTGGACATCACCATCCTCGCCTTAAGCAAATATGTTGGGGGTCACTCGGACGTGATGATCGGCGCGGCCACCGCCGGCGCCGACCACTTCCCCCGCCTGCAGAAGACCTGCTGGGACCTCGGCCACGCCGTCTCGCCCGACGACGCCTGGCTCGGCTCCCGGGGCTTGAGGACCCTCGGCGTCCGGCTCAAGCAGCACGAGGAGAATGCGCTTGCGGTCGCGCACTGGGTGAAGGCCCGACCTGAAGTCGGGCTGGTGCTTCACCCAGCGTTCCCGGACTGCCCGGGGCACGAAATCTGGAAGCGCGATTTCAGCGGCTCGTCGGGACTCTTCTCCTTTGAGCTGAAGGACGCCGACGCAAAGAGCCGCGCCACCTTTGTCGACAGCCTGAAGCTATTCGGAATCGGTTTCAGCTGGGGCGGCTATGAAAGCCTGGTGCTGCCGGTTGACCCGGTCCGCACGGCATCCAAAGCCCCTGCCCCAAACCTGGTCCGGCTGCATGTCGGCCTCGAAGACCCGGAGGACCTGATCGCCGACCTGGAGGCGGCGTTCGCTCAGGCGGCGCGCTGACCGGTGACGTTGCCGGCCTCGCTATAGCGGCAGACGAGGAATTCCTCCTCCCGGCCCACCGCCGTGGCGCAGCCGACGCGCCGCGAATTGCGCCAGATCAGCTGCGTGTAGTGGCCGACATGCTCGACGTCGCCCGAGCGGCTGTTGTTGGGGAACAGGCCGGGCCGATAGTCGGCTTTCTCCGCGGTCCACAACCCGACCATCGCTTCAGGCACAAACGCGCGGGGCGTTCCCGCCCACAAATTCTCGCCCTGTAGCGGCTTGCCCGCCTCATCCGGGGAATGTTCGAAGCGCCCGGTAGCGGCGAGCTCCTCGGCCCAAACCCGCGCATCGGCCGCGAGCACCGGATCCCAGCCGAGTGCCGGCACACCGATCCGCGCCCGCTCGATATTATGCGCCAGCAACAGCCGGGCGTTGAAGTCGGCGCGCTGGCTTGTCCCGCCGATCAGCAGCGGGCTGCACACAAGCATCGCCAGTGGCAACATTGAGCGGATTTTCGGCTGCACGCGGCCCCCTTTTCTGAGCGCGTGCTAGGGCCCTGAAGCTTCGGCCCGGGTTACGGTTCGTGGTTAACGGTGCGCTAACGACGCCGTCTTGCGGGGCGGGCTGCCGACGATGGTGACCTCGTCGCCGACGCTTGCGGCGTTGAACAGCCGCTCAGCGAACGGCAGCGGAACACCGATGCAGCCATGCGTTGCGGCGCCCCATCGCACGCTGCTCGCATGGATGGACACCCCGTCATCGGTCAGCCGAAGCGTATAAGGCATTTGCGCGTCATAGAGTGACGAGCGGTGGTCGCGCGCCTTGCCGAGGATGTGCAGCTTGCCGGACGGCGTCTGCTTGTTGTCGCCTCCAAAGACTATCACCGCCGTCCCGATCTCCTGCCCCGCGCGGAACACCGAAATGAGCTGCGAGCGAAGGTCGATGCGGATCCAGGTCGGCCCCGCGGGCACTCCACGGTCGTCCCAGGAATAGTCGCCGAAATGCAGCGGAGCCTTGACCGCCAGCAGCGATTTGACCGGCCGGTCGAGCGTTCCGCTGGCGATCGCCTGGTCGAGCTGTGCCCTGGTCAGGAACAGCCGGTTCCCTGCTGGGGCAGCCGCAGAGCCAGAAACCGGTGGCGCAGCGGCAGCAGCACGGGCTTCGGGCTTAAACGCGCTGAACGCCCAGGCCGCAGCGCTCGCCGCAAGCACCGCACCCGTCAAAGCGATGGCCCCGCCCCTCATGCGCTATCTGCGAGCGGGTTCTGGTCCCGCGGCGGCCTTGCGCCTCAGCATCCGCCCCATCAACGCGAACCCGAGGATCATCATTGCCCAGGTCGCGGGCTCCGGAACCGGTGCGACGAGTACCGGCGGCACATCCGGCGTCGCGGCGGTCGTCGGTGGAGAGAAGATGCCACCTCCGCCGCCGCCCGGGAGCGGGATGTTGGACAGGGCCGGCGGGCCACCCGGCGTCCCCGGTGTCGCAGCCGTCGTCAGCGGAAGGGCCACCGGCGGTCCGCCCGCGACCGTGCTGTAGAGTGGCACTTCGGGTGGCAGCGCGATGAGCGGACTTGGCGGCGGACCCGCCAGAGCTTCATAGGCGGGAAAGGCCGGCGCTCGCACCTTTGGAAGCGCACGCTCGTGGAGCGCGGCCTGCCGCTTGGGCTTGAGGTTGGCGAGCGCTCCTTCGGGCCGTTCTCCGGGCGAGCGTTCCGCCAGCATCACCGCAACTGTTTTCACACTCTGGATGCCTGCGCTGAGGCCCTCGCCCACCGCCTTTGCGTACTTGGGGTTCGACAGCGTGGCTACCGACAACGCCGCGGCAAGGCCGACGGCAATGACGGCCAGGCCGCCGCGGGCAATCTGCGAGCGCGGCAGGGCGGCGGCGGGGATGGCGATCATCGACACTGCTCGACCGCCTCAATCACGGGTGACGACGCAGCTGCGCTGCCGGCGCCGAACAGGCGCACATGCGTCGCCGCACCCGCGCCGCGAACCTGAAGCCAATAAGAAGCTGGAGCGCCTCTGGCTCCTGAATCGGTGAAGGTGCCGCCATGCGCCCTTGGCATGAAGGCCCAGGCGCGCCCGCTACGTTCCTCCGCCCGGGTAAAGCACGCGCCGAAATCGGCGACCGGCCTCACGCTTTTCGCGTCGAGCAGCGGAATTGCTGCACTTTGCGACGCCGCAATCAGCAGGAACAATACGCCAACCAAGTGATCTCAACCCCAATAGTTATCGTTGCGTTAACTTTTGGGCGGTGAATTGGTTGCGGACAATGCGGAGTCGATCCGCTTTGGCGGGAATCCCGTAGTGGCACAGCGTCCACGCCGCGCCTGGCGGCGAATTGTTGTGGATAAATGCCGTCACAGGAAGGTTGGTAGCGGAGGAGGGACTTGAACCCCCGACACGCGGATTATGATTCCGCTGCTCTAACCAGCTGAGCTACTCCGCCCCGAGGACCTGGAAACACCCGTATTGAGGGCGCCGGAGGCGCGGCATATAGGTGCGCTCCGCCGACCGGTCAACGCGAGGAACCGCTTACGGCTGCTCTCGTTAAGCGGGCAGGACAATGAGGTGCCAATGGACCCGCTGACCCCGCTCGAAACGCTTTGCCGGATCATCTTCCGGGCGCGCGAATACGAAGCACAAACCGCGAGCGATTACGACCGCGGCGAAGACCCGGACAATGTCGACGACGAGCAGGAAGGCACGCTCAGCGTGCTCGAGGACGAGATCAACACCAGCGTCGAAGAAGAGCTCCAGGCGGTGTTCGAGGACCTGGGCGAGGACCAGCTCGCCGAAGTGATCGCTTTCTGTTGGGTCGGCCAGGGAACCTATGAAGCGTCCGACTGGGACGAAGCCACGGAAGAGGCGCAGACCTTGGTCAGCGACGGTCTCCAGGGCGCGATCGACGAGCTGATGGAGCAGCCAATGCTCGCCTCCGTGCTCGAGGCGGGCCTCGCCGCGTTCGACTTAAGCTGCAACGGGGTGGGCGAACAGTCCTAACCACCGCGGAACGGGTAGACGACGAGGCGCTCCCATGCGCCGTCGAGGTAGCGGTGGAGGCCGAGACCGGCGATCCCCAGCGGCGCAGGCCGAAACTCGCGTTCCAGTGCGACTAGCAGCGCCCTCGCGTCTTTCGGGGACACCTTGTTCTGGACCGTCACATGCGGCCGCCATCCGCCGCTGTCCTGCGCGGACAAGAGGCCGTGGAAGTCGGCGGCGAGCCGGCGGCGAATGGCATCGAGGCCGGTCGACACGATCCGGAAGGCGACGCCACCACCGAGGTCCATCAATCCTTCGATCGACGCGCGCGGCGCGGCCTCCGTGGCCAGCTGCCCAAGCGATCGCCGGACCTCGCCTTCGGCCGAGGGCGGCAAGGCGTGGAACATGGTGAGGTGCGCGGGAAGCTGGTTGCGGTCGGCGGGATAATGAGCGCGCCGCAGCTGTTCGAGCCACCCGAGGTCGCGGGCAGCCATCTCCGCGGTGATGATCAGCGCCCCGGCCACTGGTCCCGCGGCAGTTCTTCGAGCTGGTCGGGGTCAGCGTCCGTGATCAGTTGGTCGCCTTCAACTCTCGCCGCCGTCCACGGCAGTCGCCGCAAGGTCTCGCCGACACCGGCGACGCCGCCCTGCGAGACCACGACATAGCTGAGCTGTCCGCTGCGTGAGCCCGCCATTGCGTCAATGCATCGGCCAAGCTCGGCCCCGCCGCTTACTAACGCCGCTCGCGAGATGAGGGAGATCGGGAACAGCGCCTCGCCGGGCGTCTGTTCGCTGGCCGCGGCCGCAGTGCGGCCGCCCTCCTCGACCTTGGTCTGCCGCCCGAGCCAGCGCCAAATGCCGAAAATGTTAAGGACTGTGAGCAAGGCGTTGGTCCAGGACAAAGCCGGCTGTCCGGTCATCAGCCCGGTCGCAAGCCAGGCGAGCGAACCCACCAGGAACACGCAAAAGCCATAGCCGGTGATCCGCGCCCCGAGGTTGGACGCGGTCATCGAGGCGGCAACGATGGTCGCGATCGTCGCGCCCCACGAGATGGTGTCAGCCATGGCGCCGCAATGCCGGGCGGCGCCGAAGGTTCAAATCTCCACCTGACTGCCAAGCTCAACTACGCGGTTGGTCGGAAGCTTGAAGAATTCCATCGCGCTTTCCGCATTACGCAGCATCCAGGCGAAAAGCTTCTCGCGCCAGATCGCCATTCCCGGGCGCGACGAGGCAAGCAAAGTCTGCCGGGCGAGGAAGAAGCTGGTGTCCATCATCCGGCACTGCGGGCCGATCTCCTTGAGGCGCGACAGCGCCACTGGGACGTCGACCTCCTCCATGAACCCGTAGCGCAGCACGACGCGATAGAAGCCCGACCCATAATCCTTGGTCTCGAGCCTTTTCTCTTCCGTGACATAGGGCACATCCTCGATCCTGACGGTGAGCAGGATGACGCGCTCGTGCAGCACCTTGTTGTGCTTGAGGTTGTGCAGGAGGGCGTGTGGCACGCCGCTGGCCGAGCTGGTCATGAACACGGCGGTCCCGGGGACCCGGGCCGCGCTCGGCGCTGCCGACTTGATGAAGATCTCCATCGGCAAGCTCGCCTCGTTCATTCGGCTGATCATCAGCTGGCGCCCCTTGGCCCAGGTCGTGAGGAAGGTGAAGGCGATCGCGCCGACCAGCAGCGGGAACCAGCCGCCGGCGGGGATTTTGAGGAGGTTCGCCGACAGATAGGTGAAGTCGACGCTGAAGAAGAGGACCAGCAGGGCGGCAACCACCAGCCGGTTCCATTTCCACATCTGCCGGAGGACGACCGAGATCAGCACGCTGTCGATGGCCATCGCTCCGACGACTGCAATGCCATAGGCCGCAGCGAGGTTCGATGAGCTGCGGAACGTCAGGACGAGGATGATGACCATCGTCATTAGCGCCCAGTTGATGATCGGAATGTAGATCTGGCCCGCGGCGGCTTCGCTGGTGTGGGTGATCCGGAGGCGCGGCACGAAGCCAAGCTGGATCGCCTGCTGCGTGACCGAGAAAGCGCCGGAAATGACCGCCTGGCTGGCGATAATCGTCGCGGCGGTGGCGAGCAGGACCAGCGGCAGCCGCAGTTGGTCGGGAGCGAGATAGAAGAACGGATCCTTGACCTTGGCCAGGGCGTTGGCCGGGTCGGCCGAGAGGATCATCGCCCCCTGCCCCATGTAATTCAGCAGCAGCGCCGGCAGGACGAAGTAGACCCACGAGACGCGGATTGGCTTGCGGCCGAAATGCCCCATGTCCGCGTACAGCGCCTCGGCGCCGGTTACGGCGAGGACGACACTGCCCATGGCGATGAATGCGCGGACGAAATCGGCGGTGAAGAAATGGACCGCGTTCAAGGGGTTGAACATGGCGGTGATCACCGCCGGATAGTTCATGATGTGGCTGAGGCCGAGAACGGCGATCGTGATAAAATAGAAGATCATCACCGGCCCGAACAACAAGCCGACCCGTGCAGTCCCGCGCGACTGGATGGCGAACAGCCCGACCAGGATGCCGATCGCGATCGGGATGACGAACGGCGCGAGCCCGGCATTCACGGTGGTCAGTCCCTCGACAGCGGACAGGACCGAGATCGCCGGCGTGATCATCGAATCGCCGTAGAACAGCGCGGTCGCGAACACCCCGAGCATGACGATGCCGCCGGTCCACTTCTTCTTGCCGCTCAACGTGCGGTTGATGAGGGCAAGCAAGGCGAGGCTGCCGCCTTCCCCCTTGTTGTCCGCGCGCATGATGATCGAGACATATTTCAAGGTGACGATGATCATCATCGACCAGAAGATCAGGCTCAGCACACCGAAGATGTGCAGCTTGTCGGGGATCAGCGTGTGGTGCCCGGCGAAGGTCTCACGGAAGGCGTAAATCGGCGAAGTGCCGATGTCCCCGTAGACGATGCCGATCGAACCGATGACGAGCTTGTAGAGAGGCCCATGGGCATGGCCGTGCGCGCTGTCTTGCGGGGCCCCAGTGACGGCGCCCCCGGTCGCGGTGATATTCATGTGTTGAGGTTCTGACCCGACAGCCCGCGAACTCGCATCCCTTGCGCCGCGAGCGAGATCCCCGTCACGGACGGCGCTCCCTAGCACTGCCGCCCAAGCCCCGCAATCGCGCGGGACAGAGGCCAAAAGCCCGTCTATAGGCCCGCGCAATCATCAGTCGGAGCCAACGAACACATGCGCATCGGAGTGCCAAAAGAGATCAAGGTCCATGAATATCGTGTCGGCCTGACCCCCGCATCGGCCGCCGAGCTGGTCGCTCACGGGCACGAGCTGTTCATCGAGACCAAGGCCGGCAATGGCATCGATTGCCCGGATTCCGCATATGAGAAAGCCGGCGCGACCATCCTGCCCGATGCGAAGTCGGTGTTCGACGCGGCAGAGATGATCGTGAAGGTGAAAGAGCCGCAGCCGCAGGAGATCGAGCTCCTCAGGCCCGACCAAATCCTGTTCACTTACCTCCATCTCGCGGCCGACAAGGACCAGGCGCTTGGCCTGATGAAGTCGGGTGCGACCTGCATCGCCTATGAAACCGTGACCGCGCGCAACGGCTCGCTGCCGCTGTTGAAACCGATGAGCGAGGTTGCGGGCCGCATGTCGGTCCAGGTCGGCGCCCATTACCTCGAAAAGGAGCAGGGCGGCCGCGGCGTCCTTCTCGGCGGTGTCCCAGGCGTCGCACCGGCCAAGGTTGCGATCCTCGGCGGCGGCGTTGCCGGCGTCAACGCGGCGCAGATGGCGACCGGACTGCGCGCCGACGTCACCATCTACGACATCAACAACGACCGGCTGGCCGAGCTCGACATGTTCTTCTCGAGCCAGATCAAGACGGCCTACGCGTCCCGCGCGGCGATCGCCAATGCCGTCAAGGAAGCCGAGTTGGTCATCGGCGCGGTGCTGGTGCCTGGCGCCGCGGCTCCCAAGCTGGTCACTCGCGACATGCTGAAGACGATGAAGCGCGGCTCGGTCCTGGTCGACATCGCGATCGACCAGGGCGGCTGCTTCGAAACGTCGCACGCGACGACCCACGCCGACCCGGTCTACCAGGTCGACGGCATCATTCATTATTGCGTTGCCAACATGCCGGGCGCCGTCGCGCGGACCAGCGCCTTCGCGCTGAACAACGCCACACTGCCCTTCGCGCTCAAGATCGCGAACCTGGGCGCGAAGGAAGCGATGAAGCAGGATCCCAATCTCGCGGCCGGCCTGAATGTTTCGGGCGGCAAAATCCGCCACGAAGCGGTGGCCGAGGCTCTCGATCTCGAGTTCGCGCCGGCGTGAGTTCCTCCCTGCGGTGAAACCGCGGGGAGGGGGACCAGCAAAGCTGGTGGAGGGGTAATTGGCGGCGGCGCCAGGACCCCTCCACCATTCACTCTTCGGTGAATGGTCCCCCTCCCCAGCTAACGCTTGGGAGGAACTTGGAGCGCCGCGACGCCCTGCTCGACCAGCGGCCGCCATTCGGCATTGGGAGGCGCG
>JBDTZJ010000194.1:0-2920 GCA_040005255.1 Sphingomicrobium sp.
CAGGGCGTGAAGATCAACGACAAGCACATCGAGGTGATCGTTCGCCAGATGCTGCAGAAGGTCGAGATCACCGATGGCGGCGACACCACCCTGCTTGCCGCCGAGCAGGTCGACCGCGACGAGATGGACGAGACCAACGCCAGGCTCGAGAAGAAGCAGAAGCTCGCTGAGGGCAAGCCGGTGCTGCTCGGCATCACCAAGGCGTCGCTGCAGACCCGTAGCTTCATCTCGGCCGCCTCGTTCCAGGAGACGACGCGGGTGCTGACCGAAGCCGCGGTTCAGGGCAAGGTCGACACGCTCCAGGGGCTCAAGGAGAACGTCATCGTCGGCCGCCTGATCCCTGCGGGCACCGGCGCCGGCATGAACCGCCTGCGCGTGGCCGCAACATCGCGCGACACGGCGCTGCGTGCGGCGCAACGGCGCATGGCCGAAGCCCTGATTGCGCCGGACTCGGCCGAGGAGCTTCGCGCTGCCGAGCTTGCCCGGTCGCCTCGCGACGACGCCGGCACCGGTGACGACCCGCTCGGCGAGGTCGTCCCAAGCGGCCACGGCCTCGACGCCGATGCCGGGGACTATTTGCAGAACTAGGACCCCGTTGCAGTCACAATGAAAAACCCCGCCGGAGCGATCCGGCGGGGTTCTTTTTTCACGTGCTCTGTTCGGTCAGCACTTACCGCCGTGCATCGCATTCTCGGTGCAACTGGCGGCCGAATTGACGTCAGTCGCAGCGCCTCGAACCGTGTTGCAAGCAGCTACCGCCAGGGCAGTGCCCACCAGCAACACCGCAAGAACCTTGTGAACCATTGTCGCTCCTCCATTCAGGCTCAGGAACGACAATGAATCATTGAAGCGGCTGAATGTCTACTGACTTCGTTCAGCACCTGCCGCCGTTCATCGTGTTCTGCGTGCAATTGGCGACCGAGTTGACGTCTCTCGCGGCGCCGCGAACCGTGTTGCAAGCGGCAAGCACCAGCGCGGTGCCGATCAGCACCACAGTCGTAAGTTTCTGAAACATGATTCTTTCCTTATCTGACGGCACAAGGAACGCGGCGCTGCCGGAACGGCTCCATCGGCCTTGGATTTAACGCGCCTCAGACTGCGACTGGCGCGGCGATGTGCGGGTGCGGGTCGTAATTCTCGAACACGAAATCCTCGGCTTCGTAGCCCAACAGGCCCTGCCCGCGATCCTTGATCACCAGCTGGGGCAGCGGACGCGGCTCGCGCGACAGCTGCAGCCGCGCCTGCTCCAGGTGGTTCGAGTAAAGATGGCAATCGCCGCCAGTCCAGACGAACACCCCCGGTTCCAGCCCACACTCCCGCGCCAGCATGTGCGTCAGCAGAGCGTAGGACGCGATGTTGAACGGCACCCCGAGGAAGATGTCGGCGCTGCGCTGGTAGAGCTGCAGGTTGAGGCGCCCGCCGGCGACCTGCGTCTGGAACAGGCAATGGCACGGCGCCAGCGCCATCCGGGCGATCTCGCCGGGGTTCCACGCGGTCACGATCTGCCGCCGCGAATAGGGATCCTTGCGAATCAGCTCGACGAGATTCGCGATCTGGTCGACGTGGCGTCCGTCGGCCGTCGCCCAGTCGCGCCACTGCTTGCCGTAGACCGGACCGAGGTCACCGCTCTCGTCCGCCCATTCGTTCCAGATGTTGACCTTGCGCTCATTGAGCCAGCGGACGTTGGTGTCGCCGCGCAGGAACCACAGCAATTCGACGATGATTGAGCGGAGGTGCAGCTTCTTGGTGGTCAGCAGCGGGAAGCCGTCGGCGAGGTCGAAGCGCATCTGAGCGCCGAACCACGACAGGGTCCCAGTTCCGGTGCGGTCTTGCTGCTCGACTCCGCGGTCGAGGATCAGCTGCATCAGGTCGAGATATTGGCGCATGAGCCGACCCTAAACCGGGCGTGGGCCGCATCCAAGAGGCGCATAAAAGGTCCATAACGGAATACCGTTCCGGAGCCGGTTCGAGTGGGCGGATGCGCTTTCGTCCCATAGGTTGCGGCCATGCGTTATCAGCGTGCCGAACTCCCGCTGAAGCTCGACGGCCTGGCAGCAGCGCGCGCCTTCTTCGCCGGCTGCATCGCCGATTCGGACCCGTCGCGGGAGAACCTGTGGGTGGAGCATGTCGATGATGAGGCCCGCTGCCTCCATGTCTCGCGCCACGAGGGCGCCGAGGCGGGCGCTGCCTTCCCGCTCCGAACGATCATCGCCGATGCCGCGGCGCATGGCAGTGCCGGCATTGTGCTCGCTCACAACCATCCGAGCGGCGACCCACGCCCGAGCGATAGCGACTGCCGCGCCACGCGCCGCCTGGCGACCGCCGCCGAAGCGCTCGACTGCGCGGTGCTCGATCATCTCGTGTTCGCGGGCACTGAATGCACCAGCCTGAGGCGGCTTGGCTACCTCTAGGCGCTAGGCGCGACACGCCTTGATCTTGTCCGGAGCGGGCCGCGGCCCGGCCAGCCGGAACGCCACCAGATAATCCTCGCGGCTGGTCAGCATCGTCACCTTGACCGGCTTCATGCCGAGCGCCGCGAATTCGCACTTGAGCTGGGCGGGCGGCATCCCATGCCGCTTCACTGGCCGGTCCGAATCAACCACGATCACCAGGCCGTCAGGCTTCACCCCTTCGCGCATGTGCCACAGGAATGCGTAGGGCGACTGCACCTCATGGTACATGTGCACCAGGAACAAGCGGTCGAACGACCCGGCCGGAAGCATCGGATTGTCCGCCGTCCCCAATTTGACCGCGACATTGTCGAGGCGCTCGCGCTGAATGCGCTCGCTGAGCTGATCGCGCACATCCGGAACGATGTCCTCGGCGAGGACACGGCCCCTGGCACCGACGACCCGCGCCAGGCGCACGGTGTAATAGCCCTCCCCCGCGCCGATGTCGGCGACCGACATGCCGGGCTTGA
>JBDTZJ010000059.1:0-9771 GCA_040005255.1 Sphingomicrobium sp.
GGGGCGGTAATGTTTCCGAGGTACATGCCGAGGTCGTTGACGCTATTCAGCGCCAACAACTGAGTCACTCCAGTGACTCCCAGCCTTGCGCCCTGGACGATGTCGATGTCGCTCGATGTGACGAAGATGTCTGCCGCGCTCACCGTGCCGGTGAAAGTCGCGAGGCCGACGGTATAGAAGAAGGCAGTGCCGCTCGCACCCGCGACGGTCACATCCCCTACCGACATCGGACCGTCCGAAAAGCCGTAGAAGTCGGAAGTGAAATTGGCCGCGCCCGGCGAACCGATCGTGATCCCGCCGGTGCCTACGGAGCCGCCGCTCACCCCTAGGCCGTTGAAGCTAAAGCCGGACGACAGATAGACCTGCCCATTCGCGACAGTTGCTCCTGTCGCCGCCGGGGCAAAGCCGACGGAGCCGCCGAGAAGCATGGTGAGCGCCTGGTTCTTGGGCACCGCGACCATGTAAATCGTGTGTTGGTCCGCGGCGCTCGCGTTCGCCGGGCCGCCGGTCGTTCCCGTGTGGACGACGCCGTTGGCGTCAGAGGTTCCGCCGTCGACCGGCACTTCAATGTCGAACAGGCCCTGGTTGAGGGACATGCTCACCGCCTCGGCGGCGACATAAGCGGCCGAACCGTTGACCTGGACGTTGCCGCCTTGCTCGATCCGGGGAGCAATCATGGCGACATAGGAATTGCGCGCATTGATCTGCGCGCCGCCGAGAATCCGGATACTCCCGGCGTTGCTTGCGGTCTTCGAGAAGCTTGCGTTGAAGCCACTCGTGCTGGTGGTGAAGCCGTCGGGAAGGTTGATGCTGGTGAGGAGCAGGCCGCCGACATCGAATACCGCCTGCGAGCCGATCAGGATCCCACCGGGGCTGTAGAACCAGACGTTCCCGCCGGTCGTGCCGCCGGCGAGCTTGCTGAGCACGCTGCCGTTGAGCTCGATCGCCCGCGTCGCGTCGGTCGGGACGATACGATTGAGGATGGTGAAATTCGTCAGCGCCTCACCACCCTGGTAGGTCGCGGTGTTGCCGACGGGCAGGAAGTTGATGTTGCCGGTCCCTGCTTCGCTCGGCGCCCAGTTGACGGTGGCCGTGCTGCTGCCGACGGTGATCGTCTCGGTGCCGGGAGTGGCACGGGCGTAGCTGACCGTCCCGCTCGCCGTCGTCGGCGTGCCCTGGAAGGCCTGAGCCCAGGCGCGCTGCGGAGTCAGTGCAACGGTGATCGCGAGCGTCGCGCAGGAGACGAGTAATTTGTGCCGCTTCAGGCGGTACGTCGGGTAAAGAGCATGTGCCATAACATCAGTACTTCCATGGCCACAGACGCGTAGTCAGAGACACGAGCAAACGGGGGTCGGGCTTGTCGTTGAGCGGCCCGACATGAGTGAGCGGAACGGCGAGGCCGGCGTCGAGCACAAAGCGCTGCCAGTTCACCCGCAGGCCGGCGCCGACAGAATCCAAATGCTCGCGCTCAGTGATGATGATGGCGGTGCCGTGGTGACCGACCCGGGCATGGTCCCAAAAGGCATAGCCTTCGATGGCGGGGCGGCTCTCACTGATCGGGATGCGGCTGCCGTAGCGCAGCTCGAGCTGGGTGCCGTAGCCGCGGTCGCCGAGCAGTGAGCCGGGATCATAGCCGCGGCCGACCGTATAATTGCCCGCCGAGAAGTCCTCGAAGCTCAGCAGCGACTTCCAGGCATATTGAGCGCGCACCCCCAGCGAGAAGGTGAGCTTCGGGATCGGCCGCACGTCACCGTAGGCGGTAAGCCGCAACACCGTGGCATCCGACTGGCCATCGAGGCGGCTTGGCGGGACATTGCCCGGGCCGAGGCAATTGACGCCGAGGGGACCGCAATCGTGCGTCGCGCCCAATGCATGCAGGCCCTGGCGAAGCTCGACCAGACTGGTGAAATGCCAAGGCGGCTCGGCGCTTGAGAACCGCGGTCCGATATCGCTCGGGATGGCATCGATGCCGAGGCGCAGGAACGCCACCCGCAGGCGGTCGCGAGTGAGTGGGATATGATCCAGCCGGACGTCCTGGTTGACGATGTCCATCCCGACCGAACCGCGGACCGTTTCCGACTGGTGCCGCACGAACGGGTAGCCGAGTTCGATCGTCCCGAGCAGGGTCCTGGCGAGAATATTAGCATTGGGCACGGTCGGCCGCGCCCAGGCATATGTGAATGAGCCGGACAGGCTCATACCCTCCGGCCCGAGGCGCATGTCGTGTGCGACCTGGACTGTCTGCTGCTCCTTGAGGTCCGAGGTGCTGTAAAAGGAGAAGATCGTGCGGTCGCCGAGCCCGGTCAGGCCGAACAGCTGGCCGCGCAGCAGCCCGCCCCAACGGCCGAGCGCCTCGGAGCCGCCGTTCTGAACGATGAAGTCGGCGTAGGCGGGCAGGTGCTGCACGGTGACGTCGCCGATCACCTCGCCCGGCGCGGTGCCGGCGAGCCGCAAAGTCAGGCGGACGGTATAGCCGGGAAGGTCGCCGGCGAGCAGCAGGTAGCGCTCCGCTTCGTAGCGGTTGAACAGCGGTCGCTTGGTGAGCTGGCCGAGATAGGCGGCGAGGGCGGTTTCGGCGCCGCTCGCCTCGCCGCGCACGCGGACCTGGGTGAGCCGGGCGAGCAGGACCTGGAAGCGCACGACGCCGCCCTCGATGCGCTGCTGCGGCACCTGGACCGCGGCGATGTAACCAGCGTCGCGAAGGATCGTGGCGGCGCGGTCGCGGATCTCGCATACGGTGGAGATCGGGACCTCGCGCCCGACGTACGGGGCGAAGCTGGGTGCGAGGTCGGCGCTGGTCAGGCCCTGAAGCCCCTCGAATTCGGCGCCGCGGACAACGAAGCGGATCGACTGGAATTCGGGCCCGTCGAGAGCGCAGGGCGCGCGCTCGATGCCGCCTTCGACCTGGAGCCGGCTTTCGGGCGCCGGCGGCGGCGTTGTAGGACGGGTCACTTCCTCGCGGGTCGGAGGCGCAACGGGCAGGGTGCTTTGCGCGGCGGCGGCGAACGGATGGCCGGCGAGAATGGTGCACAGCAGCAGGCGCCCGGCGCGGCGCGACGGGCTGCTGGATGTCGGCAATGGACCCCCTTCGACTTTCACCGGGGTGCCCCTTCCCCGTTGGAATGATTCGAGTCGCGCTCGAATAAGGGCAAGTTCTACAGCAATTTAACCACGTATTATCAACTTAAATTTAACAATGGTTAGGGTTCGGCCCAATTGCCGGCATGACGCCGGGAAAATGCTCGACCGGCCCGCCGAGCTACGGCAGGGTTCGGCACATGGCCGAGCATGACGCCGCCAATGAGCTTTCTTCGCTACGGGCGAGCGGCGCGACTCTCCTCGACATCGGGTAGGCCAGCGGTGGCCGACGCGCTGCCTGCACCTCCGCCGGCCATCGTCATCACCGCTGCAAGGCTTCCCGAGCCGACGGCCGAGCGCGTCTATGCGACGGCACGGATTAGTGCCCGCCAGATCGAACAATCGCCAAGCCATGAGCTCGACCAGCTGCTCAAGGATGTGCCGGGCGCGCAGCTGTTCCGCCGCTCGGACGCGCGTAGCGGACATCCGACCAGCCAGGGCGTGACCCTGCGCGCGCTCGGCGGCAATGCGTCGAGCCGGGCGCTGCTGGTGCTCGACGGGGTGCCGCAGGCTGATCCGTTCGGCGGCTGGGTCAACTGGCCGGCCTATGATCCGGCGAGCCTCGCCGGCATCCGCGTGGTGCGCGGCGGCGGCAGCGTCGGAAACGGACCCGGAGCGCTGGCCGGGACGATCGAGATGACCAGCCGCACCGACGCCGGCGTCGGCGGCGAGGTCGACGGCGGCAGCCGCAACTCCCTGGAAGCGCGGGCGCGGCTGGGCATCGGAATGGCGGGAGGCGTGTTGGCCGTGTCAGGGCGCATAAGCCGCGGCGACGGCTTCGTGCCGATCACCGAAACGACGCGCGGGCCCGCCGATAAGCGCGCGCCCTACGACGAATGGAGCGGCCGCGGGCATTGGGTGGCGCCGGTCGGGCGCGACATCGAGGTGCAGGCGAACCTGTCGGGTCTTCACGACTGGCGGTCGCGGGGGACGAATTTCAGCAGCGATCGGACCAACGGCGCCGACGCCTCGCTGCGGATGGTGGGATCCGGCCAGTGGCAATGGAGTGCGCTCGGCTACTGGCAGTGGCGCGACCTCAAAAGCAGCACCGCAAGCGTCGGCGCCGGGCGGGCCACCGCGACCCGCGTGCTGCTGCAGGACGCGGTGCCCTCGCACGGGCTCGGCGGAAGCCTGGAGGTGCGCCCGCCGATGGCTGAGGGGATCGAGCTCCGGCTCGGTGCCGACGCGCGGCGCACCAGCGGCGAGACGCGCGAGCTGTTCAATTATGTCGCCGGCGATCCGACTCGGCGGAGGTTCGCGGGCGGCGAGACCTGGACCGGCGGGGCATTTGCCGAAGCCTCGGTGGAGACGGGCGGGGTGGTGCTGAGCGGGGGCGCGCGGATCGATCGCTGGGAAGTGAGCGGCGGCCATTTGTTCGAGAGGCTGATCGCGACCGGGGCGGTGCTGCGCGACGAGCGCGATCCCAAGCGTGGCGGCTGGCTGCCGACCGCGCGCGGCGGCGTGCTGGCGCCGATCGGGAGCGGGCTGAGCGTCCGCGCGGCGGCCTATCTTGGCTGGCGGATGCCGGCGCTGAACGAGCTGTTCCGGCCGTTCCGCGCGGGCACCGATGCGACCGCGGCGAACCCCGCGCTCAAACCCGAGCGGCTCGCGGGCGCGGAAGCTGGACTTGAATATGGGCGGGGGGCTTGGCGGCTATCGATGACCGGCTTCGTCAACCGGCTCAAGGACGCGATCGCCAACGTCACGCTCGGGCAGGGACCGGGCACGTTTCCGCAGGTCGGCTTCGTTGGCGCCGGCGGCACCTTCCGCCAGCGCGAGAATGTCGATGCCGTGAAGGTGCGCGGGATCGAAGCCGCGGCCGAGTGGAATCGGGGGCCCTGGGCGGTTCGGGGCGGCGCGAGCTTCACCCGTGCGCGGATGGAGACGAGCGGCGCAGCGGCGGCCATCGACGGGCTGAGGCCGGCGCAGACGCCGAGGTTCGCAGCTACGCTCTCGGCAAGCTGGGAGCGCGGCGGGAAGGGCGCCGAGGTCGTGCTGCGTCGCGTCGGCGGGCAATTTGAGGACGACCTCAACACGCGCGCGCTCGAGGGCGCGACCACGCTCGACGCCTCCGCATCATGGCCGTTGGCTCGCCGCCTCCAGCTCGTCGCGCGGGTAGAGAATGCCACCGACGCGCTGGTCATGGCTGGGATCGGCGGCGACGGTTCGGTCGAGCGCGCGACGCCGCGGACGTGGTGGATCGGGCTGAGGCTGCGCTAGGGCTTCAGGTCCATCCGGGCCTTCCCCGTCGCCATCTCGACCGGGACCGAGATATGCTCGTGAACGACGCGCCACTGTCCGTCGATCCTCTTCAGGCCTTCGGTATAGCGAAGCCACATATCGACCGCGGCGCCGCTGGTCGTTTTGCCGGTCAGGCGTTCGAGGCCATAGGCAAAAGCCGTGTCGCCGCTAACCTCGATCTGCATGTCGGGAGTTTCGACATGGAGCGGCCCTGAGAACTGGCCGAAGAACTCCGAATAGTCTTTGCGATAGGCATCGGCGCCGCGAAACTGCAGCGGCGGCACGATGTCGAATGCGGTGACGCTAGGCGCGTACATCGTCATCACCCCGTCGACGTTCTTCGCTTCAAAAGCCTTCGCCCACGTGTCGAAGAGCTGCCGGATCTGCTGCACGGACTCCGCGCTGCGATCCCTCGGTTTTTCCTTGGAGCAGCCGATGACCAGCAGGCCGGCCGCGCAGATGGTCAAGATTTTCGCTGCCATTGAGCCCTCCGCGATAAGCCGCGTGCCACGAGCGCGCACGCGCATGATAGGCGAGGCCAGCGACGTGGGAAATGATGATCGGCGAGATTGCTCGCGCAGCGCCGCAAGGGTTCGTCGCACATGAGTTCTCTGTTTCATTACAAATAGTTCACGTACTCGTTCATCGGCGGTTGTGCCTGCGCCCGCCAAGGTTTCCGCTCCCCTACTAAGGAGTTGCATAATGAAGAATCTCATCCTCGCTGCCACGCTTTTGGCCGCAAGCGGCGCCATTGCTGCGCCCCCCAAACGCTTTGCCGGGGCCGAGCTACTCCCGCTGGCGAAGGTCACGCTCGCGCAAGCGCGTGCAACTGCCGTGCGCGCACGTCCCGGCGTGATCACCGATCAGGAACTGGAAAGGGAGCGCGGCGGGACCGGCCTTCGCTATTCGTTCGACATCAAGAACAAGGGAAAGACGTTCGAAGTCGGAGTGGATGCACGCACCGGGAAGGTGCTCGAGAACAAAGCTGAAGGCCCCAACCCCGACTAAGTTGTCGCTTGGATACTTGGGAGGTGCAGCGGGCAGCGCCTCGCAGCAGCTAGGCCGACGAGCCCTGAAGGACCTGTGCTGTTTCGGGCGCGGCGACATGGAGAACCCTAGTCGGTCGAGGGTGTTTGCCTTTACGAGCTTAGTCCGGCAGGAATTCCCTCATGCATTCGACCGACGACCGCATTGCGGCGCTCAGCAAAGTCCCGGCGGTGACGCTCGGTTTCTGGATCATCAAGATCCTCGCGACGACCGTGGGCGAGACCGGCGGCGACAGCGTCACCATGACCTGGCTCGGCGAGACGACGGCGCATCCGGTGCCGAACGCTTATCTGTTCGGGACCGCGATCTTCGGATTGCTGCTGCTCGTGCTGGTCTGGGCGCAGATCAAGGCGCGCAGCTTCAACCCGTGGCTGTACTGGGCGACGATCGTTGCTTCGACGACCTGCGGGACAACGCTCGCCGACTTCGCCGACCGCTCGCTCGGAATCGGTTATCCCGGCGGGTCGCTGCTGCTGCTCGCCTGCGTGCTGCTGTCGCTGCTGGCCTGGTACCGGACGGTCGGAACGGTCGACGTGAACCGGATCACAAGCCCGCGCGAAGAGACCTTCTACTGGGTCACGATCACCTTCTCGCAAACGCTCGGCACGGCGCTCGGCGACTGGATCGCCGACGCGGGTCTTGGCTATTCGGGCGGCGCGCTGGTGTTCGGGGCCGGCCTGGCGGTGCTCGCGATCCTCTATTTCGCGACCGGCATCAGCCGTGTCGCCCTGTTCTGGGCCGCCTTCATCCTGACCCGCCCGCTCGGTGCGACAGTCGGAGATTTCCTCGACAAGCCGGTCGCCAAAGGCGGGCTCGAGATGAGCCGTCCGATCGCTTCGGCCGTCCTCGCACTGGTCATCATCGTCCTGATCGTGATCTTGCCGCAGCGCCCGGGAAGCCACCCCGGACAGGCGGAAACGCTGGCGTGAAGCCTGTCCGATGGCTCGCCGCATTCGCATTGGCGGGTGCGGCCTCACCTGCATTTGCCGGACCACCGTATCAGACCGACGATCCGGTGCCGACCGAACTCGGCCACTGGGAAATCTACAATTTCGTGGGTGTGGACGGGGGCGGCGGCACGATCGACGGCGAGGCGGGGCTCGATCTCAATTACGGCGCCGCGAAAGGCCTTCAACTGACCGCGACGCTGCCAGCCGCCTTCTCCCGTTCGCCGGAGGATGGCTGGCGCGCCGGTCGTGGAGATTTGCAGCTTGGAGCGAAGTACCGCTTCCTCAATGACGAGCGGAGCGGCTGGCAGGCCGCGGTTTTTCCGCGCGTATTCGTGCCAACGGCGGGGAGGGGTCTCGGCGGCAACCGCGTCCGCTTGTTGCTGCCGCTGTGGGTGCAGAAGGACTTGGGGAAGACCGCGCTGTTCGGCGGCGGCGGATATGAGATCAATCCCGGACCCGGGAACAAGGATTTCTGGCAGGCCGCCGTCGCGGTGACGCACGATTTTACGGACAAACTTTCGCTCGGGACGGAAGCCTATTGGCATTCGGCCGACACGCGCGGCGGGGGCCAAAGCGCCGGCGTCGATGTCGGGTTGATCCGCAAGCTCGGCGGCCCTTACGCACTGCTACTGGCCGGAGGGCCGAACTTCTCCGGCGGGCAAACCCACTATCACGGCTACGCGGCACTCGCGCTCAACTTCTAAGTTCCTTGCGTTAGCGCAACGACTTCGGCAAAAGGCAGCCTGCTCGGCCATTGAACCCTGTGGAGCCGGGCATTGATCTGCCGCATCGTTTGTACTGTCGTCGGTCACCGGCATTCGCGGTCGAGCGCCCATCGCGTGCAGGGCGAATGGCAAAGCTGGTGCAAGCGCTGCGGGACCAGGCTCGTACGGATTAGCCGCTCAAAATGGCGACCCCTCGGCCCATCCCGCCCGATCCCCCGACCTGGTGCGCCTGTCGACGAAAGGGGCGACGTCGCGGGCGCCGGCCTCGCCGACCTTCACGTCAGGCACGGCCGGGCCGGGGGAGATCGGCTGCGGGTCGCGGATCCCTTTTTCCAGGTTCGGCGCATTGTTGGCGAGGTGCCCGCCAATGATCACCCGTGCCGGCGAAAGGCGGTGCGTTTCGCGAGGACGTTCCGGCTACGCAACACCAGCCGCTGGTTGGCGTTGAACAGACGTGGCTTACCGGACTGACGTCAATGCTCGCGACAAAGGCGGTGCGATCGTCGCCGTAGTGGCGGTGCACGCCGCGCTGCTGTTGGCGCTCCTGAATCTATCCGGCACGAGCGACCTGGCCGATCCGCAAAGCGCGCTCCGAATCATCGACCTTTCCAATCCGCCTCCTCCTCCTCCGCCGCCGCCACCGCCGCAGCAGCGCCAGCAGCTCAGGCCCAAGGACAAGGAAGGCGGGTCCGCGCCGAAAAACATTCGCAGCCAGGCGACGCCGGTCGTCGCGCCGAAGCCGCGGATCGAAACACCACCGGTTCAGAAGATCGCGGCCAGCGAGACGCCGCGCCAGGGCGCTGCGCCGACGCAGGGGGCGTCGAACGTGCGCGGACCGGGGACGGGCGCCGGCGGGATCGGCAACGGCACCGGAAGCGGCAGCGGCGGCAATGGGCCGGGCGGCGGCGGGGACAATGGCGTGGCCGAACCGCCGCACCTTGCCACTCCGGTGCTGAGCGGACGCGATTTCCCACGCGAATTGCTCGACCAGTGGCCGGGCGGAGTGCCGGTATTCCTGCGGCTGCGGGTCAATCCGCAGGGCTATGTCAGCGAATGCAACGTGCTTCGCGGCACGGGAGTGGCGACGATCGACGCGACGATGTGCAACATCGTGCACGACCGGCTTCGCTTCCGTCCCGCGCTCAACCGCAGCGGACAGGCGGTTGCAGGATGGTTCGGATACGCGCAACGACCGCCGCGATAGGCGCAAGAAGGAATCACATGATCGAAGCGGAATGGTGGGAGTATGATTCCCTGGACGAGCTCGCCGACGCGGTCGCGGGCGACGTCGGGTTCATCGTCGAGAGCGCGGTCGACGCACGCGGCTCATCGCTGATCGCGGTGCCCGGCGGAAGCACGGGGCCGGCGGTGTTCGCCAAGCTGGCCGCGCAGAAGCTGCCGTGGAAGAAAGTCACCATCATCCCGACCGACGACCGGCTGGTGCCGATGGACGACGAGCGCAGCAACGTGCGCGCGATCGCCAAGGCGTTCCTGCCGGTGGGGGCGCGGGTGATCCCGATCGCGGCGGAGATCGCCGATTACCGGCTCGCCGGAAATTCGGCCGACGCGCGGCTGCAGGACCTGCCGTGGCCGCCGGACCTCGTGTGGCTGGGCATGGGCAAGGACGGGCACACCGCGTCGATCTTCGCCGGGCCCGACCTGCAGGATGC
>JBDTZJ010000060.1:0-9713 GCA_040005255.1 Sphingomicrobium sp.
CGCACCGCGCCCATGCCTCGACCGAGGGCATCACCCATTTTCTGCCGAGCTTCGCTGGCCGAGCGATGGAAGCCGAGCTCAAGGCGCTCGAGCGTGCCCTGGGAGAGCCCGACCGGCCGGTCGCTGCGGTGGTCGGCGGCGCCAAGGTTTCGACCAAGCTCGCCGTGCTTGGGCATTTGGTCGGCAAGGTCGATCATCTGATCATCGGCGGCGGGATGGCCAACACCTTCCTCGCCGCGCGCGGCGTCAATGTCGGCAAAAGCCTGTGCGAGCATGAGCTGACCGGCGAAGCGGAGAGCATCTTCGAGCGGGCGGAGCAGGCCGGCTGCACGATCCATTTGCCGTACGACGTCGTGGTCGCGAAGGAATTCGCTCCGAACCCGCCGAGCTTGCGCACCTGCAACGTCCACGAGGTCGCGGCCGATGAAATGATCCTCGACATCGGTCCCGCCGCGGTCGAAGCGCTTGCCGACGTGCTCAAGACGTGCCGAACGCTCGTGTGGAACGGGCCGCTCGGAGCGTTCGAGACGCCGCCGTTCGATGCAGCGACGGTGGCCCTCGCCAAGACGGCGGCGGCGCTGACCAAGGAAGGCTCGCTGGTGTCGGTTGCGGGTGGCGGCGACACCGTAGCCGCGCTCAACCATGCCGAGGTCGCCCAGGACTTCAGCTTCGTCTCGACCGCGGGTGGAGCGTTTCTCGAATGGATGGAAGGGCGCACGCTGCCTGGCATCGCCGCGCTCGAACAATAGGGGTAAGGTAATGAACCAGTCTGAAATGACGGCGAAGATCGAGCAAGGCGACGGCTTTATCGCCGCGCTCGACCAGTCCGGCGGCTCCACGCCCAAGGCGCTCACGGGCTACGGGATTGAGGAAGGCGCCTGGGGCAGCGACGAAGAGATGTTCGGCCTCATACACCAGATGCGTTCCCGGATCATCACTTCGCCCTGCTTCGCCAGCGGCAAGGTGCTCGGCGCGATCCTGTTCGAGCGAACGATGGACGGCACGGTCGGCGGCAAGCCGACCCCACAGGCGCTGATCGACATCGGCGTCGTCCCCTTCATCAAGATCGACAAGGGCCTGGAGGCCGAGGAGAACGGCGTCCAGATGATGAAGCCGATGCCCGGCCTCGACGAGCTGCTGGCCCGCGCCAGGTCCCTCGGCGTCTTCGGCACCAAGGAACGGTCGGTGATCAACTCGGCCAACTCGGCCGGCATCGCCGTGCTGGTCGCCCAGCAGTTCCAGGTCGCGAAGCAGGTGCTCGCCCATGGCCTGATGCCGATCATCGAGCCCGAGGTGAACATCAAGAGCGCCGACCGCGCCGAGAGCGATGACCTCTTGCTCACCGCGCTCCTCGAAGAGCTCGACGAGATCCCCGAAGGTCAGCGGGTGATGCTCAAGCTGTCGATCCCGGCCAATGCCGGGCTGTTCCAGCCTCTGGTCGAGCATCCCAAGGTGCTGCGCGTGGTAGCGCTTTCGGGCGGCTTCAGCCGCGAGGAAGCCTGCCGCAAGCTCGCCAGGAACCCGGGCATGATCGCCAGCTTCAGCCGCGCTTTGCTTTCCGACCTTCGCGCTCAGCAGAGCGACGAAGAATTCAACAAGACGCTCGGCACTGCGATCGAAGAGATCTATCAGGCGTCGACGACGAAGGTGCCGGCCTGAACCGCCTGACGAACCAAGCTGATCTCTTAGGAATAACTCACGGTGCCTGCCTCCTCGGCAGCCAGCTCACGGCGTAGTGCAGGAAGAGCATGTACAAGCCGCTGAACATGAGCAGGAAGAGTGGCGGTAGCGGCGCATAATAGACCTATTGGGCCGGCTGCCGCCCCGCGGCGAGTGAAATGAAGATAGCGGCGACGATGGTCGTGAACAGAAGCGCCAGCCAGCGGTGAGCCCGTCGAATCCACATGTTCCAAGTCATTTGGACTACCTTTGAAGTTGACCCGTGCGCCGGACGCAATCTGAAAAATTTGGCGTGCATGGGGACCTCGCCGTGTCTCGATCATCTTCCAGCCGTTCCCGGACGGGTCGCGGAAGTTCGCGTCGATGTTGCCGAAGCGTTCGATCGGCTCCTGGGTGAACTCCACGCCGCGTGCGCGAAACCGCTCGTGGGCCGCGCGGCAATCCTCGACCACGAGGGTGAGCGGCGGCATTGCGCCCTTGGCGACGATCTCGTTCAGCGTCTGCGCGGTCGCTTCGTCGATTGTGGGCGGCTGGGGCTTGAACAGGCCGAGCTGCACACTCGGCTGGTCCGGATGCTGCACCGTCAGCCAGCGATAGTCGCCGTTCCGCGCGTCGGTGTGGACGCGAAAGCCGAGCTTCTCGACATAGAAATCTAGAGCTTCGTCCTGATCGCGGACGTAAATACCGGCTACTCCGACACCCTGGTTCATGGAATCTCCTCTTCGTTCGACCCATGCGCATTATCGTCCGTTCCCCGCCGCCGCTTCTCCGAAACTGCGATTGTGAGGTTCGGCCGGTGAGCCGCGCTGACGAAGCAGTGCGGTACTTCCGTGAGCCGCTGCGGGGCGGCTTTCTCGCGGGCTCGAAGCTCACTCGGGCTCTCGCCGGTGATGTCGCGGAAGATGCGTCCGAACGTCCCGAGGCTGTTCCAGCCGGTGTCGAACGCGATCTCGGTGATGGACCGCTCGGTGTCGCGGAGCAGCGCCTTGGCCCGCTCGATTCGTCGAGTGAGCAAATAGCGGTGCGGCGGGACTCCGAAGGCGTCCTTGAATGACCGCGCGAAATGCGCCTCGGAGACGCCGCTGACGCGTGCGAGGCGTGGGACCGGCCATTCTTCGTGGCTGGCGGCGTCCATCTGGTCCTTTGCGCGCAGCAGGCGGCGCAACAGCGCGGGGTCCTGGCTCGCTGGGCCGCGTTTGTCTCGCATTGGCGCCCGATAGGGCCGACTAGCCTGCGCGTGCAAACACGCTAGTGAGCGGTCGCGATGGATGAGGACGACTTCGAACCGATCGACTTTCCGGCGCCGGAGCGCACCGCGCCGGCGAAGCTGTACCTGATCAGCCCGCAGGAGGTCGGCGGCGCCTTCCCGGATCGGCTTCAGGCGGCGCTCGAGCCGGGCATTGCCGCCGCCTTCCAGCTGCGCGTGAAGGACGTCGACGAGCATGAGCTGGCGCGGCTCGCCGAGCCGCTGCAGCGGATTTGCGGCGACGCCGACGTCACCTTCATCGTCAACGACAGCATGGCGCTGGCGAAGCGGCTCGGCGCGGACGGTGTCCATCTGGGCCAGAGCGATGGCGACGTGCGCGAGGCGCGCGCGCTGCTCGGTCCCTCAGCGCAGATCGGCAGGACCTGTCATGACAACCGCCACCTGGCGATGGAGGCGGGCGAGGCCGGGGCCGACTATGTCGCGTTCGGCGCTTTCTACCCGACCACGACCAAGCCGTCGCACTACCGGCCCGACCCGTCGATCCTCAGCTGGTGGGCGGCGATATTCGAAATCCCCTGCGTCGCCATCGGCGGGATCACGCCCGAAAACGCGAAGCCGCTGGTCGACGCGGGCGCGGATTTCCTCGCGGTGTGCCAGGCGGTGTGGGGGAAGGAGGACCCTGCTGCGGCGGTGAACGCGTTCGCCGAGGTGTTGACCTAGACGAACTGCCGCTCGCGGTACCATTTGGTGACGATATATTTGCTGCCGGCCTCCACTGGCATCCCCTCGTGCAGAGTCCACGGATTGGGGCTGCCGTCGAGCGCCATGTTGTTCCAGATGAGGATGCGTCCGAGCTTCGGCTCGACCTGGAAGTCGAGCAATTTGAACCGCGTGGCGCCGCCGGCGTCGGGCTCGTTCAAATAGATCATCGCGGTCCAGGTGCGCTGGCCGCCGTGCGGCTCGTACTCGGCCCAGTAAGGCTGATCGATGTAGAAGAAGTCGGCGTGCTCGCGAAAGCGCTGGCCTTCATGGTAGCGCTGGCCCTGCAGCGGCTCGCCGTGAACCTTGCCCATGCCGAGCAGGTCCGCGATGCGGGTGTCGATCTCGACGATCAGCGGGTCGTAAGCGTTGAGGTTGCAGCTACAGCTGGTGCGGACGTCCTCGTACTTCTCCTTCTCGTACAGCGGCGAAGGGTAGCTGCCTTCGTCGACCTGCGCGCACATCTGGCGGCAGGTTTCGCCGTCGAGGAAATTATCGCCGATGTAGAGCTGGACCGGTTGCTTGGGGCTCGAGCACAGCCGCCACAGGCGCGGCGTCGCGTCGAGAGTGTCGCCGATCCGCCGGCCGATGCCTGTGCGCAGGTCGGAGCGCTGCTGCGCGAACGGCGTCGGCGGCTCGTAGTAAGGCGGCGGTTCGGCGTCGGCCATGTGCGGCAGTTTGCTTGAGATTGGCCGAATTGCCAATCAGCGGTCGCGCGGATGGCGGTGGATACAGACTTAGCTTGCATCGTTGCAGCTGAACAACGTTCACCGCGCGAGGGTTGCGAACTCATGCTCAGGATTATCGGCACGGCGCTGCTCACGGCCGTCGTCACTAGCTTCTTCTGGATCTGGTTCTACGGCACGGTGCCGGGGCCGGCCCCGCAAGTCGCGCGCAGCGGACCGGTCGTGACGGTTACGCCCGACAATGGGCCGCCAGTCGCCCTGGCGCAGCAGGTCCAGGTCGCCCCGTCCGGCCTTGCTATCCCGGTGGTCGGGACCCAGGCCGGCCAGCTCGTCGACACGTTCGACGAGGCGCGGTCGGCCGGACGGCGTCATGACGCCATCGACATCATGGCCGCCGAAGGCACGCCGGTGATCGCGGCGGCCGACGGAATGATCGAGAAATTGTTCAACAGCGCGCGCGGCGGGATTACCATCTACGAACGCTCCCCGGACCAGAAGTGGACTTATTATTACGCCCATCTGTCGGCTTACGCGCCGGGCCTCGTCGAGGGTCAGCAGGTGAAACGCGGCCAGGTTATCGCTCGCGTCGGCCACACCGGCGACGCCAGCGCCGCCGGCCCGCACCTCCACTTCGCGATCAACAGCATGGCGCCCGGCGAGCGCTGGTGGGATGGCACGCCGATCAATCCCTACCCGCTGCTTGCCGGGACGAAGGCCGGCGGCTAGAGCGCGGCCCATTCCGCCGGCCCGACAAGCGGGCCGGTGGCGCTCTTTCAAAACTCTATCCCAAGAGACGGCAATGAAGATCAGCGGCGTGGACATCCGTCCCGGCAACATCATCGAATATGAGGGCGGCATCTGGCGCGCCGTCAAGATCCAGCACACCCAGCCGGGCAAGGGCGGCGCCTACATGCAGGTCGAGATGAAGAACCTCATGGACGGCCGCAAGACCAACGTCCGCTTCCGCTCCGCCGAGACTGTCGAGCGCGTCCGCCTCGACACTAAGGATTTCCAATTCCTGTTTGCTGACAGCGACATGCTGACCTTCATGGACAAGGAGAATTACGAGCAGATCAGCCTGCCGCGCGACCTGCTCGGCGACGCCGCCGACTTCCTCCAGGACGGCATGGACGTGGAGATGGAACTGTACAACGAGCGGCCCATAAGCGTGCAGCTGCCCGACCAGGTCGAAGCGACCATCGTCGAGGCCGACGCCGTGGTGAAGGGGCAGACCGCCTCATCCAGCTACAAGCCCGCGGTGCTCGACAATGGCGTGAAGGTGCTGGTGCCGCCGCACATCACGGCGGGCACGAAGATCGTCATCGACGTGTACAACCGCGAGTATGTCCGCCGCGCGGACTAGCCGATGGTCGCGCACTCAGGCCTGATCACCGTCATGCAGCGCGCCGCCCGCAAGGCGGCGCCGCGCCTTCGCCGCGACTTCGGCGAGGTCGAGCAGCTCCAGGTCAGCCGCAAGGGGCCGGCCGACTTCGTGTCTATGGCCGACAAGCGGGCGGAAGCGACCATCGTCGAGGAACTGCGCACCGCGCGGCCCGACTGGGGCATGCTGCTCGAGGAAGGCGGAGAGATCGCCGGCAATCCCGACAAGCCGCGCTGGATCGTCGATCCGCTCGATGGCACGACCAATTTCCTCCACGGCGTCCCGCATTTCTCGATCTCGATCGCGGTCGAGGAGAGGAAGCCGGGCGGCGGGACCGAGATCACGCAGGGCCTGGTTTACCAGCCGCTGACCGACGACAGCTATTGGGCGGAAAAGGGAAGGGGCGCCTGGCTTCAGGATGCGAGGTTGCGCGTCTCCGCCCGCCGCGATCTTGCCGACAGCCTGATCGGCACCGGCATTCCCTTCCTCGGGCGCGGCGACCCTGAAAAATGGGCGAAAATCTATGCCGCCGTGGCGCCCAGCGTCGCCGGCATCCGCCGCTTCGGCTCCGCCGCCCTCGATCTCGCCTGGGTGGCCGCTGGTCGAATGGACGGTTTCTGGGAAGACGAGCTCGACCTATGGGACACTGCCGCGGGCGTGCTTCTGGTCCGCGAGGCGGGAGGGTTCGTGACCGATTATCGCGGCGGTGACCGGGCGTTCGAGCGCGGCGAATATGTCGCTGCGTCGGGGGCGATCCATTCCAAGCTCCAGAAGCTGGTCGCCGGGGCGCTTCGGTGATCGGGCTGCTGGCCCTGGCCGCGGCAGCGGCGGTCCAGCCGCAGACGGTGCCGACGATCGACCCCAGGCACCGGCTGGTGGAAGGCGTCGCGAGCGATGGCACGACCATCTGGGTGTCGAGTATCCTCGACCGGCAGATCCTCGCCTGCCGCCCCACCTGCCGGACGATCGCGACACTGCCGGCACCGCTCCATCCCTTCGCCATCGCGTGGGATGCGGGACGGAAACGGCTGTGGGTCGCCGCCGACTGCCCGCCCGGCGTCGCTGCTATCAAGCCGTGCGAGCGCGGTGCGCTGATCGCGCTGAACACGGCGGGGCAGGTGGTCACGCGGATCGCGACGCCCTCGGGCAGCTTCCATCCGGGCGACGTGTCCGCCGCAGCTGGCGGCGTGTTCGTCAGCGACAGCCAGAATGGCGCCGTCTATCAGCTGGCCAAGAGCGGATACGCCCTCACTGCGTTGATCGCGCCCGGTGTCGGCAAGAGCGGGCAGGGGACGTCGCTCGACGCTGACGGCCAGAAATTGCTCGTCGCCGATTATAGCCAGGGCGTCGGCGTGGTCGACCTCGCCACCGGCACTCGCACGCTCCTGCCGCGACAGGACGGCGAGCCGCTGCGGGGAATCGACGGCGTGACGCGTTGCGGCTCGACCTACTATGGCATTTACAACGGCAGCACGCCGGGGACGCTGGTGTCGATCACGCTCGAAGGCGACCGGCTGCGGGTCGATCAGCCTTTAGGCAGCGTGACGCTGTCCGATCCCACCCAGGTCGCTTACGACGGCAAGCGCCTTTTGCTCGTCGCGGATTCCGGCTGGGCGACAATCGACAAGCCCGAATTCAAGCGCACCAGCGGCGCGCCGATCGTCGCCATCCCGCTCTCGGCGGATTGCAAACGCGAGTAAGCCGTAAGCTCGCGCGCGACGCTACTTACGGTACCCGATCTGCCGCTCGAAGTTGCCCAACACGCTCGTCCAGAACTCCATATTGTCGATGAACAGCGCCGGCGACAGCCCGCCGTCGTCGAGATCCACATCCATCTCCAGGATCGGATCGCTGTCCTTGTCGAGATGGGCGCGGCCGAAGCGCTGGCTCGTGGTCCATTGGTTTATCGCATCCAAGGTGACCTGCGTGGTCAGATGATTGCCGGAATGGAACTGGACGGTCGCGCACTCCCTGTGGTTGGTGCAATTGTAGAAGAAGACCTGGAAATTGGTTCCCGACGCGCCGCTGGTGACCATCGGATCGCCGACCTTGTCGGTTCCAAGCTGCGCCTGGTAACCGCCACTCTGCAGCGCCCGGACGAGGCTTTGCGGGTCCTGCGCCCGCACCATTTCAGGCTTTGCGGCGGGCACCGCCGCGGCCAGCGCGAGCAACATCGTCGTTTTGAAAAGCAGCATGGCATACCCCCCGGTTGCCTTCGAAAGCTGTTGATGTTTTGCACCTCTGTCAATGGTTGCGGCGCCCAAGTCCCTGCCCTAAAGCGCGCCCAAGTTCTCGAGCCCTCGGAGTTTCCCCTTGGCAAGCGTTGCCGCCGGCTACCTGCCGATCCTCTTGTTCCTGATCATCGCATTGGGCCTGTCGACGGCGTTCGTGGTGCTGCCGATGATCGTCTCGCGCTTTACGGGGGCGCATAAGCCCGATCCAGCGAAACTCAGCGAATATGAATGCGGCTTCCCCGCGTTTGAGGACGCCCGCGCGGAGTTCGACGTCCGCTTCTACCTGGTCGCGATCCTGTTTATCGTCTTCGACCTTGAAGCAGCCTTCCTGTTCCCCTGGGCGGTGAGCCTTAGCTTCACCAAGTGGACCGGCTGGACGGCGATGATGGTCTTCCTTGTCGAGCTTGCGCTTGGCCTTGCTTACGCATGGAAGAAGGGGGCCCTCGAATGGGAGTGATGCTTCGCCCCGGCGAAGACCCCATGCCGACCGAGGAGGAGCTGGCGCGGATCGCCGGCCTCGTCCCCGGAGAAGTCGACCAGAAGAAGCTGCTCGAGGTTCAGCAGTCGCTGAACGAGAAGGGCTTCATGGTGACCACGACCGAGGACCTGTTCACCTGGGCGCGGACCGGTTCCTTGTGGTGGATGACCTTCGGACTCGCCTGCTGTGCGGTCGAGATGATTCATCTGAACATGCCGCGCTATGACCTTGAAAGATTTGGTGTTGCGCCGCGCGCTTCGCCCCGTCAGTCGGACGTGATGATCGTCGCCGGTACGCTCTGCAACAAGATGGCCCCGGCGCTGCGCCGGGTCTACGACCAGATGAGCGAGCCGCGCTACGTCATCTCGATGGGCAGCTGCGCCAACGGCGGCGGCTATTACCATTACAGCTATTCCGTCGTGCGCGGCTGCGACCGCATCGTCCCAGTCGACATCTACGTGCCGGGCTGCCCGCCGACCGCGGAGGCACTGCTGTATGGCATCCTCCAGCTGCAACGGAAAATCCGCCGCGAAGGGACGATCGAGCGCTGATGGCCTCCCCCGCGCCACGTTACGCCGAAGCCCCGGCGTCGCTCGCCAAGCTTGCCAAGGTACGGCCGCGTGCCGGGATCGAGACCGCGTTCGACGTTTCGCGCGACGACCTGGTGCCGGTGCTGACCGCGCTTCGCGACGACCATGACTACCAGCAGCTGATGGAGATCGCCGGGGTCGACTTCCCCGAGCGGCCGGAGCGGTTCGAGATCGTCTATTGCCTGCTTTCGCTCACGCGCAATCATCGCGTTAGGGTTCATGTCACCACCGACGAAGCGACGCCTGTGCCGAGCGTCACCGGGCTGTGGCCGGTCGCGGGCTGGCTCGAGCGCGAGGTGTTCGACATGTACGGCGTCGCCTTCAGCGGCAATCCGGACCTGCGCCGGATCCTCACCGATTACGGCTTCGAGGGCTATCCGCAGCGCAAGGACTTCCCGCTGACCGGCCACATCGAGCTGCGCTACTCGGAGGCCGAGAAGCGCGTCGTCTATGAGCCGGTCGCGCTGCCGCAGGACTTCCGCAACTTCGACTTCCTGATGCCGTGGGAAGGGCCGGAATACCGCCTGCCCGGCGACGAGAAGGCAGTCGGCGAAGCGCCGGGAGCGCCAAGCCCGGCACCGGCGCCGGACGCACCATCGCTCAAGGCGGAGAAGACGCCTGCGGCCAAGAGGCCACGGAGAAAGAAGGCGTGAGGCGCGCCCTGAAAATCCGACCCGGAACGGGGAGGTGGCAGCCGC
>JBDTZJ010000061.1:0-9672 GCA_040005255.1 Sphingomicrobium sp.
TGCGCGGCGAGACGCATGACCTGCTCGAGCGCTGCTACCAATCGATCAAGTCCGGTCACGACCAGATGAGCCAGCTGAAGCACGGCATGGAGACGCCGTCGAACGCCTGAGCTGAAACTAGACCTACCACCTCCACGATCGGGGTGGAGTGCGGGGCGATCCTCAGGCCAGCGGGATCGCCCCGCTTCGTTTCCTAATAGCCCATCAGCGCCAGCACCTCGCGGCGGCTGCGCTCATCCTCGCGGAAGGTCCCCATCATCCGGCTGGTGGTCATCATCACGCCCGGGGTCGAGACGCCGCGCGCCGTCATGCAGGCGTGCGTCGCCTCAATGATCACCGCGACGCCCTTGGGCTGGAGGTGCTTCCAGATGGCGTCGGCGACTTGCGCGGTCAGCCGCTCCTGGACCTGGAGGCGCCGGGCATAGCCGTGGAGCACGCGCGCCAGCTTGCTGATCCCGACCACCTTGTCCTTGGGAAGATAGGCGATCGACGCTTTGCCGATGATCGGCGCCAAATGGTGCTCGCAATGCGACTGAAACGGAATGTCCTTCAGGAGCACGATCTCGTCATAGCCGCCGACTTCCTCGAAGGTCCGGCTGAGGTGGGCTGCCGGATCTTCCGCGTAGCCCTTGGAATATTCCTTCCACGCCCGCGCAACCCGGCGGGGCGTGTCGAGCAGGCCCTCGCGATCGGGATCGTCGCCTGCCCAGCGAATCAGTGTCCTGACGGCCTCGGCGACCTCGTTCGGAACCTCGCAGGCGGGCGCCGATTCGACCAGGTCGCCATCGTCGGGCTCGCCATGATCGCTCATTCACCTAACTCCTGGGCAATATCCTGCGCTACCGCCGCCGCCTGCTCGCGGATATCAGGGACGGCGATGATCTCCCAATAACGTCCTTTGGTCAGCGGCCCCATAGCCCAAAGGCGGTTCCCTGCGCGGCAATCCTCGCTCACCTCGAGGCCAATCCCGAGGTGGTCCGGCTTGACCTGCCCCGCGTCGAGCAGGCTCCTGAGCAGCGGATCCTTCGAGCGCGCGATCGAATGGAGCGGCCCGGTACAGTTGAACGCATAAGCGAAGGTCTCGGTCCGGCCCTGGGCGGCTCCGCGACGGCGGTACTCGACGTCGATCCCTTCGGGCGCCTCGCGCGCCGCCTCGATGCGGCCTGCGACGATCTCAAGCCGCCCGCTGGCGACCATCCCTGCGACGATAGACGCGACCTCGGGCGCAATGCGATGGCGATGCACGTCCCACCACGGCCGTGCGTGGCGGAGGAAGCGGCGCTGCTCGTCATGCGTCAGGCCTTGCCACAACGGGTGGCTATACGGGCGCAGGCTGTCGACGGCGGCGCGCCAGCCCACCGCCGCGCTGCGCCGCCTCAGCCAGCGGAACATCCCACGAAGCCCGCCCGGCAATTGGTCATAATCGACCGGCGCAGGGTCGAAATCGCCATGCGCCCGCGGGATGAGGCCGCGACGTGACATGGCGACGATGCGTCCCCTGTGGCCGGCGGCGTCGAGCGAGAGCACGAGATCGACCATCGTCAGGCCGGTGCCCACAAGGAGAGCAGCACCGCCTGTCCGCGCCAGCTCGTCGACCGCCCCGCGCGCATCGGCACCCCACGGGTTGCGGACAAAGCGCCGCCCCACATCAGCAAACGCCTTCAGCGCCTCGGGCTGCTGGTTGCCGATGCCGAGGACGAGCACCTGCGCTTCAATCGACGAGCCATCCGCAAAGCCGACTTTCCAGGAATCGCCTTCCCTCGCGGCGCTTACAGCCGTTGCTTCAGCCAGCTCCGTGCAGCCGCTGGCGACCGCATCGGCCAGCATCTCGCCGAGGTAGGTGGCGAAGAACCGCCGCTGGGCGAAGCCGCGAGGGCCCCCGCCCTCGCCTTCGAAGCGCTTCGCGAAATGGTCGGGCTCGCCTGCCCATGCACTCATCCCCTCGGCGCGGACATTGAGCAAATGCGCGGCCTCGGTCGTCGAATAAGCTACCCCGCGCCCCATTCGGCCGCTGCCGTCGATCAGCAGCGAGCGGACGCCGAGTCGTGCCAGCTGGGCGGCGAGGATCGTTCCCGACGCTCCGCCCCCGACAATCGCGACCGTCGTCTGACGGTCAGATCTCGTAGTCAGGCCAGTTCTCCGGGTTGGTCGCGACCGCCTTGCGCTGCATCATATGCTCGTACATGCCGCTGATCGTTTTGCCGGCGGTCTGGGTGAAGAGCCCTGGCACGACCGCGTGGACCATGCATGCGCAGCCCGCGCCGACGAGCCGCGCGCCAATCGCCGCGGCACCTATGCCGTGCCCGGCCCAGCTCATGCCGAGCGAGCGCGGATGCTCGAGGAACAGCCGTTCGACATATCCTGCGCGGTCCTGCTGCGTAGCCATTCCCTCGCCCCTTCTAACCTTGGTGACCCCGACAGGATTCGAACCTGTGGCCCTCAGATTAGGAATCTGATGCTCTATCCTGCTGAGCTACGGGGTCGTGGCGCTGGAATAGGGGCTACGGCCGCGCCGATCAATTCACCTGGCTCGGCGGCGTGACGCGCAATGGAAGCGGCGCCACCGGGATGCCGTCCTCGGCGAGGGACTTCGCCTGCTCGAGCGTGGCATTGCCGTGGACCTGCGCCTGCGCGATCTCTCCGCTGTGCATGGCACGGGCCGTGTCGGTGAACTCGTCGCCGACCCAGCGCGAGTCCTTGAGCAGCTCGGCCTGCATCGCCGCGACCCGGGCGAACGGACCGTCCGAGCCTTTCCGCGGCACGCGTGGCGCCATCGGCGCCTTGTCGATATTCACGGACTGGCAGACGGGGCATTGCACGAGGCCGGCCCCGCGCTGCTCCTCGTAATCGGCGCCCGAGCGGAACCAGGCCTCGAACGTCTCGCCACCGTCGCGGCAGTGAAGGTCGAAGACGATCATACGGTCACCGCGTCCGGGATGGGCCGGCGGTGGTTAAGCGACGGTATGCGCGAGCGAACGTCGGAAATGCGCTTGAGGTCGATCTCAGCAAAGCCAACCCCGTGTTCCTCGCCCATGTCGAGCAAGACCTCGCCCCAGGGGTCGACGACGAGGCTGTGGCCGAACGTGTTGCGGCCATCGTCGTGGTGCCCGACCTGCGCGGCGGCGACGACGAACAGCCCGGCTTCGATCGCCCGGGCGCGCAGGAGCACATGCCAGTGTGCCTTGCCCGTCGGAACGGTGAAGGCGGCCGGCACGGTGATCACGTCAGCGCCGGACTCGGCGAGCCGCGCGAACAGGCCGGGGAAACGCAGGTCGTAGCAGATGGTGAGGCCGAGCTTGCCGACCGGTGTCCCGTTGACCAGCGTCACCCCCGCGCCAGGTGAATAGGTGTTGGATTCGCGCCAGCTCTCGCCCGTCGGCAGGTCGACATCGAACAGGTGAAGCTTGTCATAGGTGCCGCGGACGGCTCCCTCCCGATCGATGACGAAGGATCGGTTGGCGACCTTGCCATTGTCGGCCAGCACCGCGAGCGAGCCGATATGCACCCAGATCCGATGCCGGGCCGCAGCTTCGCGGCACGCGGCGAGGACCTGGTCCTCGTCCTGCGACCGGAGGACTTTTGCCGCCCGTGCCGAATCGCGGTCGAGCAGCCCCGTCATTTCCGGCGTGAACAGGATTTCCGCGCCGCCTGTCGAAGCTTCCTCGATCGCATCGGTGAGCGCGCGGGCGTTCACCGCCGGATCGATGCCGCTGGTCGACTGGAACAGCGCGATGCGGGTCACGGCTTGAACAGCTCGTCGAGCTTGCCCGACCGGTCGAGCGCGACGAGGTCGTCGCATCCGCCGACATGGTGCTCGCGAATGAAGATTTGTGGGACGGTCGTGCGCCCCTGGGCGCGCTCGACCATGATCGCGCGAGCATCGCCACCATAATCGACGGAAATCTCGTGATACTCGACGCCCTTGGCTTCGAGCAGCTGCTTGGCCCGCCAGCAAAAGGGACAGAATGCCTTGGTATAGATCTCGACAGTCACGATCGGTCCTTCACACCCGATACTTAGGCATGAGCGTCAACGCATCAACAGCGAAGGTTTCACCACGCGTGCCCAGCTGACCAGCTCCACCCGCGCCGCGCCGGCGCGCTTGAGCGTCCGGTCGCAGGCCTCTGCCGTGCTTCCCGTCGTCAGCACATCGTCTACCAGGATGACGGTCTTGCCCGCGACGGCGCGCTTGTCGCGGACCCTGAATGCGTCGGCGACGGTCTTGCGACGCTGGAGGGGGCTCATGCCTTTGAGCGGCGGGGTCCTGCGCGTCCGCGCCAGCGCCAGCGGATCGGCGGCGATGCCCAGACGCCGCGACAGCTCGCTCGCGACCAGCGCCGACTGGTTGAAGCCCCTGCCCCACAAGCGCGTGCGGTGAAGGGGCACCGGCACCAGGAGCCGGTCGGCACCCTCGCCGACCAGCGGCGCCATGTAGCGTGCCATCGTGCGCGCGATGGCGACCTTGCGACCATATTTGAGCCGGATCGCAAGGGCTCGCGCGAGATCGCCGTAAGCCACCGCGGCACGGGTTCGGGCGATGCGCGGCGCTCGCGCCAGGCAGGCGCCGCAGGTCGTTTGATCCGTGGCCTGGAGCGGCATGCCGCAGGTCGAACAGCCGCCTTCGCCGAGGAACTCCACGTCTTTCCAGCAATCCGGGCAGAAACTGTGGACGTCGCCGACGATCGTGCCGCAGCCGGCGCAGCGTGGCGGTAGTGCGAAGTCGAGCGCCCACCGCGCAACTCTGCCGAGAAACTCTGGCACCATCCCGTCTTGTCGCTCATGCCCGGGCAGCGCACAAGCGCGCGGGTGCCCGAGCTGTTCGACATGGAGCTGCGCGCGCTTCGCCGGGATCGCGCCGCTCGCACCGGGCCGGAGCTGTTCCTCCACGAGCGCGCGTTCGCCGATTGCCTCGACCGTATCGCTTTGCTGCAGCGCCGGTTCGCACATGCGCTATTGATCGGCTGCCCGGACCCGCAGTGGCCCGAGCGGCTGCGCGAACTCGCCGGCAGCGTCACGGCCCACGACCCGGGGCCGCTTTTCGCCGCTGCGTCGGGCGGACGAACCATCGTCGAGGATGCGTGGGAGCCGCCGGCGGGCGCCTATGACCTGGTGCTCGCTGTCGGCACGCTCGACACGGTCAACGCGCTGCCGCTTGCGCTGCGACTAATCGGTCATGCGATGCGGGGCGATGCGCTGTTGATCGGAGCCGTATCGGGCGGCGAGACGCTGCCGCAGCTCCGGTCCGCAATGCGGGCGGCGGACGCGGTAGCCGGCGCAGCTGCCCCCCATGTCCACCCGCGTATCGAGCCGTCGGCGCTCGCGCCGCTCCTCGCCGATGCGGGGTTCGGCCGTGCGGTGGTCGATGTCGACCGGGTGCAAGTATCCTATCCCTCGCTGGAGCGGCTGGTCGGCGACCTCCGCGCCATGGGCGCTACCAACGTACTCAATGGCCGCCCGCGCTTCATCAACAAGGCGGCTCGCGCCGCAGCCGTCCGGGCATTCGCCGAAGCCGGTGACGGATCGCGCACGGTGGAGATGTTCGAAATCCTCCATTTCGCTGCCTGGATACCCGAAAACGGATGATCTGCCGTTAACCGTATCGCTTGGGACACTTGTTAACCGTGGTTCCCGTAAACCCGCCGTGTGGACGTGGATCAGAGGAGGGTGGCGTGGACGCTATCCGGACATGTTTTCGCACGCTTCGTGCCGATCGGCGTGGAGCGACAGCGATCGAATACGGCCTAATCGTCGCCCTCATCGTCATTGCGATGATGAGCGGGCTGCAGTCGCTTGGCGGTGGCGTCGGCGGCATGTGGGGCCGGCTTGGCGACACCGCCAATACTTACATGCCGTAAGGCTCAACGATCGGGTGGTGATGCACGTCGCGTCCCGTAGACCACCAGTTTCACCTTCCGACCCGGCACAAGGCTGCTGTTCGCGGCCAATCCGTTCAGCGACAAGAACCGTTCAAGCTTGAAATCGCGATAGGCCATGCGGCCCGCCAGCGACTGGACGGTGTCTCCCGGCCGCACCGTTTCGACGTGGATCACGCGCGGCCGGATTGCGGCAGCCTCGGCCGGAGAGATTCGGCGCAACGAATTGATCAACGGAACGAACGGGCCGACGCCGTAGCCGCCGGGCGTCAGCATCACGAAATAATAGACGCGCTGAGAATCCCATTGGTAGGCGGCGACGCTGGCGTCGATCTGGCCGGAATCGGTGTTGACCCGCGTCGTCGTAATCGCGGCGGGCATGCCGTTGATGGTAACATGACGCGGTGGCGGCACCGGGAAATTGCCTTGGCCCCCCGTCAGTTGGCGAAAGGCGAGCAGCACCGCATTGTCGAGGTTGCCGGTGAACTGGCCGCCGCGAAACTGCGCCTTGCCGGCCGACCCGGAGATGGTCACGGCATCCACCCCGTTGGACATCAGATAGCCCTGCGGCACGCTGAACTGGATGCGAAGGTCGGGGTGGGTGAAAGTCGGGCCTTCGATGATGCCTTGCGCCGGGTCATCGTCGACATAGACTCCCTCAAGCTCACTGAGGAACCGATCGCGATTGCGCACCCCGGTACCGAGCCGGCCGGTCGCCCGGCCTTCCGCGAGCGCGCGCTGCATACGATTTTCGCTCAACGGATGGGTGCTCGCCCATTCGGGCGTCTGGCGGTTGGTCCGGCCCTGAACCCGCGCCCCTAGCGCGCTCTGCCGGCTGAGCGCGGCGAGGACATCGGCCGCGCCGGCGGGATCGTAGCCAGCCCCGATCATGTACCTGAGGCCCAGCGTGTCCGCCTGATATTCCTGGTCGCGCGAGAAGCTCAGCATGTCGAGCCTCGAGCGCGCCTGAAGGACATTGGAAATTCCCGAGCCGAAGATGGCACCGATGATTTGCCCGAAGACCCCCAGCGGATTGCGCGACGCATATTGCTCGCGAATGTGGGCATGGTTGGCGGCGACGTGGGCGACTTCGTGGCCGAGCGCGAACGCGAGCTCCGACTCGTCGTCCATCAGCCCCATCAGCTGACGGGTCACGTAGACGTAGCCGCCCGGCACCGAGAAGGCGTTCTCGACGGCGGAATTGAGAGTGATGAAGTGCAGCGCCTGACCGGCATTGACGATCCCGGCCTGGCTGCCCACGCGGCGGCCGACGCTTTCGACGTAAGCCGCGCGCGGGCCCGTCTCGGCGCCTCCAAGCGCCTGGATCAGCTCGCCATTGTCACGCTGCGCTTCGGCGACATCGCGCGGGTCGAGGTATCGCTGTTGTTGGGCGGCCGCCGGCGCGAAGGCCAGCGCGGCGACAGTGAGCATCAGGATTTTTTTACGCATCTCTCGCACCCATCTCCCGTTTCACGACCAAACTAAGCGCCGGGATTTTGAACGGTGAATGACTGGGGCGGTTCCTGCCGGTCGTCGCCGTCAGCCGATGGCGAGGAACTTGGCCCGGCGCTGCGCCCGCAACTCGTCGCGACCAAGGATTGCGCAGCCGTCGAGCTCTTCGACCAGAGCGCCCTTCAAGCCGCCGATCGCCGCGTCCGGGTCGCGGTGCGCGCCGCCGAGAGGCTCAACGACCACGCGGTCGACGACGCCGAGCCCCTGCTGGTCTTGCGCGGTGATCTTCATCGCCTCGGCGGCTTCGGGCGCCTTGTCGGCCGTCCGCCACAGGATCGACGCGCAGCCTTCGGGCGAGATCACCGAATAAATGGCATGCTCGAACATCAGCACGCGGTTGGCGCTAGCGATCGCCACGGCGCCGCCCGAGCCGCCCTCGCCGACGATCACGGCGATCATCGGCACGCCAAGCGCCAGACATTCCTCGGTCGAGCGCGCGATTGCTTCCGCCTGACCGCGCTCCTCCGCCTCCACGCCCGGGAAAGCACCGGGCGTATCGACGAGCGTGACGACCGGAATGCCGAAGCGGTCGGCGAGGCGCATCAGACGGACTGCCTTGCGGTACCCTTCGGGCTTGGCCATGCCGAAATTGTGCTTCAGGCGCGACGCCGTGTCGTCGCCTTTCTCATGGCCGATCAGCAGCACTCGGCGGCCGTCAATGCGCGCGAAGCCGCCGATGATTGCCGGGTCGTCGGCGAACGCTCGGTCACCGGCTAGCGGCACGAAATCGTCGGCGAGACCGGCGACATAATCCTTGAAGTGCGGGCGGTCGGGGTGGCGGGCGACCTGCGCCTTCTGCCACGGACTGAGCTTGGCATAAGTGTCGCGAAGCAGCCTGTTTGCCTTGGCCTCGAGCCGGCCGATTTCCGGGTCGATGTCGATCGAGCCGCCGCTCGCGGTCTCGCGCAGCTCGGCGACACGCGTTTCCAGTTCGGCGATCGGCTTCTCGAAGTCGAGGTAGTTCTGCATTGGGGGCGGGGCCTAGGCGGAAGCTGCGGTGAAGGTCAACGACGACGGGTCGCGAGCGGGTGCCGTGAATTGACCAGCTCGACGAGACGGGCGCTGTCGACGTGGGTGTAGATCTGCGTGGTCGCGATATCGGCGTGGCCGAGCAGCGATTGGAGGACGCGCAGGTCCGCTCCGCCCGAGAGGAGGTGGGTCGCGAACGCATGGCGGAGCACGTGCGGGCTGACCCGCTCGGGCGCGATTCCGGCATCGGCCGTCATGGCGCGCACGATCTGGAACAGGCGCACGCGGCTAAGGTGCGACTTGCCGCTCGGGAACAGCCAGAGCGTGCCGCCCGGTACCAGCTCGAGCCATCGGCCGACGACGCCCTCGGCGCGCGACGAGATGGGCACCAGCCTGTCCTTCGATCCCTTCCCGCGCACCATCAGGAAAGGCTGGCCCGGCCGCACCGCGCCGCGCGGCAGGCTGACCAGCTCGGTCGCTCTGAGGCCGGAGCCGTACAGGAGCTCGAGCAGCGCGAGGTTGCGGACCGCGGCCGGCTCCCCGCTCGCCGCTCGTTCTTCGGCAGCCTCGAACATCCGCGCGACTTCCTCGGCCTCGAGGATTCGCGGCAACGGCCGCTCGAACCGGGGGCGCGGCAGGGTCGCCGAGGGATCGTCCTTCCTTAGCCCATCGTCGATCAGGAAACCGAAGAACCGACGGAGCGATGCGGAGCGGCGCGCCACCGTGGCAGGCGCCAGCTCGGCCCATGCGGCGCCAAGCCGCGACAGGTCGTCGGCAGAGGCGGTGCCGAGCGAGCGCAGCGTTTCGGACGCGCGCTCGAGATCGTTGCGATAGGCCGCAAGCGTGTGCCGGGAGGACCCGGCTTCGGCAGCCATCATGTCGAGGAAGCGGTCGACGAGTGCCCGGTCGTCCGGCGTCACGTGCGAGAAAGAGCCTCGGCTGCAATCATGCGAGCGGTGAAGCCTTGGCCGGTGCGGCTTAGGCCGGCGACGGCATGGTAGAGGTGAGCCGCCGGAACGCGGTCGAACGCGGGCGTCTGGAGACCCGTCCCGGTGAGCAGCAAAACCGTCCCCGGCTGGCCCCGCGCCGCGGCGGCGTCAATCATGGTCGTCCAACTCGTGACGTGACCCAGCCCCAGGTCGTAGCGGCGGTTGAGGCTGTTGGCGGTGTCGGTGCTGATCCGCCCGAGCCCGGCGAGCCCGGCGACGAGCAGGGCACTTCGCACCCTGTCGCGGCTCTTGTCGCGCCGGATGAAGCTGCTGATCCGGCCCGTCCCGACGTCGGCGATGTTCGGCGACGCCAGCGCCAGCATCGCCCA
>JBDTZJ010000062.1:0-9646 GCA_040005255.1 Sphingomicrobium sp.
GATTGAACCCGACCTCACCATCCAGGGGTTGAGCCTGCTCTACGACATGGCGAGCTGCACATCACGATGATCCCCGGGGAGGAACTGCTGTTCGTGGCGCTCGGCGGGTCGGGCGAGATCGGCATGAACGTCAATCTCTACGGCTGCCGCGGCCAGTGGATCATGGTCGACCTCGGCCTCACCTTCGCCGACCTGACCTATCCGGGGATCGAGCTGATCCTTCCCGACCTCGAGTTCATTGAGGGCCAGCAGGAGCGGCTCGCCGGGATCGTCCTCACCCATGGGCATGAGGACCATATCGGCGCTTTGCCCTATCTCGCCGAGGAGCTGAAGGCGCCGCTGTTCGCAACGCCCTTCACCGCGGGCCTCATCGCCGGCAAGCTCGAGGAGGAGGGGCTCACCGGCCAGGTCAAGCTCAACGTGGTCGAGCGCGGCGGAACTATCGAGCTCGGGCCGTTCCGCGTCAGCTTCGTCGCGCTGTCGCACTCGATTCCGGAAGGCAACGGCGTGCTGATCGAAACGCCGTTCGGCAACATCTTCCACACCGGCGACTGGAAGATCGATGAGACGCCCGTGCTTGGTGAGGCGCCGAGCCCAGAAACGCTGCGGGCGATCGGCGACGAGGGCGTGCTGGCGTTGGTCTGTGATTCGACCAACGTGTTTCAGGACCAGCCCTCCGGCTCCGAGGAGAGCGTTCACGCCGGGCTGCTCGCCACGGTGGCCGAGGCGAAGGGCCGGGTGCTCGTCACCACCTTCGCGTCCAACGCCGCGCGGCTGCAGACGATCGGGCGGGTTGCGCTTGAGACCGGGCGCAAGGTGTGCATCGCCGGGCGGTCGCTCGAGCGGATCCTGCGCGTTGCCCAGGCGACCGGCTACCTCAAGGATTTTCCTGCGCCTATCGACTTCGATCAGGCGATGCGCCTTGCGCGAAGCGAAGTGCTGGTCATCGCGACCGGCGGCCAGGGCGAGCCCCGAGCCGCACTCGGGCGCATCGCCGGCGGCACGCACGATCTTAAGCTCAGCGAAGGCGACACCGTCATCTTCTCGTCGCGCATCATCCCCGGCAACGAAGTCGCCATCGGGCGGATCATGAACCAGTTGTCCGAGATCGGCGCGCGCATCATCACCGAGCGGCAGGCGCACGTCCACGTCTCCGGCCACCCCGGGCGGCCGGAACTGATCGAAATGTACAATTGGGTCCGGCCTGAGATTGTCGTGCCGGTTCACGGCGAGGCGCGGCACCTCGCCGAGCATGCGCGGCTGGCGCTCAGCCACGGCGTCGCGCACGCGGTGGTTCAGGAGAATGGCGACGTCATCCGCCTCGCGCCCGGCGAACCGAGGAAGGTTGACGAGGTCCAGGTCGGCCGGCTGGTCCTCGACGGCGACGTGATCCTCCCGGCGGACGGCGCGACGGTCACCGAGCGCCGGCGCATGGGGTACGGCGGGCTGATCACTGTCGCCTTGCCCATAGGCGACGCCGGCAAGCTGGCCGGGGCCCCCTTGATTCGCCCCTTCGGCGTTCCGGTGGAGGAGGATCGCGACGACTTCATCGCCGACGCCACCGATGCCGCGCGTCGCGCCTACAGCCCCGGCGGCGACGAGGAGAAGGTCCGCGAGGCGGTCCGGCTCGCCGTGCGCCGCTGCGCGACCTTGTGGACCGGCAAGAAGCCGCTGGTCGAGGTCATGCTGCTCCAGGTAGCCTGATGGCCCTGAGTTCGATCGTCGCGATCTATTTCCTGTTCTTCGCCTTCAGCGCTTTCCTGCTGCTGCCGTTCGGCGTGAAGACCGACGAGGAAGCGGGCACGCCCAAGGTCGCGGGGCAGGCCGATAGCGCGCCGCATCGCTTCGACCTCAAACGCCATTTGCTGCGGGCCGCGCTGGTCGGCGCTTTGTTGTTCGCGCTCTATTACGCGAACTGGGCCTATGGCTGGATCACGCCCGACGACCTCGACTTTTATCACCGCCTCTAGGGCAGGCGCCTAGCGCTTCTTGTCGATCGACTGGGCCAGCGCCGCGTAGAGCTTGCCCATGTCGGAGGACATCAAAGTAACCGCGAAAATGCCGCCCTCGCGCTCGGCGAGGACGCGGCGCAGCATCGCTTCGAAATCGTGGACGTAGCGGTTGACCGAGCGCTGGAACTCCGCGTCGCTCTCGTAATGGGTACGGATCGCGCGCGTCTCGCTGCCACCGATCAGCCGCACCGCGCGGCTGGTGAACACTCCGCGGTTGCCCTTGAGGTAGGCGCCCCAGACCTTGTCGTCGATCTCGTCGGACAGGATCTTGCCGACGTCGATCGCGGCCGAGTGCATCGAATCGATGAGGAGCGCGACGCGCTTGGCGAAGACTTCGCTGTCCTTCTCGCGCTGCTCCTTGCCGGTTTGTTCGATGTGCGCTTCGAGCGCGGAGGCGGTTTGGCCGAGCGTGAACATCTGTTGCGTTAGGCGATCTGATGCGGCTCGAGCCGAATCAACGGCCCGGGCAGCGACCTTCTCGACGTCGCGTAGCCGCTCCTCGACACTCTCGCGGATCACCCGTTCGAGGGCCACTCGAGTCTCTTCCGACAGCTTGCCCGCGGCATCGGGGATCGCCGCCTCGATCGCCTCCCTGGCGCGCTCGGCGGCGTGGGCCGCGGCTTCCTTCACCTGGACCAGCGACGCGACTAGCGCCGGGCCAGTCTCGGCGCTGAGCGTGGCCGCTTCGCGCTCGACCTTGACCAGGGTCGACGCCAGCTCGGCGAGCTTCGACTGCGTATCCTCGACGCCGCCGTCGACGCTCGACAGAAGCGCGGTGAAACGCTCCCGCTGCTGGTCGATCTCGGCGCCAGTGGCGGCGAGCCGTTCGCTGGCCTCGACGGTCGCGTCCCGCATCCAGCCGATCTCCGGCCGCACCGCGGCGGCCGTCTCTGCGAGCCGGTCGGCGCCGCCCTGGGCTTCGCCGATCAGCGTCCCGACGCTCTCGCGGATGTCAATGCTCAGCCGCTCGATGCTCTCGCGCAGCGCCGATGTGCGTTCGGCCAGCGAGCCGATCGCATTGTCCTGGGTGCTGGCCTGGGCGGCGAGCGTGTCCAGTTCGATCCGCGCGCGGGTCAGCGATTCGAGGAAGCGGTTGGCGCGTTCATCACCGTTCACGGCGAGCTCGGTGAAGCGTTCATCGATCAGCGCGAGGCCGCGTTCGATCTCGGCAATCATCGACTGGGATGCGCGGTCCTGCTCGGCGACTCGGCCCGACAGGGATTCGAGCGAGCTGCTGGCATGATCGATATTGGCGGCGAGCGATTCCGCAGCGTCCGCGCCGGCTTTGCCGATTCCGGCCGAAGCCTGCGCCACCAGCGCCGCGACCGCAGCCCCCTGGACGTCGATCCCCGAGCGGATTTGCTCGAGGCTGTCGGCGGTACGCTCAAGTAAGGCGTCGAGCGTGCCCGAATAGGCGCTTTCGGCCTCGCCGACCCGCGCCGCGGCGCTCGCGCTTGCCGTTTCGATCTCGGCGAGGCGGGCGGCGAGCCGGTTCGTGGCTTCCGCGATCAGCTCGTCGGCGCTGCGCGTGCGTTCCGCGAGATCGCTGACCTGGCGGCCCAGCACCGCGGCCTTTTCCGCCGATTCGCTACCCGCAAGGCGAAGCTGCTCGGCAACCGCTCGCGCGCTCTGTTCGGCCTGCGGCAGGTCCTCCAGCAGCACGGCGATGTCGATCCGCGCGGCCCCGGCGGCGCGGTCGAGCGCTTCGCCGTGGCGCATCAGCTTCTCGGTGCTGCTGTCGAACTCGCGCGTAATCCCGCCGAGCTTGCCGGTCGTCTCATCGCCCAGCTGCATCAGATGCTGCGCGATCATCGTCAGCTCGGTGCGGCTGTCCTGGATCCGCTGCGACAGGACTTCAAGCAGCGCCTCGAGCGAACGCGCTTCGCTGCGCATGGTGACGACCGAGCGGGTGAAGCGTTCGGCTTCCTTGCGGCGCGTGCGGCCGAACACCAGCCAGGCAAGTCCCATGAGGGCCAGCGGCCCGGCGGCGACTGCGATCCATTGCGCGATCTGCGGCGACGAAAGCGGCTGTCCGACAAGCGTTCGACCGGCAGACCAAGCGGTGTATGCCAGCCACAGCGCGGCGAGCGCCGCCAGCGCGCCGGCAAGCACCTGCCGACCTCCGGCGCCGCGTTCCTCGGCGGTCTGCTGCAGCCACTGATCCTGGTCGAACGACGGCTCGACGAAGTCGACGCTGTTCGCCAACAGGTTGGTCTCTGCCACGTCTTCGGCCGGGGGCAGGGATTCGGCGCGCTTTGGGGTGGGTGTCATCGCAAGCAGCAGTTTACCATCTTTGACCGCGCACGAAAGCGGTTAGAGAGATGGGGGGCCAAACGAGGCGGAGCGAGCGGGAATTATGGCGGTCGGGGCGCTGATCGGCGCCTATCAGGAGGATGACAGCGGCGCCTTGCGCGCCTTGCTTCCGCTCGCCGGGCGGACGTTGATCGAATATCAGGCGCGTTGCGCCGCCGCCGCCGGCGCGGCTCCGATCGTGGTCATCGTCGAGCGGGTCCCGCAGGCGCTGCAGGACGCCTTCGAGCGCCTGCGCCTCGATTCCATCGGGGTGTTTCCGGTCAGCGAGATCAACGAGGCGATCAGCCGGTTCGAGGCCGGCTCGCCGATCCTGCTGATCGGCGACGGCATTGCGCCTCCCATCGAGTTGGTGACCGGGATAGCGGAGTTGGCCGACTCCGCCGTCGCCGTCGTGGCGGACGACGAGCAGCACCAGGCTTACGAGCGGATCGATGCCGGCTCACGCTGGGCCGGAGTGGCGATGGTCGACGCGCACCTCCTTGGGTCGACGGCTGCGATGCTTGGCGACTGGGACATTCAGTCGACCCTGCTCCGGCGCGCGATCCAGGAAGGCGCGCTCAGGATCCAGGCGGCCGACGCGGGCGGTGAGCCATTGCTGGCCGAAAGCGCCGATCAGCTCGCCGACTTCCAGCGTGTCCTGATCCGCGCATCGCGCGGCGCGCGCACCGACTTTGCCAGCCGCTACCTTCTCGCTCCGATCGAGGATTTCGCGACCGAGCGGCTGATGGAAACGCCGGTGCGGCCGCTGTGGCTGGTCTGGGCGGCGCTTGCCCTGACGCTTGGCGGGGCGATCTGCTTCACCCGCGGCTGGCTCGGCGCAGGGCTGATTCTCCTTCTGCTCTCGACGCCGCTCGACCTCATCGCCGGGCGCCTCGCCAGCCTGCGCCTGAAACCGCTTCCGGCGAAGATGCTGAGCCGCCTCGCGCTGTGGCCCGCGGCCGGCCTCGCCTCGCTGGCGATCGGGCTGTGGGAGATGCGCCACGGGACCGGCTGGGGCGCCCTGGTCACGGCCGCTGCCGCATGTGGGTTTGCCGAGGCAATGCGGATCGAAAAGGCGGCGATGCCGCCAAGCGGCGAGCAGTGGCTTTTCTCGCGACGCAATGCCGTCGCGCTTGCCATCCCGTTCGCGCTCGGCGGCGTCTGGACGGCCTATCTGCTTGCAGTCCTCGCTTATGCTGCGATTTCCTTCTTCATCATCCAACGGGTTCGTCACCGCCTAAGTTGACGCCAATTTAACCGGAATCCGGTAGATGTGGCGCGATGACGCCCGTGGAATGGCCCATAGCTGCGCCGGCAGCGGACGGGAACGGCCCTGCGCGCCCCGCGGGCCGGGGTCGCCTTGCGACCGTTCGGCGTGATTTCTTCCTCGATCCGGCAGAGCGCCTGACCGAGCAGGAACGGGCGCTGATGACCACCATGCTCCATTGCCTCGTCAGCGATGTTGCCGATGCCGTGCGAGCGGTACTGCCGAGCGGGCGGATCGCGGCGAACGACGAGGGCGACGCAGCGCTGGTCGAAGCGCTGACCGCCTCGGGGCTGCTCGACGAGCCGGGCCTGATGGCCTTGCTCCTGCGGCGGGCCGACGAGGAGCGGATCGGGACCGCCGCCCGGGCCCGCAGTGGGCGCCGCGAAGCGCGGGTGCTGCAAGGGCTGGTCAGCCACGATTATGGCGCGGTTGCTGCCGCCGCTATGGCGCTGATCCTTGCGCGGGGGCGTCGCCGCGATCGGTTCGGGCAAGGCCTGATCGCCTTCGACGACTTGCCTGAGGTGAGCGCCGAGCATTTCGTCCACACCGTTGCTGCCGGGCTGCGGCGCGAGCTTGCGGCTGCGCGGGGCGCAGCGAGCGCCGATGTCGAGCTGACGCAGGCGTTGGACAGCGTGTTCGAGGGCCATGACGCCGAGCGCAGTATCGAATCCCTCACCGCCGCACTGGTTCACTTCCTCGACGAAGGCGGCGGACTGAGCGACGACCTGGTCCTCGCCGCCGCTCACGAGGGCGAAGTCGGCTTTGTCTCCGAAGTGCTCGCTCGCCGGGCCGGCATTCCGATTGATTCGGCCACGGATGAACTGCTGTGCGGCGACGCAAAACGGCTCATGGCGCTGCTGCGCGTTGCCGGCGCCTCACGCGAGCTCAGCGCCGGACTCCTTGGCGGTATTGGCGACTTGCTCGGGATCGCCGAGGCTGGCGAGGCCATCGCCTTGTTCGACCGCATGAGCGAGGACGACGTCGGTGCTGCGCGCAGCTGGCTGGTCACCGCTTCGGTCTATCGCGCTGCGCTGGAGCGCCTGGGTGACCGCCGTGGCTAGCGCGCCGTCCGAACCGCGGCCGGTTCTCGGCCGCCTCGACCGTGCGGGCCGGCTGGTCTCCGCCGATCCCGCGCTTGAATCGCTGCAGCGCGAAGCGGGCTCAACGCTCGGGCAGCCTTTGGCTTTGCCGCAGATCGCGGCGGTCGCCGATCTGGCGCGCAAGCTTCGTACCCCCGTGTCGCGGCCCGCGCTCGCGGCCTCGACCGACCATGACATCGAGCTGTGGGTCAATGCTACGCCGGAAGGCGACGAGATCGCGCTGTCGCTCGAGGGATGGACCGAGCGCGCACCAGCAGGGCCGCGTCTGGCCGCGATCCTCGGCGGCGGCGCGGAAGCGGACACTGGCGGTGCTCGGAACGAATGGGCTGCGGACGAAGAGCTGCGCATCATCTCGCTATCGCCCGACCTTGCCGAGCTGCTGGCGGTCGACCCCGACAGCGTCGCGGGTCAGCCGTTGACGCGCGTCCTCCGCCTTGAGGAAGACGCTCACGGTGAAATGCCGCTGATCAGCGCGCTCGCGTCGCGGCGCGGCTTCACCGGTCAGCACGCGCGCAGCCGCTCCGACGACAGCCGCGAAGTGGTTCTCAACGGCGAGGTGGTCACCGGCGCCGACGGCAGCTTTGCGGGGTTCCGCGGATCCGTGCAATCCAATGGGGCGCCGCCGGCACCCGCCGCAGAACGGACCGCGGCCTTCGACCACGCCCTCGACGAGGTGCTGCGCTCACCGCTCGACCGTATCATCGAGAGCGCTGAGCGAATTGTCGAGCGCGCCGACGGGCCGCTGCGCAGCGATTATGCGGGTTATGGCAATGACATCGCCGCCGCCGCGCGCCACTTGCTGTCGGTACTGACCTCGATGAGCGAGGGGCCGGCAGCCGGTCAGCGCCCGATCGATCTTGCCGCGCTTGCCGGCGAGGCGGTGGTGATGCTCGAATCCTCGGCGGACGAGCAGGCCGTGACGATCGAGCCGGGCGGCAGCGGTCCGCTGTCCGCCTGCGGCGAGGAACGCGCGGTCATCCAAATCCTCGTCAACCTGATCGGCAACGCCATTCGTCATTCGCCACAGGGCGGGACGATTCGCCTGAGCTTCCGCGGGTCCGGGGGCCGCGCTTCGGTCAGCGTTGCGGATGACGGCCCGGGAGTCGACGCGGCCGACCAGCATCGCATTTTCGATCGGTTCGAGCGGGCCCAGTCGAAGGGCGACGGAACCGGCCTCGGGCTGGCCATCTCGCGACGGCTGGCGCGCTCGATGGGTGGCGATGTGACCCTGGACAGCGCGCCCGGCGAAGGCGCGCGCTTCACCCTGACGCTGCCGGCGGGCTAGCGCTTTTCGACCGCTACGTAGTCGCGCTGGGTCGGCCCGACGTAGAGCTGGCGCGGGCGGCCGATCTTCTGCTCCGGATCGGCAATCATCTCATTCCACTGCGCGACCCAGCCGACGGTTCGCGCGACCGCGAACAAAGCGGTGAACATGTCGGTCGGGAAGCCGATCGCGTTGAGGATCACGCCCGAGTAGAAATCAACGTTCGGGTAGAGCTTCTTCTCGATGAAATATTCGTCGTTGAGCGCGATATGCTCGAGCTCCTTGGCCACATCGAGCACCGGGTCGGAGATGTTGAGCTCGGCGAGCACCTCGTCGGCAGTCGCCTTCATCACCTTCGCGCGCGGGTCGAAATTCTTGTAGACGCGGTGACCGAAGCCCATCAGCCGGAACGGGTCGTCCTTGTCCTTGGCGCGGGCGATATATTCCGGGATCCGTTTCACGGTCCCGATCTCGCGCAGCATGTTGAGCGCCGCCTCGTTGGCTCCGCCGTGCGCCGGGCCCCACAGGCAGGCGATGCCTGCGGCGATGCAGGCGAACGGGTTGGCGCCCGACGATCCCGCCAGCCGCACGGTCGAGGTCGAGGCGTTCTGCTCATGGTCGGCGTGGAGGATGAAGATCCGCCGCATCGCCCGCTCGATCACCGGGTTCACCTCATAGGGCTCGGGCGGGACGCCGAAGGTCATGCGCAGGAAGTTGCCGGTGTAGCTGAGGCTGTTCTGGGGATACATGAACGGCTGGCCGAGGCTGTACTTGAAGGCCATGGCCGCGATCGTGGGCATTTTGGCGATCAGCCGGTGCGACGCGATCATCCGCTGTTCGGGATCGGTGATGTCGGTGCTGTCGTGGTAGAAGGACGACAGCGCGCCGACGACGCCGCACATGATCGCCATCGGATGGGCGTCGCGCCGGAACCCGCGGTAGAAAGTCGCGAGCTGCTCGTGCACCATCGTGTGCCGGCTGATCGTGTAGGTGAACTCCTCGAGCTCGTTCTTCTTTGGAAGCTCGCCGTGGAGGAGCAGATAGCAGACCTCCATGAAGGTCGAGCGCTCCGCGAGTTGGTCGATCGGATAGCCGCGGTGGAGGAGGATGCCCTTCTCGCCGTCGATGTAGGTGATCGCGCTTTCGCAGCTGGCGGTCGAGGTGAAGCCCGGGTCGTAGGTGAACATCCCGGTCTCACCGTAAAGCTTGCGGATGTCGATGACCTCTGGACCGACCGTGCCGTCGAGCAGCATGAACTGGTGATTGGTGCCCTCAACACCGAGGGTCGCGGTCTTGTCGGTCATGCCTTCGGCTCCATCTGGTCGGCGATGCGAGCGAGGCTTTCCTCGCGGCCCAACAGCGCCAGCACATCAAAAATCCCGGGAGACGTCGTGCGCCCTGTGAGGGCAGCGCGTAGCGGCTGGGCAAGCTTGCCGAGCTTCACGCCTGTGCCCTCCGCGACCTCGCGGATGGCCGCCTCTACCGAGCCTGCATCCCATTCCGCAAGAGCGGCGAGGCGGTGATATGTGCGATGCAGCAGTTCGCGCGCCTCGGTCGTCAACAGCGCCGTAGCAGCCTCATCCATATCCAGCGGCCGCGCCGCGAACAGGAAACGCGCTCCGTCCGCGAGTTCGTTCAGCGTGTGCGCCCGGGCCTTGAGGTCGGGCATCGCCGCTAAGAGCAGGGAGCCCTGCTCCGGCGTCAGGGCCAG
>JBDTZJ010000195.1:0-2863 GCA_040005255.1 Sphingomicrobium sp.
ACAAGCGGCTGAGCACGCTGCAGACGTCCTTCAGCCAGAAGCTGCTCGCCGCAGCGAAAGCCGGGGCGCTGCATTTCGATGATCCTGCCGCGCTCGCCGGCTTGTCCGAGCAGCAGCTCGCCGCGGCCCAGGAAGCCGCCAAGGGCCGCAAGCTTTCGGGCTACGTCCTGCCGCTGCAGAACACGACGCAGCAGCCGTCGCTGGCGTCGCTGTCGAGCCACGACACTAGGCAGAAACTGTTCGAGGCGAGCCTCAATCGCACCGAGCATGGCGATGCCAATGACACCCGGGCGATCGTCAGCGAGATCGCCCAGCTGCGCGCACGAAAAGCGGCGCTGTTCGGTGCCGCCAACTGGGCCGACTATACGCTCTACGACCAGATGGCGAAGGACCGCGCGACCGCGGTCGGCTTCCTCGACCGGCTTGCACCGGCCGTGTCCTCAAAGGAGCATCAGGAGTGGTCGGACATCGCGGCGCTGGCGAAGTCGCAGGGCGCGACGTTCCAGCCGACCGCGGCGGACTGGAACTTCTACGCCGAGCAGATCCGAAAGACTCGCTACGCGCTGAACAATGACCAGCTGAAGCCCTATTTCGAGTTCAACAAAGTCCTGACCGATGGCGTCTTCTACGCCGCCAACCAGCTTTACGGGCTGACCTTCAAGGAGCGCCACGACATCCCGACCTGGAGCGCCGACATGCGCGTGTTCGACGTCGCCGATACTGACGGCACGCCGCTGGCGATCTTCATGATCGATCCGTGGAAGCGCGACAACAAGAACGGCGGCGCGTGGATGTCGAACCTCGTCAACCAGTCGACCCTGCGCGGCACCAAGCCGGTCGTGTTCAACGTCGAGAACTTCACCAAGCCCGCGCCCGGCCAGCCGATGCTGATCAGCTTCGACGACGTGACCACCATGTTCCACGAGTTCGGACATGCGCTGCACGGCATGTTCGCGGCGCAGACCTACCCGACGCTGTCGGGCACCAGCGTGGCGCGCGACTTTGTCGAGTTCCCCTCGCAGTTCAACGAGAATTGGGCGCTCGATCCCAAGGTGCTGTCGCACTACGCCGTCCACTATCAGACCGGCCAGACGATCCCGCAGGACCTGGTCGACAAGATCAAGCGGTCGCGCACCTTCAACCAGGGCTATGAGCTCGGCGAGGTGCTCGAGGCGGCGCGGCTCGACCTCGACTGGCACTCGTTGCCGGCGAACGCGCCGCGGGAGGACGTCGACAAGTTTGAGGCGCAGGCGCTGGCCAGTGGCGGTTTCGACACGCAGGACGTGCCCCCGCGCTACCGTTCGAGTTATTTCGCCCACATCTGGGGCGGCGGCTATTCGGCCGGCTATTACGCTTATCCGTGGACGCGGATGCTCGGGCAGGATGCCTTCGCCTGGTTCGAGGCGAACGGCGGCCTGTCGCGCGCCAACGGGCAGCGGTACCGCGACATGGTCCTGTCGCGCGGCAACACGCTCGATTATGCCGACATGTACCGGGCGTTCGCCGGCCACGAGCCGCAGATCCAGCTCTATCTGGATTATTACGGGTTGAGCGGCGGCAGCGCTGCGACACCGGCTCCGGCGCCCGCGCCCGCACCCTTGCCGGTTCAGGCTCCAGCGCCGAAGAAGGGTGAGAGAGGATAAGCCCATGATCCGCCAGCTCGACGACAAGGTGATGGTCAGCGGCCAGCTCGCGCCGCACGAAGTCGCGGGGTTGGCGGAACAGGGCGTGACCATGCTGGTCAACAACCGGCCCGACGGCGAGGAGCCGGGCCAGCCGCTCGCCGGCGACATCGAGGAGGCCGCAGCCGCTGCCGGCATCCCCTACCGCTTTGTGCCGATCATCCGCGGCATCGGCCCGGCCGACGTCGAGTCGATGCAGGAGGCGCTGCGCGAGGCCGCGGACGGAAAGCTGCTGGCCTTCTGCCGCTCGGGGACGCGGTCAGCGCTGGCGCTCGCGCTCGCCAAGCGCGAGGAGGGCGCGCCGCTTGACGAAGTCGTTCGGAAACTCAACGAGGCCGGGTTCGACCACGGCCCGATCGCTCATCTGCTCTAGTTAGAAAGGCGTCACTTCGCCCGCCGCGAGCTCCTCCGGCCGCGGCGCACGGCCCAAGATCGCGTTGCGATGCGGGAAGCGACCGAACCGCGCGATGATGTCGCGGTGTTTCTGCGCGTAGCCGAGCTGTTCGTCGTCCCCGAGTTCGGTGAACAGCAGCAGCGACCGGTTTTGATCACCAAGGTTCTCGCTGTGCGGGAACGGCATGTAAAGGAAGCTGCGCTCTTGCGGTTGCAGCCCTTCATCGAAGTCCCTGTCGATTGCCTCTTTGGCGATGCCGAGCGCAAGATGATCGGTCGCGAACTGGTCGGCGTGGCCGCGGAACATGTTGCGCGGCAACTGGTCGAACAGGATCACGGCGGCGAGCGCAGTCAGCGGATCAGCAAGGAAGGCGTCGACGGGGAGCTGTCGCTTCTCGGCCCAGAGCTTCAGGAAAGATTGCGTGATGCGGTGATCGAGCGCCGGATCGGCTTTCCACCATTGGGCGGGATCGAGCCCGAACCAGAATTTGAGCACGTCCGAGCGCCAGTCGCTCAAGCGGCGGTGCCTCCGACCGTCAGGCCATCGATCAGCAGCGTCGGCTGGCCGACGCCGGCGGGAATGCTCTGCCCGCCCTTGCCGCACACGCCGATGCCCTCGTCGAGCGCGAGGTCGTTTCCGATACCCTTGACCCGCGTGAGCACCGTCGGCCCGTCGCCGATCAGGGTCGCGCCCTTGATCGGCTCCGCGATCTTGCCGTCGCGGATGCGATAGGCCTCGGTGCAGGAGAAGACGAACTTGCCGCTGGTGATGTCGACCTGCCCGCCGC
>JBDTZJ010000196.1:0-2851 GCA_040005255.1 Sphingomicrobium sp.
CAGGGCCTTTAGTGACCCTCCATCTTGTCCCCGGAAATGCTGAAGCCGGCGCGGCTGCTTCCCAGCACCACCTGCTGGCCCCACTCCTGCTCCGTGTGGCAACTGCGTCTCACCATGTGCGAAGCAGGATCGGCTTCCGGATCAGGCTTGCAGACCTTCTTTTCCATGGCCGGCTTTGCCGGTGCAGTGGCGGTCATGGCCGCCGCCGCCGCCGGCTGATCGGGCGCGGTGGCAGCCGACGCGAGCAAAAACGCAACAATGATAGACATGACGATCCCCGATTAATGATCCAAGCGGGGATATTCTGAAATGAACTTCGGGCGAGCGTCAACCCCGACTTCGTGCCGGATCGACCAGTGCCCGGATAATTCCACGAACGGCCTTGATCTCGCGCGACGACCAGCCGGTCTTGGTGAAGATCGTCCGCAGAGTGTTCTTGGTCGCCTGCGTCCGCGAAGGCGGATGGAAATAGCCCTTGGCCTCGAGCTCGCCGTTGAGCTGCCCAATGAGCCCTTCGATCTCGCCATGGGGCGCCGGGGGCTCGGCATCCTTGACGGTCGGCTGCGACAGACCAACGCGGCGGGAGCATTCGTAAGCGAGCAGGATCACCGCCTGGGCGAGGTTGAGCGAGCCGAATTGCGGATTGATCGGGACGGTGACGATGGCTTGGGCCAACGCGACCTCCTCCGTTTCCAGGCCGGAGCGCTCGGGCCCGAACAGGATCGCGCTGCGTCCCGGCGATGCCGCCACCTGGTCTGCCATTTGCTCGGGCCCGACCACTGGCATGACGAGGTCGCGCCGGCGTACGGTGGAGGCATAGACCAGATTGCAGTCGGCGATGGCGGCGGCAGCCGTGACGAATACTCGGGCCTGCTCGAGCACCAGGTCCGCCCCGCTTGCGGCCGGTCCCGCTTCGGGGTTCGGCCAGCCGTCGCGGGGAGCGACCAGCCGCAACTCGGTCAGCCCGAAATTGAGCATCGCCCGCGCCGCCTTGCCGATGTTCTGGCCGAGTTGGGGACGGACGAGGACGATAACCGGCTTGGCGCTCACAGCAACTTGTCGTGACCGGGCGGAGGCGTCGCCTCTTTCTCCACCCGTTCGGCGATCTCCGCGAAATCGCCAGGGTCGCTGAAGTCTTTGTAGATGCTGGCAAAGCGGATGTAGGCGACATGGTCGAGCGCCTTCAGGCCCGCCATCACCGCCTCGCCGATCCGCACCGACGAGACTTCGTCGCCTTGCGTTTCCATTTGGCGCTGCACGCCGCTGATCAGACGGTCGATCTTGCTTGCGTCAATGTCGCGCTTGCGCGTCGCGTGGCCGATCGCCCGGGCGAGCTTGTCGCGGTCGAACGGCTCGCGCTTGCCGTCCTTCTTGACCACATTGAGGTCGCGCAGCTGGACGCGCTCGAAGGTGGTGAAGCGCGCCCCGCACGCCTCGCACTGGCGGCGGCGGCGGATCGCGGCGCCATCCTCGCTCGGCCGGCTGTCCTTAACCTGGCTGTCTTCGTGCGCGCAGAATGGGCAACGCATCCCTTATCCCTGATAGATCGGGAAGCGGGCGCAGAGCTCGCGGACGCGCTCGTTGACCTCGCGCTCGACCGCGGCGTTGTTGCCGGCGCCGTTCGCGGCGAGGCCGTCGAGCACGTCAGCCACCATGTCGGCGATGTCGCTGAACTCCCTCAGGCCGAAGCCGCGGGTGGTGCCCGCCGGAGAGCCGACGCGGATGCCGCTGGTCTGGACCGGCGGCAGCGGGTCGAACGGCACGCCGTTCTTGTTGCAGGTGATGCCGGCATGCTCGAGGCTCTCGTCGGCGTCCTTGCCGGTAAGGCCGAGCGGACGCAGGTCAACCAAAGCCAGGTGCGTGTCGGTGCCGCCGGCAACGAGGTCGGCGCCGCGCTCCTTCAGGCGACCGGCGAGCGTCTTCGCGTTGGCGATCACCGCCTTGGCATAGGCTTTGAACTCGGGCTGGAGCGCTTCGCCGAACGCGACCGCCTTGGCCGCGATGACGTGCATCAGCGGCCCGCCCTGCAGACCGGGGAACACCGCCGAGTTGATCTTCTTGGCGATGGCCTCGTCATCGGTCAGCACCATGCCGCCGCGCGGCCCGCGCAGCGTCTTGTGCGTGGTCGTGGTGACGACGTGGGCGTGGCCGAACGGGGTCGGGTGCTCGCCCGCCGCGACCAGCCCGGCGAAATGCGCCATGTCGACCAGGAACAGAGCGCCGACCTCGTCGCAGATCGCGCGGAACCGGGCGAAATCGAAGTGCCGCGGATAGGCCGAGCCGCCGGCGATGATCAGCTTGGGCCGATGTTCCTTCGCCAGCCGCTCGAGCTCGTCGAAGTCGACCAGCTGATCGTCGCGCCGAACGCCGTACTGGACGGCGTTGAACCACTTTCCCGACTGCGCCGGCGGCGCGCCGTGAGTCAGGTGCCCGCCGGCGGCGAGGCTCAGGCCCATGATCGTGTCGCCGGGCTTCAGCAGCGCCAGCATGACCGCGCCATTGGCCTGCGCTCCCGAATGCGGCTGGACGTTGGCGAACTGGCAGCCGAACAATTTCTTCGCCCGCTCGATGGCCAATGTCTCGACCGCGTCGGACGGAGCGCAGCCCTGGTAATAGCGGCGGCCGGGATAGCCTTCTGCATATTTGTTGGTGAGGACCGAGCCCTGCGCTTCGAGCACCGCCTTGCTGACGATATTCTCCGACGCGATCAGCTCGATCTGGGTCTGCTCGCGGCGAAGCTCGTCATGGACCGCGTCCGCGACCGCAGGGTCGGTCTCGCTCAGCCCGCTGGTGAAAAAGCCGTGCGGGACCCGGTAACTGGCGTCGCGTTCAAGGTCAGCAGCTGTGGCCA
>JBDTZJ010000197.1:0-2810 GCA_040005255.1 Sphingomicrobium sp.
GCAGAGCTGCGACAAGAATTTCAGCGTCTATCGCGACCGCGTCGGCTCGCTGTTCGTGAAGACCGGCTCGAGCAGCGCGACCGCCACCGCGATGGCCCACGTCCACCAGCGCGCCCGCGAAATGTGGTCGATGCCGCCCGATCATGGCGCGGCGGCGGTGCACATCATTCTCGAGGACGCTGAGCTACGCGCCCGCTGGCTGGTCGAGCTGACCGCGATGCGCGACCGGATCAATTCGGTGCGGCAGCGGATTGCCGCAGTCGACCCGCGGCTCTCCTTCATCGGCCGCCAGTTCGGCATGTTCTCGATGCTGCCGCTGAGCAAGGACCAGGTGCTGAAGCTTCGCAAAGACGATGCGATCTACATGGCCGACAGCGGCCGCTTCAATGTCGTTGGCCTGAGCGACGAACAGGTCGATCGATTTACCGCCGCCGTGATCGGCGCATTGGACAGCTGATCATGGCGGATCGCGACCCGGGCCGAGTGTCGGCCGAGGTGGACTGGCGCGAGGTCGCGCGGCTTGTGCTGACCAGCCGGGAAATGGACCGGGTCGAGGAGCAGGAGCTCGTTCCGGCCAAGAAGGTGCTCTACCAGTTCAGCGCGCGCGGTCATGACATGGCGCAGGTGCTGCTGGGCTTGCAGCTCAAGGACGGCGACGGCGCGTTCGGCTATTACCGCTCGCGGCCGCTACTGCTTGCGCTTGGCGTGCCGCTCGCCGATGCGCTGGGTTCCGGGATGGGCCTCGCCGGTGGCTATTCCGACGGGCGCGACATCGGCGTCGTGTTCAATTACCCCAATCCGGGCGGCGCGCATGCGCTGCCGATGTGCGGCGGCGTGGGCGCGCAATATACGCCGGCGGCCGGCTGGGCGCAGGCGATCGCCTATAAGCACAGGGTTTTGAACGAAGGTCCGGCAGACGCCATTTCGCTGGTGCTCGGCGGCGACGCCAGCTGTGCGACCGGCGGATTTTGGTCCGCGCTAACTATTGCAACAACACAACAATTGCCACTGCTATTCTACGTCGAGGATAATGGCTACGGCATCTCCGTTCCGTCCGAATATCAGACGCCGGGCAAGGACATCGCGGCCAACCTCGCCAGCTTCTCCGGCCTGACCATCTTCAACGGCGACGGCACCGACCCGGTCGAAGCTTCGAGGCTCATCCACGAGGCGATGAGCCACGTTCGAACCAAAAGCGCGCCGGCCATGCTGCGGCTGACAGTGCCGCGCCTGGAAGGCCACAGCTTTCAGGACACGCAGACCTACAAGAGCGAGGCGGAGGTCGAGACCGAATGGGCCCGCGACCCATTGCCCAAGCTCAAGGCGCATTGCGCCAAGCGCCAGGTGAGCGAAGAGGCATGGGCGGACCTTGAGCGCGAAACGGCATGGCAGGTGCAGGCGGCGGTCGCCGAAGCTGAGGCCCGCGGGGTTTCTTCGCCCGACGAGGTCACGACCCACGTCTTGTATGAAGGCGAGCTGCAGCAGGTCGGCGGGCTGTGGAACAGCGGCTACACGCCGCCGGCATCGACCGACGAGCCTGCCGGTGCCGGCCAGCGGATCAACATGGTCACAGCCATCCGCCGCGTGCTCGACCAGGAGCTCGAAGCCAACCCACGCGTGCTGGTTTTCGGCGAGGATGTCGGGCCCAAGGGCGGAGTCCACGCGGTAACTCTCGGCTTGCAGGAAAAGTTCGGCCGCGAGCGCGTGTTCGACACGTCGCTGAATGAGGAAGGCATCGTCGGCCGCGCGGTCGGAATGGCGCTCGCGGGCCTCATGCCGGTGCCCGAAATCCAGTTTCGGAAATATGCCGAGCCCGCGACCGAGCAGATCCACGACTGCGGGACGATGCGCTGGCGCACCAACAACCGCTTTGCCGCGCCGATGGTGCTGCGCGTGCCCGGCGGCTTCTTCAAGTGCGGCGACCCGTGGCACTCGATGACCAACGAGGTCGAGTTTATCCACAATCCGGGCTGGAAGGTCGCGGTGCCGAACAACGCCGAGGACGCGGTCGGACTGCTGCGCGGCTCGCTGCGCGGCAACGATCCGGTGCTGTTCTTCGAACATCGCGCGATGCTCGACCACGCCTGGGCACGGCGGCCCTGGCCCGGTGACGATTATGTCCTGCCGTTCGGGCGGGCGAGGAAGACGCGCGAGGGCGACCAAATCACCATCGTCACCTGGGGCGCGATGGTCCCGCGCTGCGAGGCGGCCGCCGATGGATTCAGCGCTGATGTCATAGACCTTCGCACATTGATGCCGTGGGACCGCGAGATGGTGCTCGACAGCGTCCGCCGCACCCGCCGCTGCCTGATCGTGCATGAGGATTTGCGCACTGGCGGTTTCGGCGCGGAAATCGCCGCCGTGGTTGCGGACGAAGCCTTCCTCGACCTCGACGCCCCGGTCGCGCGCGTGACCATGCCCGACATCCCGAGCCCGCATCATCCCAAGCTGATGGAATGGGCGTTGCCCTCGCCGGCCAGTATCCGCGCCGAAATCGATCGCTTGGTGGGGTTCTGATGATCGAGGTGCGCGTTCCCGACGAGCAGGAAGGCACCAGGGCGGTCGTCCGCGCCTGGCTCAAGCAGATCGGCGATGCGGTCGCCGAGAACGATCCGCTGGTCGAGCTCGAAACCGACAAGGTCACGCAGGAGGTGCCGTCGCCGGCCGGCGGTGTGCTTTCGGAAATCCTGCTCGATACCGACGCCGAAGCCGTTCCGGGCGCAATATTGGCGCGCATCAATCCTTCAGTGACTGGCGCGGATCGGGCTGAGCCGGCAGAAGCGCAGCCCTCCATGTCCAGCGACAGGCAA
>JBDTZJ010000198.1:0-2791 GCA_040005255.1 Sphingomicrobium sp.
TGGCTGCGGACGTCGTTCGGCCCGCCGAGCGCGAGCTGCGGCATCGGTGCGGCAAGCCGCGCCAGCGCCGGGCCGCTCGTCAGGACGCGATGGGTCGAGCTCGCGCTCTCAAGGCTGGCGACCGTGCTGCGGACGCGGTCGGAGCCGAAGCCCGCGGCCAGCGCCGTCGCAGGAGCCGGGCTCATCGGACGCTCCTGATGCGCCGCGAAGCCCGCGCCCGCCTGCGCCCGGGCAAGGACCTGCGCCCGGCCCATCCGCCAGCCCTTGGTGAGCGACGCGGCGACCTTGAACACGACCAGCATCAAGGCGACGTAGATGATCGACGCGACGAGGATCGACACCGCGCTGCGCAGGGAAATTTCGGTCCCGCCTTCGCCCAGGCCGGCAACCATCGGCGAGATGGCGACAAGCGCGCCGCTGCCCATGATCACCGTCAGCAATGGCACCAGCGCGAACATCGCGACGCTTTTCAGCCACCCTTCGAACAGGCCGCGCGTGCCATCGAACAGTGCGAGGACGATGAACACCGGGCCGAGGATCAAAAGCGCGGCCAGCGCGAGGCGGCACACGACCAATACGCCGACCGTGCCGAGCAGGAGGATCAGCCCGGCGATCGACAGGATATTGGCCGGCGAAGCCAGCGTCGGAACCGCGATCGCGGCAGGTACGCCGACCGTGGCCGGCGGCGGTGGAGTAATCGAACTCGCCGCGTCGGTGATGGCGGTGAAGACGCCGTCGAGCTGCTGGGCAAAGATCGTCGTCGCCGAGCCCTTGGTGCCGACCAGCACGCTGGCGATCTCGTCCGGCGCACCGGTCGCGAGGTTCCACACTACCGACTGGTAGGCGATCCACGAGGTCGCGAAGGTCAGCACCAGGCCAAGCGTCATCATCCGCGGGGTCAGGACCGAAACGCGCAGCGCCGACCGACCGGTCAGGAGGTTGAAAGCGAGCAGCGCGACATAGAGCGTCAGGATGATCGTCAGCGCCGTCTGGAAGCTGCCGTGGGCGCCGAACAGGCGTCCGAACGACACGGCGGTGGCGTCGCTCGCCAGGCAATCGACCTTCGCCAGCGCATCGGCGACGCCCGCCGGGCCGTCCGCGCCAAAAGGTGCGCACTGGTTCATTCTGCCGCTTCCAGCCAGAAGTTGTCATCGCTCGGGGGCGATCCGGGCCACGGCGCCCGCGTCAGCAGCGGGTACCATGCGGCCGGGTCATCGCCCACCGAGGCGCGCAATTCGTCGAGGCGGCGAACGCTCGACTCCCGTCCCGACAGGACGGTCAGAAGGTCGGGCATGCCGCCGAGGTCGAGCCGCACCACGACCGAACGGTTCGCCTGCCGCACCAGGAAGCAGTGGCTGTGCGCCGGCAGGCTGCGGATATAGTCGAGCTCCTGCGCGCTGAGGCCGAAGCCCTGGCAATAATGTTCCTCGCGCGCCTTGGTGTTGGGCATGAAGATCGCGGTGGCGGTCTGTTCGACGATCGCCGAGGCAATCGAGCTGTCGAGCGCGTCCGCTGCCGATTGCGTCGCGAAGCCGATCATCGCGTTGCGCTTGCGCAGCGTCTTCATCCAGTTGCGGATGCGCGCGGCGAACATTGGATCGTCCAGCGCTTTCCAGGCCTCGTCGATCAGGATCATGGTCGGCGCCCCGTCGAGGAGGTCGTCGATTCGGTGGAACAGGTAGAGCAGCACGGGCGTGCGCAGGCGCCGGTCCTCGAGCAGCTCGGTCATGTCGAAGCCGATCACGCGGCTGTCGAAATCGAGCTCGTCGTCGCGATTGTCGAACAGCCACGCATGCTCGCCGTCGAAGATCCACGGGTCGAGCCGCGACGGCAGGTCACCCGCGTTCGGCCGGCGGCCGCCGCCGAGCAGGTCGCGCATGAAGCGCAGCCGGCGCAGCTCGGGGCCATGGGCGAAGATTTCGTCAATCGCCTTGGCAATGGCGGTCTCGTCCTCGGAACCCTCGGCCTGGAGCAGGTTCGCCAGCCATTCGCGGAGGAATGCGCGGTTGACCGCCGAGTCCGGCAGCGCCAGCGGGTTGAAGCCGGTGGCGGCGCCGAGCGCGATCCGCTCGTAGCGGCCGCCCAGCGAACGCAGGAAGATCTCGGAACCCCGGTCCTTGTCGAACAGGATGGTGCGGGGCGCGTACTTCTGCGCCTGCGCAGCGAGGAAGTTCAGCACCACCGTCTTGCCCGAGCCCGACGGGCCGATGATGGTGAAATTGCCGAGGTCGCCCTCGTGGAAATTGAAGAAGAAGGGCGTCGCGCTCGCCGCCTCGAGGACGGTGACCGCCTCCCCCCAATGATTGCCGGTGGCGCGGCCCATCGGGAAACCGTGCAGCGAGATGAAGCCGGCGGCGTTGGAACTGGAGATCAGGGCGCGGCGGACGACATATTGCTCGTTGCCCGGGAACTGCCCCCAGAATGCCGGCTCGAGATTGACGTCCTCGCGCACCGCCACCGCGCCAATGTCGGCCAGCGCGGCGGCCGCGTCGGCGGTTGCGCTCTCGAGCGCTTCGGGCGAGCTGCTGCGCACCAGCAGGCTTAGATGGTGGTCGCCAAAGCTCAGCTGGCCGGCGCCAACGGCGTCGCGCGCGGCGAGCATCTCGGCGCGCTCGGTCGCCGCGCCCTCGTCTGCGCTCTTGAGGCGGCGAAGCGACAGGTCGATCCGCTCGCGCGCGGTCTGACGTTCGATCGGCGCGAAGCTCTCGGTGATGATGAGCTCGTGGGGAACTCGAAGCAGCGAATCGAGCAGGCCGGCGCGGCTCGCGTCAGGATATTCCTTGATCCCCAG
>JBDTZJ010000063.1:0-9330 GCA_040005255.1 Sphingomicrobium sp.
CCTGCGCGACGACCGCGAAGCCGCGGCCGGCATCGCCCGCGCGCGCCGCCTCGATTGTGGCGTTGAGCGCGAGAAGGTTGGTCTGGCCGGCGATGTCGCGGATCAGGCTGAGAATGGATTCGATCGCCTCGACATGGGCCGAGAGCGCCTGGCTGACCTTCACCGCCTGGCTCGCCTGGTCCCCGGCGCGGGTCGCGACGCCGGCGGCGACCTCGACTTCGGAGCGGGCGTCCTCGATCGCGCGGATCAGGCCGGCCGCGGTCTGGGCGGCCTCGCGCATTGCGACCGCCGACTGCTCGGCGGCGGCGGCGACTTCGCTGGTCTTGCCAAGCATGCCTCGCGCCGAGGTCGCGGTCGAGCGTGTGCGCTCGGTCAGCGCCTTCGACTGATCGGAGCTGGCGCGGAAGAGATCGGCGACGCGGCGCTCGAAGTCGGCGCTTTCGCGGCCGCGCTGCTCGCCGGCGTCGATCGCCTCGAGCAGGGCAACCTGGGCAAGGATGATATCGGTCTCGATGATATCAAAGCGGTAAAAAGCAGCGATGCAGCCCGCGAGCTGGTTGCAATCATCCCGAAACTTGTCGGTCAGGTCCGCAACGACGCGGTTCGCAATCTCGTTCCGCTCGGCGATATATTCCGGAACGGCGATCTTATCCCGATAGATCTGCCGCCCGTATTCAGCGATCGATTGGATCCAGGCAGCATCGACCCCGCCCGAATAGATGGCGGCATAACGATCGCCCCGCTCGGATCCGAACTGCTCCTTCACCTCCGCGACGACCGGACCGAGCACATGATTTTTGAGCAGCTTCATGTCCTGATCGAGCGACCCGTCACGATTGTAGGCGGCAAGCCGCGCGCTCACCTGCTCGTCCGTCAGCCGCTGAAGCTGTCCAGTCTCGCCCGTCATCCGATCATTCTCCGTCGCCAAAGCATAAAGGCCCTTCGCGCGGGTCTTGCCCCGGGAATGGTTAAGGCCGGGTTAGGCCTCGTGGCGAAACTTGCCTCGCTCCGGGCTGCGCCTTAAGCGGGCGCACCATGGCAACCACCCGATCCCGTCCGCTTTCCCCCCACCTCACCATCTGGCGCTGGGGCCCGCACATGATCGTCTCGATCCTGCATCGCGCGAGCGGCGTCGCTTTGTCGTTTGCCGGGCTCGGCATTCTCGCCTGGTGGCTGTTTGCGCTCTCGAGCGGGCCGGACGCTTACGCGACCTTCATCAAACCTGCGACGTCGCCGCTCGGGCTGGTCGTGCTGATCGGCCTCACCTGGAGCTTCTTCCAGCACCTGCTGTCGGGCATCCGCCACCTCACGATGGACACCGGCGCGGCGTTCGAGCTCGGCATCAACAAGACGTTCGCGATCCTGACCATCGTCGGCTCGGTGCTGCTGACGGCGGCCTTATGGTTCTACCTGCTGGGAGTCGCGAAATGAGCCGGGGCGACAGCGCCACGCCGCTCGGGCGGGTCCGTGGCCTCGGCTCCTCGCATCATGGCGGCGAGCATTGGCTGACCGAGCGCGTCACCAGCATCGCGTTGCTGTTCCTCGGCACCTGGCTGCTGGCTTCGTTGCTGCTGCTCCCCAAGCTCGACCAGCGGACGGTGATTGAGTGGCTTCATGCTCCCAGTGGCGCCATCCCCATGGCGCTCCTGATCGGGGTCGCCTTCCGCCATGCGCTCGACGGCGTGAAGGTCGTGATCGACGACTATGTCCACGAGCCCGGCAACAATTTTGCGTTGAATTTGCTGATGCTGTTCCTCGCGGTCGGCGGCGGGGCGATCGCGCTTTTCGCGCTCGCCCGCATCGCCTTCGGATCGGTGGCGTGAGCGCCTACCAGATCGTCGATCATACCTACGACGTCGTCGTCGTCGGCGCCGGCGGCGCCGGGCTTCGGGCTACGATGGGCGCGGCCGAGGCCGGCCTGAAGACCGCGTGCGTCACCAAGGTGTTCCCGACGCGCAGCCACACCGTCGCGGCGCAAGGCGGGATCGCAGCCAGCCTTGGCAACATGGGTCCGGACCATTGGCAGTGGCACATGTACGACACGGTCAAGGGCTCGGACTGGCTCGGCGACCAGGACGCGATCGAATATCTCTGTCGGGAAGCCCCCGCCGCGGTGATCGAACTCGAGCATATGGGCCTGCCGTTCAGCCGCACGGCGGAAGGCAAGATCTACCAGCGCGCTTTCGGCGGCATGACCCAGAACATGGGCGAAGGGCCGCCCGCGCAGCGCACCTGCGCCGCCGCCGACCGCACCGGCCACGCGATGCTCCACACGCTCTACTCGCAGAGCCTGAAGCACGACGCCGACTTCTTCATCGAATATTTCGCGATCGACCTGATCATGGAGAATGGCGCCTGCCGCGGCGTCGTCGCTCTGTGCCTCGATGACGGGTCGATCCACCGCTTCCGCAGCCAGGCGGTGGTGCTTGCGACCGGCGGCTACGGCAAGGTTTATTACACGGCGACCTCGGCCCACACCTGCACCGGCGACGGCAATGCGATGGTGCTCCGCGCCGGCCTGCCGCTCGAGGACATGGAGTTCGTGCAGTTCCACCCGACCGGAGTTTACGGCGCGGGCGTGCTGATCACCGAGGGCGCGCGCGGCGAGGGCGGTTATCTCACCAACGCCAATGGCGAGCGTTTCATGGAACGCTACGCGCCGAGCGCGAAGGACCTCGCCAGCCGCGACGTCGTCTCACGCTCGATGGCGATGGAGATCCGCGAAGGCCGCGGCGTCGGCGAGCAGAAGGATCACATCTTCCTTCACCTCGACCATATCGACCCGAAGATCCTGCACGAGCGGCTGCCCGGAATCACCGAGACGGCGAAGACCTTCTCCGGCGTCGATCTGACCCGCCAGCCGATCCCCGTTGCGCCCACTGTCCACTATACGATGGGCGGCATCCCGACGAACTATCATGGCGAGGTCGTCACGCTGAAGGACGGAAACCCGGACGCGGTCGTGCCGGGCTTGTTCGCGGTCGGCGAAGCGGCCTGCGTCAGTGTCCACGGCGCCAACCGCCTCGGCTCGAACAGCCTCATCGACCTCGTCGTCTTCGGCCGCGCCGCGCGGCTGAAGCTCGCCGAGGTGGTCAAGTCCGGCGCCATCCAGGATCAGCTGGCGAAAGATTCGGCCGACCTCGCGCTCGGCCGCCTCGACAAGTTCCGCCACGCCGAAGGGGGCAGCCCGACCGCCGAGATCCGGCTCGACATGCAGCGCGTGATGCAGTCGGACTGCGCCGTGTTCCGGACCGACCGCACGCTGGCTGAAGGCGTCGCCAAGATCGACAAGGTCAATGCGCGGATGGCCGACGTCCACGTCACCGACCGCAGCCTGATCTGGAACAGCGACCTCGTCGAGACTCTCGAGCTCGACAACCTCCTGTCACAGGCGGTCGTCACCATGCATTGCGCCGCCAACCGCAAGGAAAGCCGCGGCGCGCACATGCAGGAAGATTATCCCAAGCGCGACGACAAGAACTGGATGAAGCACACCGTCGCATGGTTCGACGGCTGGGGCGGCAAAGCTCCGGCCGGCGGCGTAAAGATCGACTATCGCCCGGTCCATGAGTTCACGCTCACCGACGACATCCAGTACATCAAGCCCAAAGCGCGGGTGTACTAGCGGCAGCCGTTCGCCGCTTCGTAGAAAGTGCCTTCGCTATCGTACCCGCAGCACTAGTCTCTCGCCCCAGCAATGGAGGCGGACCGATGCGGGCGGTTGTTCTTGGCATGATGTTGCTGGCGGGCAGCGGTGCGGCGAGCGCCGCGGAGCCCTATCACCTGATTCCCGGCGCTGTGCCGCTCGACAGCGGGCCGGACGGCAACACGATTGTCCTCGATGCGCCGAGACGCCTGATCGTGTTCGACACCGGCCGCCACCCCGAGCATGCGCAGGCGATCATCGACTATGCCAAGGCGCGGCATCGGCCGATCGCGGCGATCGTCAACAGCCACTGGCATCTCGATCATACGACCGGCAATTGGGACATCCGCCAGGCCTATCCGCACGTCGACATCTACGCGAGCGGCGCACTCGGGGGCGCGTTGGCGACCTTCCTGAAGGACAGCCGCGCACAGACCGATGCGATGCTTGCCGACCCCAAGACCGCGGCGGCAACGCGCGATCAGTTGCAGCGCGGCCGGGAGGTGATCGACCATCCGGAGCGCATCCGGCCCAACCATGTGGTCGCTCGCTCCGGCAGGATGAGCATCGCCGGTCGTCCGCTCGACGTTCATCTCGCGAAGTTCGCGGCGACCGAGGGTGACGTCTGGCTCTATGAGCCCAAAAGCCGGACGGTGCTTGCTGGCGACCTGGTCGTCGGGCTGGTGCCGTTCATGGACACGGCCTGTGCCGAAGGCTGGAGCCGCGCGCTCGGCGAGATCGCCAAGCTGCCGTTCACGACCCTGATCCCGGGCCACGGCGATCCGATGACCAAGGCCGATTTTCTTCAATGGCGGAGCGCCTACGACAATTTCGTCGACTGCGGCCATTCGACCAGGCCGGGCAAGGAATGCGTGGCTGGTTGGAGCCGCGACGCGGCGAAGTTCATCGATGCGGCGCATAAGGATTATGTCAACGGCGCCGCCGGTTACTACTTGCAGACGCGGCTGCGTTCCTCCGCGGAAGAGCAGCATCGCTATTGCAAGCTGCTCAAGCCGTCCTGACATTCGGGTCGACAAAAGAAAAAGGCCGGGCGGGATTTCTCCTCACCCGGCCTTCCTTGCTGGCAAGGTATCTAGAGACCGATCGCAAGCGTTCCGCTGATCGCACGCGTCGATACCGGAGTGAAGCGAGGAGCGGTACCGCCGGCTCCGAACGCGTTGATCTGCGTCGACAGGTTACCGAAGTAATGTTCGTTGAACAGGTTAACGACGTTGAGCTGGAGGTACGACTTCTTGCCCAGGAGCTTCTCGAGCCCGACGCGCGCATCTAGATCGACCGTAGTGTAGCCCGTCACCTTGACGTCATTCACGTCGGTCGCCCAGCGCGAGCCGACATGCTTGGCCTGAATGCCCATCCGGAACGGTTTCACGTCGATTTCGGCGCGGCCGCCGTACTGCCACTCGGGTGTTTCGACGACGAACTTGCCCGCAGTGCGGCCACAGATATTCACCTTCGCCGTCCCGGTCGTCGGGATCGGGCTGCAATAATATAGGAAGGGAGTCAGCGTCGTTGCGGGAGGCGGCGCAGCGCTGTTGTACGTGACGTTCGTGACGAGGAGGTTTTCCTGCAGCGTTGAGTGGTTGTAGCTGAGCAGGCCGATCAAGTTCAGCTGACGGATCGGCTTGAAGCCAAGCCCGCCGTCGAAGCCCCAGGCGTTGACCTTACCAACGTTGCGATCGACCGAGATTTGGAGGTCGGGGTCGAAAGTCGTCACGATCCGGTTCTGGTAATTGATCTTCCAGACGGTCGCCTGAGCCTGGAACCGGCCGGTGATGTAGCGGCCGCCAAGATCGAACGAGTCAGTCGTTTCCGGCTGCACCGTCACGACCGGCGCGCGGTACAAATTGTCGGTTCGCGGCGCCGACAGCCCCTTTGCATAGCTGGCAAAAATGCTGAGCGCGTTGTCGATTGCGAATGTCGCGCCGATGTTGGGAAGAATCTTGTGGTACTTGTAGTGCGCCTTGAAAGGCGCCCATAGATCCTGCGCGTTCGCGATCGTCGTGTCGTAATTGACGGGGCGGATAACGAACGCGGGAGTCAGGCCCGTCGGGTTGCTGACGCACAACGGGACGTTGCTCGTCAGCGGCGTGTAGCAATGCTGGTCGAGGTCACGAACGAACCACGGCGAGCGTATGCCGAGCTCGAGGCGGAGCTTCTGGTCGATAAACTTGCCGATATACTGGCCGGACAGCTGATTGAGCAGCGCGATCGAGGTGCGGTCGCGGTTCTGGGCTGGCATACCAGCCGCGGTCAGGACCGGCCGGCCGTTGCGGCCGAAAAACGGGTTCTCGAGATTGAAGTTGTTGTCGGTGAACCCATACTCGCCGGTCTGGCGGTGGTGCGCGCGGTCGTAGGTATAGGCCACGCGAATGGTGTTGTTGGGATCGATCCTCCACACCAGCGAGCTGATGACCGTGATGCGGTGGGTGTTGGTGATCGACGGGCGGCCGACCAGGATCGTATCCAACGTGTCACCATCGCCGTTGAGGTCGACCCCGTTGACCCCGGCGGCAATGCCCTGCTTGAGAATGTTGTCCTTCTCACTCAGCCGCAGGCCTTGGCTGCCGCCGTTGGCAAGCACGTATTGGAATGTCGGATCAATCGTCAGGACGAGCCCGTCGCCAAGCGTGAAGCGCGACTGGCCGCGAATGTTGCCCGTATTCGACGGGTTGATTTGGACACCTAGCAGGTTGGTCAGCGCCTGGCTTTGCAGCCCGGCGGGCTCCTCCGGCGCGGTACAGGTCGACGGATCCGATGCCCCCGCGACGCGCGTGACCACCGCACCGCTGGCATTGCGGCAGAACTTCGGGAAAACGATGCTGTTGACCGCCGCCCACTGCGCGTCGGTGAAGTTTCCGACGACGACAGGATAGGCCGCCGGGGGGCTCGCGCCGACAGTCGCCGGACCGATTGCAGTGACATTCCTGAGGTCGGTCAACGTCGGATTGTTGTAATTGTTATTGCGGTTCTGGTTGTAGTGACCGGCTATCGAGATGAAGTCGCCATTGCTGCCGAGTGGCTGATAGATCTTGCCGTTGACCTGCCACTTGCTGATCCGACCTTCGCCGCGCCAGTGATCGTAGGTGTTGCGGCTCGCGGCGAACCAGGCCTTGGTACCGAACGAGGTGAGGCGGCCCGTCTGGACCATCCCGAATGCGCGCGCGAAATTGAAGCTGCCGATCGACCCATCGAGGAGGAAGCCCGGATCGTTGGTCGGGATCAGCGAGCGGAAGTTGACGGTGCCGCCGGCGGCCGACGCAGTCGGCGAGTCGACGTCCGTCGCGCCGAGGTTGACGTTGACCTGCTCAACCAGCTCCGGATCGAGCAGCTGATTGGAGAAAATCGCGTAATTGCCGCTGTCGTTGAGCGGGACGCCATCGAAGGTCACGCTGACGCGGTTGCCGTCGAAGCCGCGGATACGGAGGTTACCACCCGAGCTGCCGTAGGCGTCGTTCTGGGTGAAGTTGACGCCTGGAATATAGTTGATCGTGTTCAGCAGCGACTGGCCCGGATTCTGCCTGGCGATATACTCCTGAGTGATCAGGCCTTTCGCCTTGGTCGAATCCTGGATGACCACGCCCGACGTGCCCTTTTGGGCGCGCGTGCCGGTGATGACGATGGTGTCCTTCTCGGTCTCAACGGTACCGGTGGACTGGGCAAAGGCGACCGACGGCAACATTGCCGTCGTGCACAACAGCACGATCTTTTTCACGGAAAAACTCCCCCGCAACCAATGGCGAATCTAGGTGGAACCCCAAGGCGGCTATTAGCCGATCAAGGCACTGATGTTACAGCTGTCGGCGCCCGGTTAATCTTTCCTAACAACCGTTGCAGATTTGCCACGCTTTAATTTGTGTTCGTGGCATCGAGGAGCCTGCCGAGCCCGACAAAGGCGTAGACGAGGGGCGGCACCAGCACCGCGGAGAGCACCACCTTCGCCAGCATCTGGCCGAGCAGGAGCTCACCGATCGGGAAGACGCCGTAAAAGGCGACGGTGATGAATATGAGCGTGTCGACGATTTGGCTGAGCACGCTCGCGATTCCCGCCCGCAGCCACAGCATGCCTGCGCCCTCGCGCGCCTTAAGCCGGCTGAAAATGGTGACGTTGAGGAAGGTCGAGATGCCGTAGGCGAGAATCCCGCCCAGCCAGATTCGCCAGGTGCCTCCAAGCACGGTCTGGATCGCGCTTAGCCGCGCCGGATCCATCTCCGGCGATGCTGGCAGTTCGTGGACGGCGAGGCTGAGCAGCAGCGAGGTCAGGAGCGGCACGAACCCGATCAACACCAGCCGGTTCGCTGTCGGCCGGCCGTGGAGTTCGGCGACGGCGCTAGAAGTCACGACCAGCAGCAGGAAGGCGAAGATTCCCGCTTCGACGGCCAAAGGTCCAAGCGCGACCTGCTTGTTGCCGAGGACGCCGGCGATGCACACCATGCCGCCGTAGAAGATCGACATTGCGAAGAGCGAAAGCGGGAGGGAGCGCGTCTGGTCGGTCATGGCGCCGATGGGTAACGGCTTTGCAGCCTCACGCAACCGCCCGTTGACCGCGGCTCGGCCACGCGGCTAGCGAACGCCTTCGTGACTTCCACCAGCCTCGACATCGTGGCGATCGGCGATGCGATCGTCGACGTGATCGCAACCTGCGACGACGCGTTCTTGGGTGAGCGCGGATTCGCCAAGGGCTCGATGCGCCTGCTGACCGCTGACGAAGCGCGCGACCTCTATGACGCGATGGGGCCGGGGCGCGAGGTCAGCGGCGGCTCGGCGGCGAACAGCATGGCCGGAGCAGCGGCACTGGGCCTCAGCGCCGCATTTGTCGGCCAGGTCGCCGACGACCAGCTCGGCGCGATCTTCGCCCATGACATGCGCTCGCTCGGCGTCAGCTTTGAGACGCCGGCGTTCCCCGAACCGCCGCCGACCGGCCGCTGCCTGATCTTGGTCACGCCCGACGCGCAGCGGACGATGAGCACCTTCCCGGGAGCGAGCCACGAGCTGACCACTGGTGCGCTGGACGCGGAGCTCATCCGCTCGGCCAGCGTCACCTTCCTCGAAGGCTATTTGTGGGGCCCGGAACGGCCGCGCGCGGCGATGCTCGAGGCGGCGCGGATCGCCCATTCGGCGGGGCGGACCGTGGCCTTCACGCTCTCGGAAAGCCTGTGCCTCGGAGACCGCCGCGAGGGCGTGCTCGGAATGATCGAAGCCGGAACCGTCGACATCTTATTCGGCAATGAGGACGAGGTCCGCCACCTCACGGGCTGCGGCGATTTCTCCGAGTGCATCCAGGCGCTCTCGAATCATGTCGCGACGTTGGTGATCACGCGCGGGGCGCACGGCGCTTTCGCCGTCGACAAGGACGATCTCATCGAAATCGCGGCGGCCCCGGTCGAGCGGATCGTCGACACCACCGGCGCCGGCGACCTGTTCGCCGCCGGCTTCCTCGCCGCGCGCTGTCGCGGTCGCCCGCTGAAGGGCTGCCTCCAATCGGGCGCCGTCGCCGCGGCGGAGATCATCTCGCACTTCGGCGCCCGGCCCGAGGCTGACCTCCGCAAGCTGACCGGTCTGTGAAGAACGTCAAGCGCCTCGCCGTCTATTGCGGCTCGGCCGCCGGCTCCCAGCCGGTGTTCGCCGAAGCCACGCGAGCCACGGCGGCGGCGATGGTCGCCCGC
>JBDTZJ010000199.1:0-2775 GCA_040005255.1 Sphingomicrobium sp.
GAGGAGCGGTATCTGCCGGGGGAAGCCGGGCTGATCGTCGCCGACCGCTACGATGCCGCCGTCGTCCGGGAAGCCGCTCATCGCCCGCTGGCCCCGGCGCGGCGCAAGGCCGAAATCCTGCGCTTCGCCCGCCGAGCCGCTCGCCGCCTTTCGGCGCAGGTCGACCCGTCGCTCGGCGACTTTACTTAGCCGGCTTCGGCTTCTTGGCTTCGATCAGCTTGAGGATGTCGCGCGCCCGCGGATCCCGTGTCGCATAGTCGCGTGCGGAATAACCGGCTGCGGCATCGGACTTGTCGGGATTTGCCCCGGCGTCGAGCAGCATCCGCACGACCGGCAGCTCGTGCCGCTGGACGGCGATGATCAGCGGCGTCTCGCCCATGCGATTGGCTGCATCGACCTTGACGCCGATTGCGATCAGCCATTTCGCCGCCTGCTCGAAGCCGACGCGCGAAGCGGCAATCAGCGGCGTGTCCCCACCCTTGCCGCCGAGATTCGGGTCGGCGCCCTTGTTGAGGAGGTAGCCGGTCCAGGTCTCGTCGCTGCGGCTGATGGCGATGATCAGCCCGGTGTTTCCGTCGCCGTCCCTGGTGTCGACGATCCCGTTCGGATGGGCGGACAGGATCGAAATGGCCTTGTCGCCGTCACTCTTCTTGACCGCTTCGACAAAGTCGTTGCCGGGCGTTCCCATCTGTGCGGCGGCCGGGGACGTCGCCAGCGCACTTGCAGCAAGAACAACAAAAACGCGATGATTCACAATCTTATGCCCCGAATTGCTGGATGATCCGCTTGATTGGACCGGCTTAGCAGAGCAAGGCTCGACTTCAAATGAACGACGCCCCGCCATTCTGGGAACGGCCGATCGCCACGCTCGACCGCGGCGAGTGGGAGGCCCTGTGCGACAGCTGCGGCCGCTGCTGCCTCCACAAGCTGGAGGACGAGGAAACGGGCGTGCTCTATCCGACCAATGTCGCCTGCAAGCTGCTCGACCGCCGCAACGGGCGCTGCCTCGACTATAAGATCCGGAAGTCGCTCGTCGACGATTGCGTGAAGCTCGATCCCCAGAAACTCGACCGGCTCGACTGGCTTCCCGACACCTGCGCCTATCGGCTTCGCGCGGCAGGGGAGCCGCTGCGTGATTGGCATTATCTTATCTCGGGAAGCCGCGAGGCGGTGCATGAAGCCGGCCAGTCGACACGCGGCTGGACCGTCAGCGAGGAGGACGCCGGCGATCTCGAATATCATGTGGTCGACCGCGCGCTCTGAAGCCGCGCTGGAGGGCGCGTTTCCAGTCCCCGTCGAGATCCGGCCCGTGCGCAACGCGCGGCGCTTGCGGCTGCGCTTCGACGAGGCGAGCGGAACGCTGAAGCTGACTTGCCCGTGGCGGACCAGCCGCCGCGCGGCACTCGCCTGGGCGCTCGATCAGCGCGACTGGATCGAGGCACAGCTGGCGCGAGCGGAGCCGGGCGAGCCGTTCGAGCCGGACGCGACCATACCGCTCGAAGGCCAGGAGGTGCGGCTGGTGTGGGACGCGCCGGCTCGGCGCACGCCGATCCTGGCTGAAGTCGAGATTCACTGCGGCGGTCCGCGCGAGGGCTTCGCGCGAAGAATAGAGCTGTTCCTCAGGCGGCGCGCGCTCGACGTGATGAGCCAAGAGGTCGCGGAATATGCCGCCGCTGCCGGCGTCAACGCGCGCTCGGTCAGTGTCGGCGACGCCGGAACGCGCTGGGGCAGCTGCTCGTCGCAGGGGCGGATTCGGCTCAGCTGGCGACTGATCCTCGCGCCGCCCGCGGTGCGGCACTACGTGATCGCCCACGAGGTCGCGCACCTCGTTCATCTCGATCATAGTGCCCGATTCAAAGCGCTCGAGGCGCGCCTTTACGGTCCCGGCCTGGCCCAGGCGAAGGCGCTGCTACGGCGCGTCGGGCCGCGGTTGCGACGGGTCGGGCGGGGGCGTTGATGACTGCGGCTGCGGCAGCCGCTGCGGGGGCGGCTGGCGCTGCGGCTGGGGCGGGAAGGCCTGGTCGAGCTCCTGCTGGCTCGGATCTCCGGTCCCGTCGGGCCTGACCATCGGCTGCTGCTGCGGATAGCCGGACTCTTGCGGCGGGGTGCCGAGCGGCATGCCGTTCTCGTCGACCATGGGTTGCATGCTGTTGGCGTCGATAGCCTGGTCGCCGAAGACCTCCTCCTCGGGCGTCAGCTGCCAGTCGGGTGTCGGCACCTGCGTCTCGAACTGCTCGACCGGCCGGTTGGCGACGGCGACGCTCATGAAGTCGTGGAAGGCGCGGGCGGGAGCGGAACCACCCTGCAATCCGCCGACCGGCCGCGCATCGTCGCGGCCCATCCACACGCCGGTCGTCAGCCCGCTCGAAAAGCCGATGAACCAGCCGTCCTTGTTGGAGCTGGTGGTGCCGGTCTTGCCCGCGACCGGACGGCCGATCTGGGCGGAGCGGCCGGTGCCCGACAGCACCGCGGACTGAAGCAGGTCGGTCATCTCAGCGGCGACCCAAGGGGCGACGAGGACACGCTCCTCGTCCGCCTCGCGCTGATAGAGCATGCGTCCATCGGCGGTGACGACGCGCCGGATCCCGTAGGGGGTGACCGCGACGCCTTTGTTGGCGACGGACGCGAAGGCCCGCGTCATATCGATCAGGCGGACGTCGCTGCTGCCGAGAACCATCGACGGATAGGTGGAAATCGGCGTGGTGATGCCGAAGCGCCGGGCCATGTCGGCGATGGTCGAAAAGCCGACCTGCGCGCCGATCTTTGCGCTGATCG
>JBDTZJ010000064.1:0-9206 GCA_040005255.1 Sphingomicrobium sp.
ACCTCGGCCGGCGAGAAATTGGTCGTCGTCGCCTGGCGCAGCGCCTCGGCGTAGATCGCCTCGCCATTGGGCAAGCGCCAGGCGCCGTCGCCCGACCGGCTGGTGGGCTTGAGCTGCTCCATCGCCGCGATCTGGCGGTCGAGCGCGGGATAGACGGACTTGGCGACAATGTCCGCAGCGCGGCGTTGCCAGTCGCCGGCGATGCCCTTGGCTGCAGAGCGCTTGGCGATGGATTCGACCATTGAGCTGTGCTCCGCCGGGACACCGCGCAGCTTGCGCATCTGGCCGACCGTGAGATCGATCGACCAGCTTGGCGCAAGGAATCCGCGTGCGGCCTGGCCGCGCTGCTCGGCCGTGTCGTTGTCGAGCAAGGTCGCGAACTGGCTCAGCCGCGACAAATAGGCCTCGGCGTCAGCGGCAGTGTCGATCGTATGCGCGGTGTTGAGGAAGTCTGGCGTCGAGAAATAGGCTCCGCCCTGTTGCATGATCGGATAGGGCCGCTGAGCCGAATCGATATCCCAGCGCGACGGCGCAACAACGTTCGTCTCGAGCGAATAAAGGACCACCTCGCGGTTGAGCCTGCCCGCGTCGGACAGCGTCGCCGGGCTGATCGCGCGCAGCTGGGCGATGGCGCGACGGTTACGGGCGAGAGTCTTCGCGCGGGCGACCGGCGCCGGGTTGGTATCGAACTTCGACTTGAGCGCGGCATTCGGGCCCTTGTCGAGCCCGAGCGACGAGGCGAGCGTCGGCGAGTTCTGCAGGCGCTCCTGGAAGATCTGATCGAATGCGGCGTTGAGCCGCGCGTCCCCGCTTCCGGCCTTCGAAGTGACTGCGGCGAGGGCTGGCGCTTCGGCCAGCGGCAGCAGCGCGGCGGTCGCGCCGGTGGCGAGGAACGATCTGCGGTCCATGAATCTAACCCGTGATTGCGGAAGATGCACGGCAGGTTAGCGCGGCGGTCTGCGCCCGCAACCACGTTCGTCGAATGAAGCGGCGCGTTGGTCGGCGCTCAGGCCGACAGCCGATATTGTTTCAGCAGGTCGTAGAGTGTCGGCCGGCTGATCCCGAGCAGTTTGGCGGCGCTCGAAATGTTGTTGTCGGCGCGGCTCATGGCCTGGCGGATCGCCTTGCGGTCGGCGACCTCGCGCGCTGCCCGAAGGTTGATCGGCAGCGCGTCACTGCTCGGAACGACACCGGCCTGAAGATCGAGATCGCCGGCGGTGACGCTCTTGCCGTCGGCCATGATCACCGCGCGCTTGATGCGGTTCTCGAGCTCGCGGACGTTGCCCGGCCAGCCGTGCGCGTGGATCGCTTCGATCGCGTCGGGGCTGAGCGACTGGACGGTCGGGTTCAGCTCGCGGCCGAAGCGCGTGACGAAATGGCGGGCGAGGAGGACCGAGTCGCCCGACCGTTCGGCAAGCGAAGGGATTTTCACGACGATCTCGGCAAGCCGGTAATAAAGGTCCTCGCGGAACGACCCGGCGGCGATCATCGCTTCGAGGTCCTGGTGTGTCGCGCAGACGATCCGCGTATCGACCGCGATCGGCTGCCGCCCGCCGATGCGCTCGATTACCCGTTCCTGCAGGAAGCGCAGCAGCTTGACCTGGAGCGGCAGCGGGATGTCGCCGACCTCGTCGAGGAACAAGGTCCCGCCCTCGGCCAGCTCGATCTTGCCGACGTTCGACTTGACCGCGCCGGTGAAGGCGCCGCGCTCGTAGCCGAACAGCTCGGCCTCGAGCAGGTTTTCGGGGATGGCGGCGCAGTTGATGGCGATGAACTCGCCCTTGCGCCCGCTCTTCTCGTGGACGGCGCGGGCGAGCAGCTCCTTGCCGGTGCCGCTGGCGCCGAGCAGCATCACCGACACATCGGCGGTGGCGACGCGCTCGATGGTCTTGCCGACCTTGAGCATCTCCGGCGCGGCAGTGATGATCGACCCGAGCACCGAGGCGGCCGCGCCTGACTCAAGCCGCCGATGCTCCTCCTCGATCTCGTGCAGGTGGAAAGCGCGGGCTACGATCAAGCCCAGTTCATCGATGTCGACCGGCTTCTTGTAGAAGTCGTATGCGCCCATCGCGACCGCTTTGGTCGCGCTCTCCCGGGCGCCGTGGCCGGTCGCGACGATGACCTTGGTGTCGGGCTTCAGGCTGAGGATCTCAGCCAGAGTCGCGAAGCCCTCGTCGGTGCCGTCGGGGTCGGGCGGAAGACCAAGGTCGAGCGTGACGACGGCCGGCTCGTGCGCCCGCAACGCCTCGATGGCGCTTGCTCGATCGCCCGCGCAAACCACCTCATAGCCCTCGTAAGCCCATTTGAGCTGGCGCTGGAGGCCTTCGTCATCCTCGACGATCAGCAGCACTTTGGCGTGGTCGGTCATGCGATTTTCCGTTGCGGTTGGGCGGCGGAGACGGCCGCCGGCAGGAGAATGGTGAAGGTGGTGCCGAGCCCGGGGCGGCTGTCGACGCTGATCCGCCCGTCCATCGCGGCGATCAGCGAGCGGGCCTCGAACGCGCCGATGCCAAAGCCGCCAGGCTTGGTCGAGGCAAAGGGCTGGAACAGGCGGTTGCGGATGAAGTCGCCGTCCATGCCGACGCCCTTGTCCGCGATGGCAATCGAGACATGGTCGTCTTCCCGGGCGACCCGGACGGTCACGCGTTCGCCGCTGCTGGCGTCGAGCGCGTTTTGCAGCAGGTGGCCGACGGCTTGCTCGAGCGCGTTGGCGTCGATCAGCGCTTCGATGCGCGCGTCACCCAAGAGGCTGATCTCGCGGTCGCGGCGCTTGCCGGCGATGGCCGCGGTCAGGATCGGCCGCAGCGACTGTGCCTCGATCCGCTGCACGCGGCCGGAGGACTGGGGCGCGAGCCGGGCGAGCAGCTCGTTCATCTTGCCGACGGACGACTTCAGAGTCGCGACCATGTCCGTCCGGAACTCGGGATTGTCGGCGTGCCGCTCGGCATTGCGGGCGAGCAGCGACAATTGGCTGACGAGATTTTTGATGTCGTGGAGGATGAAGGCGAAGCGGCGGTTGAACTCCTCGAACCGCTGCGCCTGGCTCAGCGCCTCCTGGCCGAGCGCCTCGGCGAGCGAGCTCGCGGCCTGGTGACCCGCCGCGCGCAGCAGGTCGAAATCTTCCCAATCGAGTTGGCGGCGGTAATCGGGTGCGGCAAGGACGACCAGGCCGACCAGCCGCTGTTGGTGAAGCAAGGGAATACCGGCCCAGGCGCGCTCCTCGTCCAGCAGCCATTGCGGCACGCCCAATGCCTTCTCCCGTGCGGTTGCCCAGCCGCCGCGCAGCGCGGCGAACTCGACTATCCGGCCGCTCCCCTCGAGCGCGCTCCAGAAGTCGCTCGCCTCGTCGAATGCGTCCGCGCGCGGGCCGCTGACCGGCCAGTCGCTCGCCGCTGCGACGGAAAGGCCGCGGCCGGCGTCACTGACCAGCAGCAGGCCGCCGGGCGCGTCGACGATGTCGGCGAAGGCCCGGATGATTCGCTCGCCTAGCGGCGGGGCCTCGGGCCCGGCCAGGCCCAACGTCTCGGTGAAGCGCAGCCATTCGGTGCGATAATCGTAGCGGTGCTCGAACAGGTGTTTGGCGAGCTTGAGCTTGACCCAGCCGCGTGCGCGGGCGCTCGGGATCAGGACCATCGCGGCGACGGTCATCAGCGCGAGCGTGCCGATCATCAGCGCGGACGACCAGTCGACCCCGGTTCCGCGAAGCGCGGTGGCGAGGATCGCCATCAGTGCGAAATAGGCACAAAGGGCGAGCAGCGAGAGCGACTGGAACGTCGCCGCGCGCGACAGCCGGACACGCCAGGCGCCCTGCTTGTGCGTCGCGAGCGCGAACAAAGGCCCGGCGAGCGCGACGGCGATCCCGCGCCATTCGATCAGGTGCGGGGCACCAGCCGAGCCGAGATACAGGCTGGTGTAGAGGTTGAGGTCGTAGACCCACATCAGCGCGAGGCCGATCATCGCGAAACGGATATGCGAGCGGCTTGCGGGCGCCGCCTGGCCGTAGACATTGTGGACGAGGACCAGGGCGCCGGCGGCGGTCGTGACGCGCAGTATGAGCCCGGTCTGGGCGATCGTGCCGCTCGGGCTGAACAACTCCAGCGTCTCCCCGATCAGTTGCACGCCGATCACCGCAGCGACCGCGGCATAGACAAGCTTCAGTCCGTGGTCGCGCTCCTCGCTTGCGGCCGAGAGGCTGTAGAGCAAGCTGATCCAGACGAGATTGCGCGCACTTTCAGCGAATCCGAACAGCGGACTGGTGGCTGCGACCGCGCCAATCCAGGCCCAGCAGGCGGTGAGCGCGAATGCGCCAGCAAGCAGGCGCTGCCCCGGCTGCCGCGCCGCCTCGCCGAGACGCCAGAGCATCAGCGCGGCGAAACAGGCCGCCGCCAGCGCGTGGCTCCAGAAGGTGATCAGCGCGTCCATGACGCGGCATCCCTTGGGCGCAGTGTCAACTCAGCCGACATGCGCACGGGTGTCGCTAAATTTTACAAAGAAGTGGTGAACAGATCGCATATGGGTGGAAAATGACCATTCAACGGCCGCTCGGCGACAGCGGACTCTCGGTCGCCCCGCTCGCCCTTGGCGGGAACGTGTTCGGCTGGACGGCCGATGAGCAAACGAGCTTCGCCATCCTTGACGCGTTCGTCGATGCCGGCGGCAACATGATCGACACGGCGGACGTCTATTCTGCCTGGGTGCCAGGCCACGACGGCGGCGAGAGCGAGGCCGTGATCGGTCGCTGGCTAAAGCGGGACTCGGCCAAGCGCGACAAGGTCATCATCGCGACGAAAGTCGGCATGCTGACTGGACTGGAGCCTGAGACGATCCGCTCTGCTTGCGACGCTTCCCTCGAGCGGCTCGGGATCGAGACGATCGACCTTTACTACCACCACAAGGACCACCCGGAGGTGCCGCTCACGGACAGCCTTGGCGTGATGGATGGGCTAGTTAAGGCGGGAAAGATCCGTGCCGTCGGGCTGTCACAATATGAACCCGACAGGCTGGACCAGGCGATGCGGACTGCGGAGGCTGATGGTCTCACGCGGCCATGCGCGCTTCAGACCTGGTACAATCTGGTCGAGCGGGCGAAGCTCGAAGGGCCGCTGCGCGACGCCGCTTTGCGGCACGGCCTCGGGATCATCCCGTTCTTCGGCCTTGCGAACGGATTCCTCACCGGCAAGTACCGCAGCAGCGAAGACCTCGCGAAAAGCACGCGCGGCGATCGCGTCGCCCAATATCTGGAAGGCAGGGGCATGCGCGTCCTTGCCGCCCTCGACCGGGTCAGTGCCGGAGCGGGCGCGTCGCTCGGCGCGATTGCATTGGCGTGGACCAGTGCGCAGCCGGGCATCGTTGCGACTTTGGCGAGCGCGACGAGTGTGAAGCAACTCGCCGAGCTTACCGCCGCGATGCACTTGCAGCTCAGCTCAGAGCAGATCACGCTTCTTGATGAGGCGAGCGCCTAGCCTTTCCTGAGGACATCGAGCGCAGCGACGGTCATCGCTTCGGTGGCGGTCGAGATCACCGCGTCGGCGTCCGGGGCCCACAGCGGGCTGTGGAGCGCCGGGAGCTTCAACGTGTCGCCGCCCACCGCGTCCCATTTCTCCTTGGGCACGCCGCCGACCCAAAAGATCACGCTCTGCTTCGATTTATCCGCGAGCCAGAAGCGGCTGAAGTCCTCGCTCGCCATGATTGGCTTGGTCTCGACCACGCGGCCGCTGCCGAAGTGACTGCCGAACAGTTGCAGCAAATGGCCCGAAAGTTGCGGCGTGTTGAAGGTCGCGTCGGCCGAAGGCTGCTCGATCTCGACGGTCGGCATCTTGTCCTCGGGCATGCCGGCGGCAATGGCCTCGCCGCGCGCGATGCGGCGGATGCCGTCGAGCAGCAGCTTGCGTGTCTCGGGCGTGTAGCTGCGGACGGTCAGCGCCAGCTTGGCGTCGTCACCGATGATGTTGCTCTTGGTGCCAGCGTGGAAACTGCCGACGGTAACGACGGCGGGCTGCTGCGGATCGTTCTCACGGCTGACCAAAGTTTGCAGCGCCATGACGATGCGGGAGGCGAGTACGATCGGGTCCTTGGTGTTCTGCGGATAGGCGCCGTGGCCGCCGACGCCTTTGACGTCGATGTTGACGGTGTCGACATTGGCCAGAGCGAACCCGTTGGTAATGCCGATGACACCGGCCGGCAGCGAGGCGCTGTCATGGAACGCGATCAGGACATCCGGCTTGGGGAACCGCGTGAACAGCCCGTCATCGAGCATCGCCTGCGCGCCCATCACCCGTTCTTCGCCGGGCTGGAGGATCATCACCAAAGTGCCCGACCATTGGTCCTTCATGGCCGCCAGCCGCCGGGCGGTTCCGAGCCAGGTGGTGATATGCGTGTCGTGACCGCAGGCATGCATCACCGGCGTGTCAGTGCCGTCCGGAAGCTTGCCCGTCGCCTTGGAGGCAAAGGGCAGGCCAGTCTGCTCGCGCACCGGCAGCGCATCCATGTCGGCGCGGAGCAAAAGGACCGGGCCCGGCCCGTTCTTCATCACCGCGACGACGCCGGACTTGCCGACATGCTCGGTAACCTCGAAGCCGAGCTTGCGCATCTCGGGCGCGAGCTTGGCGGGGGTGCGCACCTCCTGCATCGACAGCTCGGGATTGGCGTGGAGGTCGCGATAAAGCGCCAGCAGCATCGGCATGTCGGCGCGGATCGATTCCTGCAGCGTGGCCGCGGATGCGGGAGAGGAGGCGGTCATGGCAGCGGCGGCAAGCCATAACAGGTTCTTCACGGGGTTGCTCCTTCGGGAACCAGCTCCATGACATCGAGCCGGGATTCGAAATGGGGCGCGGGCATGACCAGCCGCCAGCGGTTGGGCCCGATCCGCTCGACATAGCCGGCGACGTCGCGCTGCTGGTCCTGGCCATATTGCAGGACGCGGCTCTCGTCGGCGAAGGCAAGCGTGCCGAGGAAGACGTTGCGGATCGCATCGCCGGGGAAGGTCAGTCCGACGTAGCGCTGCGCGCCGCTGAGCTTGCCGAGGCGTTGCAGGCTGCGCTCTGCGCGGACGTGGCAGTTGACGCCCGGATAGGAGACGAAGTCGAGGTTCCCGGGGTCCTTGGCGCCAAGCTTGATCACTCGGCACCGGTACATGCCGTTGGCGATGGCCGGACCGGCAAGGGCGGCGTCGGGATCGAGAAGTGCGCCTTCACGGTCGATTTCGGCGCCGTGACCGGCCTTGCGCGCGGCCGCCAGCCCAGCCTCGAACGACGAGCGCCAGTCGCGCAGGCGGATACGGTCGTCCGCGCTGATCACTTGCCGGTAGGCGGTGGTCCAGCGCGGGATCAGGCCCGACGGCTGCTCGATGACGCTGCAGCCGGCGGTAACGGTGGCAAGGGTGGCGAGTAAAGCGAGGCGCATCGGCGCAATGCTTAAGCGGCTGTCCAACCACCGTCCATGCTGAGGTTCGCGCCGGTGATCGACTTGGCTTCCTCGCGGCACAGGAACACGACCAGCGCGGCGACCTCTTCGGGCGTGACGAAGCGCTTGGTCGGCTGGGCGGCGAGCAGCACGTCGTTCATCACCTGCTCGCGGGTGAGATTGCGCGCCTTCATCGTGTCGGGAATCTGGTTTTCCACCAGCGGCGTCCAGACATAGCCGGGCGAGATGCAATTGGCGGTGATGCCGTCGCGCGCGGTCTCCAGCGCGACCGTCTTGGTGAAACCGGCGATCCCGTGCTTGGCTGCGACATAGGCGCTCTTGTTGGGCGAGGCGACGAGGCTGTGGGCGCTCGCCGTGTTGATCACGCGCCCCCACAGCTTTCGCTTCATGCCCGGGACGGCCAGCCGCGTAGTGTGGAATGCGGACGAGAGGTTGATCGCGATGATCGCGTCCCACTTCTCGGGCGGGAAATCCTCGACCGGGGAGACATGCTGGATCCCGGCATTGTTGACGAGGATATCGGGCCCGCCGAGTTCGTCGGCGCAGCGCTTCATCATCCGCTCGATCTCGGCGGGATTGGACATGTCGGCTTCGTCATGGACCGCGCCGAGCTCGTCACATTCGCGTTGGATGTCGGCCGCGTCGCCGAAGCCGTTGATCATCAGTTTGGCCCCCTCGGCAGTGAGCGCCTTGGCGATGGCGAGGCCAATGCCGGAAGTTGAGCCCGTGACCAGCGCGACTTTGCCTTCAAGAAACATGTGCGAATCTCCTTGTGCGGCTCCCTCGCGGGGCCGCTGGCGAATTGCAACCGTCGCCTGTCCGAAGCATTAGAGCCACGCAGCAGGAGGGACCCCCATGAGGTTCGGCGACGAGCGCGAAAGTAGCAATTTCGAAGATGTGACCGGCCGCAGCGGCCTCGGCTTCGGCGGTGGCGGAGGCGGGCTCGGCTGCCTGCTACCGCTGATTGCCAGCCGCTTCGGGATCGGCGGCGTAGTCGTCCTGGTGATTGGCTATTTCCTGCTGAGCTCGCTCGGCGGTCTTGGTGGCGGCGGAGGCGGAAGCCTCGCACCGGGTTCGCAGCAAAGCGCGCCGGCGGGGCAAACCAAGCTCGATCCGAGCACCCGGCATTTCATGCTGCAAGTGCTCGCTTCGACCGAGGATGTGTGGAGCAAGCTGCTCGGCGGCCGTTACACGCCGACGACGCTAGTCGCTTATTTGCAGGGCTATCAGTCGGGGTGCGGAGCCGCGCAATCGGCGATGGGGCCGTTCTATTGCCCGACCGACAAGAAAATCTATCTCGACACCGAATTCTTCAACGAGCTGTCGCGGCGCTTCCAGGCGCCGGGCGACTTCGCCCAGGCCTACGTCATCGCGCACGAGGTCGGCCATCACGTCCAGGACCTGACGGGCACGCTCGGCGACGCCGAGAGAATGCAGGCCCGGGCGAGCGAGGCCGAGGGCAATGCGATCCAGGTCAAGATCGAGCTGCAGGCCGATTGCTATGCCGGCGTCTGGGCGGCGAATGCCAAGACTCCGCAGGGGCAGCCGGTGATGGAGCAGGGAGATTTCGAGGAGGGCATGCGCGCCGCCGAGGCGATCGGCGACGACACGCTGCAGCGGCAGACCCAGGGAAGGGTCGTGCCCGACAGCTTCACCCACGGCACATCGGCGCAGCGGACGGAAGCGCTTCAGCGCGGCTACAAGAGCGGCAATCCGGACGTCTGCAAGTTCTAGAGCCGGACCAGCATCTTGCCCGTGTTCTCGCCCTTGAACAGGCCGAGGAA
>JBDTZJ010000004.1:0-29465 GCA_040005255.1 Sphingomicrobium sp.
CGAGCACGCTCGCGGTTACTGCATTTCAGGCGCGGAACGAGGCGCGCGAGCAGCGGCGTGAAGCGGAAGGCCTCGTCGCCTTCATGCTCGGCGACCTTAAGGACAAGCTCGAGCCGATCGGCCGCCTCGACGCGCTCGATGGTGTCGGTTCGCGCGTGCTCAGCTATTACAGCAAGCAGGACGCATCGGAGTTGACCGACGCAGCCCTGTCACAGCGGTCGAAAGCGCTGAGTCTGATGGCACAAGTTGCGGACGCGCGCGGCGACAGCCAAACGGCAGTGAAGCTATACCGTCAGGCGATGGCCGGAACCGCCGAAGCGGTGCGCCGCAACCCGACCGATGCGCAGGCGATCTTCGACCATGCCCAGAACGTCTTCTACGTCGGCGAGATCGCCCAGAATCGGGGTGACTTGCCGACCGCTGAAGCGTCGATGCGCGAATATCGTCGGCTCGCGCTGCAGATGGTCGCGCTTCAGCCAGACAGCATGAAATACCGGATGGAGCAGCAATATGCCGACACCGACCTTGGCGTCGTGCTGTTCCTTCAGCGCCGCTTTGCCGAGGCAGTGACGCAGTTCAAGGATGCGCTGGCGACAATGGACGCGATTTCGACCGCCGATCCGGCGAACGATGGCTATCGCAAGAGCGTGGCGGAGTCGCTTGCCTGGCTCGCCGACGCCGAGCGCGCTGCCGGCAAATATCCCGAGGCGATTGCTGCCCGCCAGCGCGACATCGCCTTGCTCGAAAGCCTACTCGGCGAGAGCGGAAGTGTCGATTACCGGCAGCGCCTGATCCCGGCGCGCACGGCCTTCGGCAACCTCTACGCCGATACCGGCCAGCGCGAGCTCGCCTCCGCGCAGTTCCGAGCCGCGATCGACGACGCGGACAAGTTGAGCGCAGTCGAGCCGAACAATGCCAAGTGGCGCGAGTATGGCTTCTACGCACAGATGGCGCTGGCTGACCATATGCTCGCAAACGGACGGCCGCAGGACGCTGTCGCGCCGGCGGACGAGTCCTGCGCGGCAGTCCAGTCTTTGCTGGCGCGCAAGGTGCCAATCGCCTGGGGACGCGCCGGCATGAACGCATGCTGGGCGATTCGCGCGCGGATCGCCCTGGCCACGGGTCAGAACGCTGCCGCGCTCGACAATGCCCGTCAGGCGCTGAGTAGCGCCCTCGCCGTCCGCACAAGCGATCCGGTCGCCGACCGTTTTTCGGTGGCGAAAGCCTATCGCCGGCTGGGCGACGCCGAACGGACGGGCGGGGATGCAAACGCCGCCATCGCTGCTTGGAAGAGCGCACTCACCGCTTTGCCGCAAAGCGGGTCCGAGAAGCCGGCGGAGATGGACGAGCACGCGACCATCCTACGGCGGCTCGGCCGCAGCGCGGAAGCACAGCAGCTCAATCAGCGACTTTTTGGGATGGGCTACCGGCTGCGGGAGGTGAAGGGTGATTAAGCAAAACATCGAGTTCAATCATCGACAATGCTGGCGGTAACGCGCCCTGATCTCAAAAGGACAACATACGGGGAGAAAGTAGATGCATGGCCTTACATGTGCGACCAAGCTGGAAGCTGGCAGGACAGCGCGCCTGAAGACAATTGCCGCCATTTTCGCCGCTATGTTGCTCCTCGCGGGGTGCAGCGGTCCGCAGGTGCGCGGTAATGGCAATCCAGACAAGCCGGGGCCAATCCAAAAGGTTCACCTCGTTTGGCAGGCGAACCAGTGGAAGGTCAGCCTGAACGGCGGCCCCCAAGTTAATCCGGCTACGGCGAAGACAGATCTCGTCAGAAACACAGGTCCGACGATGTTTGAAGTGGACATCCAAGGCAACACGCCGGTCTCCTTCAAGGATCCAGACGGCCTATCGGTGTGGACAGGATCGAAGTCGGCACCGCAGTCGGGCATCAATTCGACCCAAATCCTTGGCCCCGTCGTCAACAAGAATGGGAAGCAACTGATCTTCTGGGACTTGAACCAGGGTGGCGCGGTGACTCTCAATTATTCGTTGCACTTCGATAGTGGACCGTCGGTCGACCCGATCATCGACAATGGCGGCCACGACTGATCGTAGTGACTATTTTCGCACTCGTTGTCGGCTTTGCGACTGGCCGGGCGTTCGAATGCGCGTGAATGCGGTCACCGAGCGCAACTGAAACAGCGGAGCGGGTCCGCCACTCGGGTCCGCCGGCGGTTCCGTTCGTGCTCAGCGTCGGAGTCACCGGCCACCGCGCGGACATGCTCGCGAACGGGAGCGGCGCCGTGCTGCGCGACAGGATTTCCCAGACGCTGGCGCTCATCGCCAGCGCCGGCGCCGACCTGCTCGCCAGGGAACGCGGCTGCTTCGCTCCGGGCCCATGCCAGCTGCGGTTCGTCTCGCCGGTCGCCGACGGCGCCGACCAGATCGCCGCCGAAGTCGCGCTCGAGCTCGGCTGGGAGCTGCAGGCGATCCTGCCGTTCGAGCGCTCAGCCTATCGCAACAGCCTGCCCAATGAGGGAGCGCGCGCGGGGTTCGACGCCCTGGCCGGGCGCGCTGCCTCCGTGCTTGAGCTGCCCGGCGATCCGAGCGACGGACTCGACGCCTATGTGATGACCGGCAGGGCGACGGTGGCGCATTGCGACATGCTGATCGCGGTCTGGAACGGCCTTCCGCCCCGCGGTCGCGGCGGCACCGGCGAGGTCGTCCAGTTCGCACTGACCCGGGGCACGGCGATCATCCACGTGCCGATCGACGAGAAGGCCGAGGCGCGGCTGCTATGGAGCGCGTTCGACCCGACGGTGGTGACGCTGGCCGACGATCCCGAGGTGACGCGGCCGGTTGGCCGCGAGGGCGTGGACGCCTTGCTGAGCGCCTTGCTGATGCCGCCGCCCAACGCGCAGGAGAAACATTTCTTCAAGCGCGTCACCGCCGAGCGCCTGCCACGCATTCGGGCGCGGATCGAATATCCGCTGCTGCTCAGCGCCGCCGGCGTGCGCCGCTTCCGTGCCCGGGACCTGACGGCCAAGCACGGCGATGCGCAAACGCGCGACGAATGGCGCCGCTATCGCGCCGGCTGTGCCGAGGCGCTCAACATCTCGGCCCCGATCGACCTGCTCGAGCATTCCTACAGCTGGGCGGACGGACTCGCGACGCACTTCGCCCAGACCTATCGCAGCGGACACATCTTCAACTTCCTGCTTGGCGGCGTCGCCGTGTGCCTCGGCCTGGCGGCCTTCGTCGCCCCGCACTTGAAGTTCGAAGAAGCGGCTCTCGAACTGCTGATCACCCTGGCGATCATCCTCAACGCGATCATTGGCCAGCGCCAGGAATGGCACCGCCGCTGGCTCGACTATCGCCAGCTCGCGGAGCGGCTGCGGCCCATGCGAAGCCTGATGCTGCTCGGTATCGCCGCGCCCGATCCGCCGGGCACGGAGACCAACCCCGTACCGAAGCGCTGGATCGACTGGTATGCGAGCGGCATCTGGCGCGCGATGGCCTGCCCCTCGGGCGCAATCGACCGGGATTGCGCGGCTCGCCTCGGGAAGGCCATCGCCGTGCATGAGGTTGAGCCACAGGTCGGCTATCACCTCCGCAATGCCGAGCAGATCGAGGCGCTCGACCACCGCCTCGAGCAGATCGGCATGTTCCTGTTCGCGGCGACGGTGCTGGTGACCATCGCCACGATCGTCGGGCTCGGTCTCGGTTCGAATTTCGTCAACCGCTACGGCAATTGGTTCACCTTGGTGTCCGCTGGTTTCCCGGCGCTCGGGACCGCGGTATTCGGGATACGCTTCCAGGCCGACTTCGGCGGTGACGCGCTGCGCTCGGGCGCAACCGCGGAAACCTTGCGCCAGATCGACCAGGAGCTGCGCAAGGACGTCAGCCTATCCCGCGCCGCGGACCTTGCCGAGCAGGCGGCGCGGATCATGCTCGCCGACCTCGACGAATGGCGGCTGGTCAATCAGCAGCGCGACCTTTCGGTAGGCTAGTCGTTATCGCCCCAGCGCCAGCGCCAGCCGCCACGGGTCGTCCGGGCGCAGACGACGCAGAAGGCGATCGTCAGCGGAGCGAGGATTGCGACCAACTGCAAGGGGCGCCTGCCGAGCGCCAGCGCGAGCAAGACAGACAACAGCACGAAGCCGAGGGTCAGCGCCCAGCCTTGCCAGCTGATCGGCATCCCCGAACCATATCCGTAGCGTTTCGGCGCAAACCATTCGGGCCCGTCGCTCATCCTATTTCTCCTTGCGCGGACGCCCGCGCTTGCGCGAGACCGGCGCCTTCAGCTTGACCCCGCGGCCGGCAAGCGCCTCGCGCAGCAGGCATTCGACCTGCGCATTGACGCTACGGAGCTCGGCCGCCGCGCAGCGCTCGACCGCCGCCCACAAAGCAGGATCGACCCGGAGCGGGTAAGCCTTGCGCTCGGCGTCGGCCACGACCAGCGACTATTGGTACAATGTGCCGGTATTGACGACGGGCTGGGTGTCGCGCTCGCCGCACAGCACGACCATCAGGTTCGACACCATCGCCGCGCGCCGCTCGTCGTCCAATTCGACAACCTTCTTTTCCGACAGCATGGTGAGCGCCATCTCGACCATCCCGACGGCGCCTTCGACCAGCGTTTTGCGCGCGGCCACCACCGCCTGCGCCTGCTGACGGCGGAGCATCGCCCCGGCGATCTCCTGCGCATAAGCGAGGTGGGTGAAGCCGCATTCGTCGACCGTGATTCCCGCGACGGCCAGGCGCGCCTGCAGCTCGGTGCGGAGCTCGGCCCCGACCTGGTCGTGATTGCCGCGAAGGGTAACCTCCTGATGCTCGAAATCGTCATAGGGGTAGCGCGAACCGATCGTTCGGATCGCCGCCTCGACCTGGACGCTGACGAAGGAGCGGTAATCGTCGACGTCAAACAGCGCCTGCGCGGTATCGACCACGCGCCACACGATCTGCGCCGCCATCTCGATCGGGTTGCCGCGCAGGTCGTTGACCTTGATCTTGTCGGAAATGAAGTTGTTGGCGCGGACCGAGACCTTCTTCTTGGTGAGCCACGGCCAGGTCCAGCGCAGGCCGGTGGTGCGGTCGGTCCCGCTGTAGGAGCCGAACAAGGTGATGGCCGCCGCCTGGTTGGGCTGCAGCATGTAGAAGCCCGGGATCACCAGGATGAACACCAACGTCGCCGCGATGACGACAATGATCCCGGTCCCCGTCGCGTTGTCGGTCCCAAGTTGCTGGATGCCGAACACGTCGGCGAGGATCGCCAGGACCAGCACGATCAACATCGCATAACCGCTGTAGGTGGACGCCGGCCGCTCGCTGGTCGCGGTAAGCGCAATGACGTTCTCGTTGGCCACATTTGCCTCCCTTAATTTGATATCATAATTATATGATCGCGGGTCGTTCGTCAACTGGCGCGCAGCGAAGGCCGCGGCTAAGGGCACGGCGATGAGCGAGACGAGATGGCGTTTGGTGGTCCACGGCGGCGCGGGTTCGATGCGGCCGGGCCGGCTCGATCCCGAGCAGGAGCGGTGCTCGCGAGCAGGTCTCGAGGCTGCGCTCGCGGCCGGCTCAGCGATCCTCGAAAGGCGCGAAAGTGCGATCGATGCGGTCGAAGCCGCGGTGCGCGTGCTGGAGGAGGATTCCTGCTTCAACGCCGGGCGCGGCAGCGTGCTGACCGCAACCGGTTGCATCGAGCTCGACGCCGCGATCATGGACGGACGGTCGCGGCGCGCGGGCGCCGTCTCGGGACTGCGCACGACGCGCGCGCCGATCAGCCTCGCCCGCGGGCTTCTCGAGCAGGGGCCGCACGTCTTCCTTTCAGGCCATGGCGCCGACGATTTCGCGCGAGACCACGGCTTCGAGCAGGTCGAGAATGGCTGGTTCGAAATCCCCGAGCGCCGCCGTCAGCTGGAGGAGCTGTTGGCTGCTGACGGGTTCGACGACGAGGTTAAATATGGGACGGTCGGCGCGGTTGCCGTCGACATCGATGGCCATGTCGCGGTCGCGACCTCGACCGGCGGACTGACGGCCAAGCGCTGGGGCCGGGTCGGCGATTCGCCGCTGATCGGCGCCGGGACCTATGCCGACGACCGTTCCGCCGCAGTCTCGGCCACTGGATCTGGCGAGTATTTCATTCGCGCCGTCGCCGCGCACCAGCTCGCCGAGCGCGTGCGCATCGGTCGGCAGTCGCTGCAGTCGGCGCTCGATGATGTCCTGGCCGACATCGAAACGCTTGGCGGCAAGGGCGGGCTGATCGCGGTCGCGCCCAACGGCGACGCCGCCTGGGGCTTCACCACGCCGGCGATGTACCGCGGAATGTCCGACGCCAGCGGCCGTACGGTTCGCGTCTACTCGGACGAGGACGAGCGATAGGGCAGGTCGCGGCGAAGCCACTCGACCTCCGCTGCCACGCCTTCGCGCTCCGCTTCGACGAACTCGGCCACCGCATTCCTGAAGCTGCGGTTGGGAATGAAGTGCGCGCTCTTCGTGGTCACCGGCTCATAGCCGCGCGCGACCTTATGCTCGCCCTGCGCGCCGGCCTGGACGCACGCCAAGCCGTGGTCGATCGCCCACTCAACTGCTTGGTAATAGCAGAGTTCGAAATGGAGGAACGGGACCTCTTCGGTGCATCCCCAATAGCGGCCGTACAGTGTGTCCTGACCGACGAAGTTGAGCGCTCCGGCGATCGGCAGCCCGCCGCGGCAGGCGAGGAACAGCAGCAGCCGCTCGCCCATCCGCTCAGCGATGAGATCGAAGAAGCGGCGGGTGAGATACGGCCGGCCCCACTTTCGCGACCCGGTGTCCTGGTAGAAGGCCCACATCGCGTCCCACTTGGCCGGACCGATCTCGTCGCCGCGAAGGATGCGCACCTCGAGACCGTCAAGTGCCGCCGCCCGCTCTTTGCGCAAGGCCTTGCGCTTGCGGCTTGTCAGGGTCGCCAGAAAGTCGTCGAAGCTCGAATAGCCGCGGTTGAACCAATGATATTGGACGCCGTGGCGGATGAGCCATCCGCGCCGCTCGCATTCCTGCGCGCCGGCGTCACCGACGAACGTGATGTGCGCCGAGGACATTTCGTTCTGTACCGTCACCGCCTCGATCGCAGTCAGCAGGTGCTGCGGTCGTCTTCCCAGCAACCGCGGTCCCGGCACAGGGGTAAACGGCACAGCGACCTGGAGCTTAGGATAATAGTCGCCACCCGCCTGGCTCCACGCCTCGGCCCAGCCATGGTCGAACACATATTCGCCCTGGCTATGGGTCTTCAGGTAGGCAGGTGCTGCGGCGATTAAATGATCGGCATCGTCCTCGACGAGGATCGGCGCCGGGGTCCAGCCGGTTCCCGGTCCGACGCTATTCGAATCTTCCAGTGACGAGAGGAAGGCATGGCTGACGAACGGGTCGGTCGCACCCAGCCCGTCCCACGCGCGTGCGTTGAGGCCGGAGACGCCGGAAGCGATCTTGGCGATGATCTCAGTTTCGCGGTCGGCCATCGCCTTCCCAGATAAGCGCATCGGCCTGAACCTCGGCTTGCGCGCGCTCGGCGGCCGTGCGGATGGTCCAGGCATAGACCGGCATCGAGCGGCGCGCTGCTGCGACCCAGAGCATTTCCAGCGCCGATGCCTCCACGCCGAGGAAATCGGGCGCGGCGATCCGCATCCGGACGTGACGCTCGAAAGAGCTGAGCCGATCCTTGATGAGGAGACCGCGACGAACGCCCGGCATCTCGCGCCGGATCAGCCGGCACAGCCGCGGATCGAAGCTCATCACCGCGAAGAGCCCGCGATACCCGGCAAGCTCGTGTTGCAGCGCGCGCACCGAGCGCCGGACGTCATGCTCGACCTTGGCTTCGAGCAGCAGCGGGACCTGCCCGGCAACGAGCGACAACAGATGTTCGAGGCTGGGGATCGGATGACCGCTAACCCGCAGCCCGGCGAGATCCGCCCACCGGCTTTGCGCGATCCTCAAGGGGCTCGCGCACAGCCGGCGCGCATCGGCGTCGTGGAATACGACCAGCTGATCGTCGGCCGTCAGCCGCAGATCGCACTCGATCCCGGCGCCGAACTCGAGCGCGGCACGGAATGCGGCCAGCGTATTTTCGGGGACGGCCGCGCCGAAATGCAGCCCGCGGTGGGCGAACCCCCGCGGACCGGGGTCTAGGGGGTCAGACCCTGACGGCGACGATCGCATCCACTTCGACCGCGACTCCGAGCGGCAAGACGGCGACGCCGACCGCACTGCGCGCATGGCGGCCGGCTTCGCCGAACACGTCCTGCATCAGCTCCGAGGCGCCATTGGCGACCTTGGGCTGGTCGATGAACGAGGGCGCGCTGTTGACGAAGACGCCGAGCTTGACCACGCGCCCGACGCGGTCGAGCGACCCCAGCGCGGCCTTCATCTGCGCGAGCAACATGATTCCGCAGCGGCGCGCCGCGGCGATCCCGCCGTCGATGTCGACATCCTCGCCCAGGCGCCCTTTGATCAGGCTGCCGTCCTCGGCGAAGCTGATCTGGCCCGAGATGTGGAGCAGGCCGTCTTGCTCGACGGCCGGAACATAGGCCGCGACGGGCGCCGCGGGTTGGGGCAGGGCAATTCCAAGTTCTGCGAGGCGCTGGTCGATGCTCATGGCCCGCCCCAAGCACTCGCGCGCTGTTGAATCAAGCCTCGCGCGCTACCGTGAAGCCGGCGAAGCTCTGGCTGACCGGCATCAGCTCAACAATGTTGATGTTGAGGTGCGTCGGCAGGTTGGCGAGCCACCAGAAGAGATCGGCGAGATCGGCCGCAGTCATCGGGTTCACGCCGGCGTAGAGATTGTCGGACGCTTGCCTGTCGCCGCCGGTGCGGACGATGGTGAACTCGGTCTCGGCAATGCCGGGCTCGATCGAGGTCACGCGGACGCCGGTGCCGGCGAGGTCGCAGCGCAGGTCGAGCGAGAATTGGCGAACGAAGGCCTTGGTCCCGGCATAAACCGCACCGCCTTTGTACGGGTAGGTCGCGGCGACCGACGACAGGTTGATGATCTGCCCCTTCCGCTCGGCCAGCTTGGGCAGGAGCGCGCGGGTCAGGGCGACGAGGCCGATGATGTTAGTGTCGATGACCGTCTCAATCCGCTCCCAATCGGTCTCGGGCAGCGGGTCGGTCGGCGGGGCAAGCCCGGCATTGTTGAGCAAGAGGTCGATGTCGCCCCACGGCGCGTCCAGCTTCGCCAGGATCTCGACCGCCGCGCGGTCACGCATGTCGATCTCGAGCGGCAGGAAATTGTCACCCAGCTCCTGCTCAAGCTTCCTCAGCCGGTCGCCACGGCGCCCGGTGCCGATCGCCCTCCAGCCCCCGGCGATGAACTTGCGTGCCGCGGCTTCGCCGAACCCCGAGGTCGCGCCGGTGATCAGGATCGTCTTCATGTCTTCCCTTCGTCGAGCTGGCGCCGCGCCTCTACGAGTTCCGAAGGTCCGACGCCAAGCTCTTCGGCGACAGACAGCAGGTCCGGCTCGTGGGCTTCAAGGAAACGCAGCAACGCCGCGAGCAGTGACGGATCGGCCGCGCGGCGCCTGAGCTCATCGGTCCCGATTCCGGTCAGATCGACGAAGCGATGCGCCCGACGCTCTGACCCGAGCGTTGCCGCAAGCGCGGCGAGGGCCAGGGTGACCGGATCATTTGGTATCCGGGGTGCCACAGCCTAGAACGCTGCGAGCGCGGTTGAAGGAAGCGAATTGGCCAAGATCCTGATCGTCGAGGACAATGCCCTCAACATCAAGCTGTTCTGCGACCTGCTCGCGGCCCACGGCCATGAGCCCGAGGCGGTGACCGACAGCCGCAATGCGATCGATGCCGCGCGCAGCTTCGCGCCGGACCTGGTGATCACCGACATCCAGCTGCCGCATGTCAGCGGCCTCGACCTCATTCGCCTCATTCGCAAGGATGAGCAGTTGGCCGAGGTGCCGATCATGGCCGTCACGGCCTATTCGGCGCAGGGCGACGAGGAGCGCATCCGCGCGGCGGGTGCCCAGGCCTATGTGTCAAAGCCGATTTCGGTCGTCCGCTTCGCCGAGACCGTCGACGACCTGCTCAAAGGCGAAAAAGACCGGGCCGAGATCGACAAACCGGAAAGTCGTGCGAATCAGTCGGACGATGGCCCCGGGCCGGGCGAAGCGGGGGGCGAGGAAACGTAGCGGCTGGCGCGTCGCTACCGCCTTACTTGATCTTCGATTCCTTGAACTCGACGTGCTTGCGCGCGACCGGGTCGTACTTCTTAAAGCTCAGCTTCTCGGTCTGAGTGCGCGGGTTCTTCTTCGTCACGTAGAAAAAGCCCGTGTCCGCGCTGCTGACGAGCTTGATCTTGACGGTTGCCGGCTTGGCCATGGATCGATCCCAACAGGAAAAAGAAAAGCGGCCGCGGCCGCCTCAAGTCGCGGGGTCCCATGGCGAAGACCGCCGATTCTGTCAACCGAAACGGCGCCGTAACCGGCCCTTAACCTTCTTGGGTGAACCTGCGTTCAACAGGAGGCTCGATATGGCTGCGGACCCATTCGCGAAGGTGAGAACCGAAGTAGGGCTGCGCATCGCCGAAATCCGAGAACGCGGACCACGCCTTTCGCCCCTCGACCTCCACGCACGTATGGACGCCATCCGTCAGCTCGCGGCGATCAACGGACTTGCCGCACTCGAGGGCCTGGCACGGCACTCGGCGCAGCTCGCGCTGCTGCCAGGCTGCCGCGTCACAATGCAGTCCTGCCTGGAGCATGTCGAAGAGGCGCTCGACAGCCGCTCCGACCGGGATCGGACCGCGATCCTGGCAGCGCTCGCCATCCGCCTGCACTAATCCTCCCTGTCGCGAAGCGATGGGGAGGTGGCAACCGCGCCAGCGGTTGACAGAGGGGCCCCTCCACCTCCGCTTCTCTACATGGTCCCCCTCCCCGCGAGCTCCGCTCGCTGGGAGGAGCTTCCATCGCCGTTCGTGTATTGAACCGCCATGCGCGCCTTCTCGCAGCTGCTCGACGACCTCGTCTACACCCGCTCGCGCAACACCAAGCTCAAGCTGATCGGCGATTACCTCAAGGAGACGCCGGACCCGGACCGCGGCTACGGCCTCGCGGTTCTGACCGGTACGCTCGACATTCCGGCGGTCAAAGGCGCGGCCGTGCGCGCGATCGCGGAGGAGCGGGTCGATCCCGTGCTGCTGTACATGAGCCGCGACTATGTCGGCGACATGGCAGAAACGGTCGCGCTGCTGTGGCCCAAGCAAGCGGGCGAGCCGACTGAGATAGACGACGCGACGATCAGCATCACCGAGGCAGTCGATCGGCTGCGGTCGGCTTCGCGCATGGATGCGCCCCGCATGCTCGCCACCATGCTCGATCATCTCGATGCGTCGGGACGGTTCGCGCTGCTCAAGCTCGCGACCGGGGCGCTGCGGGTTGGGATCAATGCCAGGCTCGCCAAGCAGGCGCTGGCGCAGGCCTTCGGGCTCGACGTCGATGCGGTGGAGGAGGTCTGGCACGGCCTCAGTCCACCGTTCAGCGAGCTGTTCGACTGGGCCGAGGGGCGCTCCGGCCAGCCCATGGCGCGCGACGTGCCGGTGTTCCGCCCGTTCATGCTCGCACATGCGCTTGAGGAGACGAAGGTCTCGCTCGATGATTACGCCGCCGAGTGGAAATGGGACGGGATCCGTGTCCAGCTCGTCCATGCCGGCGGCGAGACCCGGCTCTACAGCCGCACCGGCGACGACATCTCCGGCAGCTTCCCCGACATTGCCGAGGCGTTCCGTACTCAAGGCGTGCTCGACGGCGAGCTGCTTGTCCGCGGCTCGGACCAGGGCGTCGCGGACGTCCACGGCGGCGCTGCCGCAAGCTTCAACGCACTCCAGCAAAGGCTCGGCCGCAAGGCCGTCAGCCCGAAGATGCTTGGCGAGTATCCGGCGTTCGTCCGGCTCTACGACGTGCTGTTCGACGGTAGCGACGACCTGCGCGAGCTCGCCTGGCAGCAGCGGCGGGAACGGCTCGAGGCGTTCGCCGCGCAGCTCGATGCGGAGAGGTTCGACGTCTCGCAGCTGATCGAGGCGGAGAGTTTCGAGGAGCTTGAGGAACTTCGCCTCAACGCCCGCGACGTCGCCATCGAGGGCATCATGCTCAAGCGCCGCGACAGCCCCTATGTCGCCGGGCGCCGCACCGGCCTGTGGTACAAGTGGAAGCGCGATCCGCTGACCGCCGATTGCGTGCTGATGTACGCGCAGCGCGGCTCGGGCAAACGCTCGAGCTATTATTCCGACTACACCTTCGGCTGCTGGACCGAGGACGATCAGCTGCTGCCGATGGGCAAGGCCTATTTCGGCTTCACCGACGAGGAGCTGAAATGGATCGATCGCTGGGTCCGCGGCCATACTGTCCAGCGCTTCGGCCCGGTGCGCGAGGTCGAGAAGAGCCTGGTGCTCGAAGTCGCCTTCGATTCGATCCACAAGAGCACGCGGCACAAGTCGGGCCTGGCGATGCGTTTTCCGCGCATCAGCCGCATCCGCACCGACAAGCCGGCGAACGAGGCCGACCGTGTCGCCACCCTCCTGTCACTGGTAACTTGAAGCGTGCGCTTCACGCGCTAAGCCTGCGTCCCTCTTGTCGAGGGGGACCAATGATCAAAGCACTGCTCGCAGGCGCTGCCGCACTGTCTATCGCCGCCGCCGCAAACGCCGAAACCTATGCCATCCAGGCCGGGCGCCTGATCGTCGACGCCGCACAGCCGGCGCGCAGCAATTCGACCGTAATCGTCGAGAACGGAAGCGTATCGCGGATCGACAGCGGCTTCACCGCGCCGGCGGGCGCCGTCGTCGTCGACGAACGTAGCCGCACCGTGATGCCGGGCATGACCGACGTTCACGTCCACCTGACGATGAACAGCGGCGAGCCGTGGTACGTCAATTTCACCCAGAAATATTCGGTGCCCTACGCAACAACCCTGGGTCTCACCCACGCGCTGGAAATGGCGCGAGCGGGCTTCACCACCGTGCGCGACCTCGGCGGTGACACCAGCGCAGTTACCGCGGTTCGCGACGCTATCGCAGAGGGCCGCTTCCCGGGCCCGAGACTGAAGGTGTCGGGAGCGCCGCTGTCGATCGTCGGCGGGCATGCCGACGAAGCCACCGGCCTGCCGCCCGAACTTGCTGGCGCGATCAACGAAGCGCACCTCAACCCCTCCGTCTGCACCGGAGCGGAAGAGTGTCAGAAGGTCGTCCGCCAGCTAGCGCCGCGGGCGTCGACATGATCAAGATCATGGCCACGGGGGGCGTACTTGACCCCGGCGCGATGGGCCTGGAGCAGCATTTCACCGATGCCGAGATGAAGGCGATCTGCGACATGGCGCACGCCATGCACCTTAAGGTCGCGGCCCATGCCCACGGCGCGCGCGGCATTCTCGCAGCGACCAATGCCGGCGTGGATTCGATCGAGCACGGCACCTTCCTCGATGCCGCGGGCGCGCAGGCGATGAAGGCGCACGGCACTTATTATTCGGCGACGCTGCTGGCGTTCGGCGGGGTCAAAGGTCTGATCGGAACCGGCAAGCTGACCCCGGCGATGGAGGCCAAGGCCCAGCAGACGTTCGCGGTCTGGGGCAAGGGCCTGAACCTCGCCTATCGCACCGGCGTCAAGATCGCGCTCGGCACCGACAGCGCGGTCGCCCCGCACAGCCAGGCGAACCGCGAAGTCGAACTGATGGTGACCAAGGGCGGCATGACCCCGCGCGACGCGCTGATCGCCGCGACCAAGGGCGGGCCCGACCTCATTGGCTTGTCGAATGAGACGGGAACGCTGGATCCGGGCAAGTGGGCCGATCTGATTGCAGTCGAAGGAGACCCGTTGGTCGATCCGACGGCTGTTCAGCGGATCGATTATGTCATGGTCGAGGGTCGACCGGTTCCGATGAAAGGGCAATGATGCGTTCGTCTCTGATTGCTATCGCACTCGTCCTGGGCGCCCCGGCTTTTGCTCAGGATACTTCCGCCGGCGATGTGCCATCCAAGAACGCCAAGGCCGAGGCCGCGCCCGACAAGGACGTGGTCAAGGCGAGCGTAGTGGAAGACGCGCAGCCGGTGCGCCGCTCGATCCCGTTCCGCGGCAAGACGCTGGCCTACACCGTCACGCCGGGTCACCTGACGATCCGAAACGACAAGGGCGAGCCCACCGCCAGCATGTTCTACACGGCCTACACCGTCCCCTCCGCCGGACGGGCGCGGCCGGTCACCTTCCTGTTCAACGGGGGTCCCGGCTCCTCGACGATGTGGCTGCACATGGGCTCGTTCGGGCCGATGAAGGTCGACGCCTCGCAGCCGGAGGTCATCCCCGGGCCGCCCTTCCGCTACGGCCCAAATCCCGACACCTTGCTCGACGTCACCGACCTCGCCTTCATCGACGCGCCGACGACCGGCCTGTCGCGCGAGCTTGGCAAGGCGGAGCCCAAGGACTTCTTCGGAGTCGACAAAGACGTCGACGCCTTCACCCGCACGATCCAGCGCTATCTGACGGTCTACGGGCGGTGGAACTCGCCCAAGTACATCATCGGCGAGAGCTACGGCACGACGCGCGCCGGGGGCCTGTCCAAGGCTTTGTCCGACAAGGGGGTCCAGCTCAACGGCATCGTCCTCGTTTCGACGATCCTCAACCTCGGGCTGTTTTCAGGCAACGACCAGACGTTGGTCAACTTCCTGCCCACCTATGCCGCGGACGCCTGGTACCACGGCAAGATCCAGCCCAAGCCCAACCTGATGAGCTTCGTCGCGGAGGCCAAAGCCTTTGCCGGCGGGCCTTATGCCGCCGCGCTGGAGAAGGGCGCGGCGATCGGCGAGGCGGAAAGGCGCTCGATCGCCGAGCAAATGTCGAAGCTCACCGGCCTTTCAACCGACTATATCTTGAGGTCGAATCTGCGCGTTCAGCCCAACCGTTTCCAGCGTGAGCTGTTGCGCGACCGGCGCCAAGTCATCGGCCGCATCGATTCGCGCTTCGTCGGCACCGAACCGGACGCCGTCGGCGAGGCTCCCAGCTATGACCCGCAGGCGAGCGCGATTACCGGTGCCTTCGTCGGCGCTTTCAACGATTATCTGTACCGTGACCTCGGCTACAAGACGCCGCTGATCTTCCGCCCCAACAATTATGCCGGGATCGGCAACGACTGGAATTTCCAGCACAACGCACCCGACGGGCAGCAGTTCGCCGCCGACACCAGTTCCGACCTCGCGCAGGCGATGCGCGAAAACCCGCGGCTGAAAATCCTGAACGCGGCGGGACTTTACGACCTGGCAACGCCGTTCTTCGCGGCCGAATATGATTTGGGGCACATGGCGCTCGAGCCGCGGCTCGCGGCGAACATCCGCTACACTTATTATCCGGCCGGCCACATGATGTATATCGACCCGGTCTCGGCGCGGCAGCTCAAGGCCGACATCGCGGCCTTTTACGCCAACGCCCAATAGGAAAAGGCCGGGAGATTGCTCTCCCGACCCCTTCCGCCCCTAAGGGAAGTTACTCGCTCTTCGCCTGAAGATTCACTGCGGCATGCTTGCCACGGCGGTCGACCTCGAGCTCGAACTCAAGCCGGTCGCCCTCGTTGAGCGTCGGGAGACCCGCACGCTCGACGGCCGAGATGTGCACGAACGCATCGGGCTGGCCGTCGTCGCGCTGGATGAAGCCGAAGCCCTTCATCGCGTTGAAGAACTTGACCGTGCCGCTGGCCTTCTCGCCGGTCAGCTGGCGTTGCGGTCCGCCGCTGGCACCACCAGCGCTGCCGCCGCTGCGTTCGACCGCCATTGGTTCGCCTTCGATGCGAAGGTTGGTCGCCGACACGCGCCCGCCGCGATCGACGAGCGTGAATTCGAGCGGCTGGCCGTCGGCGAGATCGGTGAGGCCCGCCTGCTCGACCGCCGAGATGTGGACGAAGACGTCCTCGCCCCCGTCATCGCGAACGATGAAGCCGAAGCCTTTCTGCGGATTGAAGAATTTAACGACGCCCTTGCCTTCGCCGACGACCTGGGGAGGCATTCCGCCAGCGCCGCCGCCACGAAAGCCGCCGCCACCGCCACCGCCGCCGCGGAATCCGCCGCCGCCACCGCCGCCGCGGTCACCATAGCCGCCGCCACCGCCACCGCCGAAGCCGCCGCGATCGCCAAAACCGCCACCGCCGCCGCGGGCGCCAAAGCCCCCGCGCTCCTGGAAGGTAGATTCTCCGCCGAAATTGCCTTCGTCGCCGCCGAAACTGTCGCGCTTGTCCCTGCCGCGTCCGCCGCGGTCGCCCTTGCGCCCTCTATCGAAACCCATGCACCGTCCGAATATTAAGCCCGCCTGCCCACAAACCAACGCGCTCGGGCCAAATGGCGCAGCCGGTCATAGCGCGTAAAACCACTCACGCACCGGTCATGCCCTTACAAGAAAAATCAGGGCGGCTCTAGTGACTCAAATTGGCACAGGGCTGGCAAGGCGGGCATCAGCCGGACTAAAGCGATCCCAAGCCTGTCCGAGGAGAGAGAATTGGCGGTCCATTTGCATGAGAACGACCTCGCCGCCGAGGTGACATTTGCCGATGGGCCGATCGCCGTCGATACCGAGGCCATGGGCCTGGTGCCCGGCCGCGACCGGCTGTGCCTGGTGCAATTGTCGGACGGCTCGGGCGACGAGCATTTGGTCCACTTCAAGGGCGGAAGCGACTATTCGGCGCCGAATCTGAAAGCGCTGCTGTCCGATTCGAACCGGCTCAAGCTCTATCATTTCGGGCGCTTCGATATCGGCATCATGAGCGCCTATCTGGGGATCATGGCCGCTCCTGTTTACTGCACTCGGACCGCCTCGCGGCTGGTGCGCACCTACACCGACCGCCATGGCCTCAAGGACCTCGTCAAGGATCTGCTCAACGTCGACCTGTCGAAGCAGCAGCAGACCAGCGACTGGGGTGCCGACGAGCTCAGCGAGGCCCAGCGCGAATATGCGGCGAGCGACGTCCGATACCTCCACCAGCTTAAGGACAAGCTGGACGAGCGCCTGGCGCGAGAGGATCGGACCGCGCTCGCCCAGGCCTGCTTCGACTTCCTGCCCACCCGCGCCCTGCTCGATCTCGCCGGCTGGCCCGAGCAGGACATTTTCGCTCACGATGGCTAAGGGCCAGACCTGATGGCCAACCGGGCAACCCGGCAGCGCGCGACCAACCAGCGCTGGGCCCAGCCCGGCAGCGCCCACGACCGGCTGATCAAATGGACCAAGATCGTCCTCCCCAGCGCGGTCGGGGTGCTGGTCGCCGTCCTCGCGCTCGCGCCGCTCGACAAGAAAGGCGACGTCAGCTTCATCCTCGACAAGAAGAAGGTGCAGAGCGCGCCCGAGCGGATGCGGGTCGAGGAGGCCCGCTACACCGGCACCGACGACAAGGGGCAGCAGTTCACCATGACCGCCGGCCGCGCCGTGCAGCGCAGCTCCGACACGCCGCTGGTCGACATCAACGGCATGTACGCGACGCTTAACATGGAGCAGGGGCCGCTGCTGATCGCAGCCAACCAGGGCCGCTACAATCTCGACACACAGCAAGTCGACGTCTTGGGCCCAATCAATGTCACGGGCGGCGACGGATGGCGGCTTCTGACCCGGGACGTGACGGTCGACCTAAAGCAAAGTCAGCTCGCCAGCCACGGGCCGGCCGAAGGCCAGATGCGCCTCGGCCAGTTCCGCGCCAACCGAATTCGCGCCGACCTTGGCACCCACACCGTCGTGCTCGACGGCGGTGCTCGCTTGAAAATCGTGCAAGGGGCAGTCAGATGATCGGTGTGCGCTCCGCTGGCATCATCCTTGCAATAACTGGCCTCGCTGGGGCCGCTGTCGCGCAGGTGCGCCAGGAGCAGCCGGTCTCGGCGCTCAAGGGTCACAACAGCAACGCACCGGTCGATGTCACCGCCGAGCGGATTGAGGTCCAGGACCGCGCCGACCGCGCGATCTTCGCTGGCAATGTCCATGTCACCCAGGCCGAGCTGACCCTCGACACACCGCGGCTCACCGTCGCTTATTCAGGTGGCGCAAATGTCCAGATCCGCCGCCTCGACGCGGCCGGCGGGGTCGTTGTCAAAAGCCCGTCCGAGACGGCACGCGGCGACTTCGGCATTTATGATCTCGACCGCAAGCTGATCACCTTGATCGGCAACGTGCAGCTCAACCGCCAGAACGACCGGGTGAGCGGCGCGCGCTTGGTAATCGACCTCGAATCCGGCCGTGCCGTGGTCGACGGCGGACCGCCGGGGGTCAACCAGAGCGGCGGCAGGGTCACCGGCCACTTCACCGTGCCGCAGCGCCAGCAATCGAGGTGAACGAGCCCGCCACCATCGCGCGCCCGTCGGCCGCGGTCCGGCCGGTGCACGACGGGCTCGAGGTCCGCTCGATCGCCAAATCGTACGACAAGCGCGCGGTGCTCCATGACGTCAGCCTCGACGTCCAGCGCGGCGAGGTGGTCGGCCTGCTCGGCCCGAATGGTGCGGGCAAGACCACCTGCTTCTATTCGGTGATGGGGCTGGTGAAGCCCGACAGCGGCCGCATCTATCTCGACGGCAACGACATCACTGGCCTGCCGATGTATCGCCGCGCGATCCTCGGCCTCGGCTATCTGCCTCAGGAGACCTCAATCTTCCGCGGCATGACGGTCGAGCAGAATATCCTCGCCGTGCTCGAAGCCGCGGAGCCCGACAAGCAGGTGCGCCTTGCCCGGCTCGAACAACTGCTCGGGGAGTTCGGCCTCACCGCATTGCGCGAGTCGCCGGCGATGGCGCTGTCCGGCGGCGAGCGGCGGCGCTGCGAAATCGCCCGGGCGCTGGCGGCCTATCCGTCGATCATGCTGCTCGACGAGCCCTTTGCCGGCATCGACCCGATCTCGATCGCCGACATTCGCGAGCTGGTGCGCGAGCTGAAGAGCCGCGACATCGGCGTGCTGATCACCGACCATAACGTCCGCGAGACGCTCGATATCGTCGACCGCGCCTGCATCATCTATGACGGCCAGGTCCTGTTTGCTGGTACTCCCGAAGCGTTGGTCGCCGACCAGGAGGTCCGGCGCCTCTACCTCGGCGAGAGCTTCGCGCTGTAGCGAGCAGCCGCGATGGGCCTGGGCCCCTCCCTAAACATCCGCCAGTCGCAGCAACTGGTCCTCACGCCCCAGCTGCGCCAGGCGATCCAACTGCTGCAACTCAGCAACCTCGAGCTCGACGCGTTTATCGCCGAGGAACTCTCCAAGAACCCGCTGCTGGAGGCAGGGTCGGACGAAGCCGGCGACGAAGCGCCATCCGCGGATGCTCCAGCGGATGAGGAATCCAGCGACGAGGCTCCGGAAGACCCGGGCGCAGACGAGCTCATCCTCGGCCAGGCCGATGACGACCGGCCGCTCGACAGGGACTGGCAGTCCGAGGCGCTGGAGACGGATAGCTTTTCTGACGTCGTGACGTCAGGCGGGAGCGAGGAAGGCTTCGACTTCGATCGCGTCCAATATTCGGCCGCGTCGCTGGCCGAGCATCTGGCCGACCAGCTGCACGGCGCGTCGGGCGCGGTCGGAGACCTCGCGCGGATCATCGCCGAAACGCTCGACGAGACCGGCTATCTGACCGTGCCTCTGGAGCAGATCGGCGAGCTGACCGGCGCGCCGCTGCCGCTGGTCGAGAAGGCGCTGGAGCTGGTCCAGGGCCTCGACCCCGCCGGAGTCGGCGGGCGCTCGCTCGCGGAATGCCTGGCGCTGCAGGCCAGGGCCGCCGACCGCTACGACCCGGCGATGGCGCGGCTGATCGACAACCTCGACCTGCTGTCGAAAGGCCGAACCGCCGACCTCAAGCGGATCTGTGGGGTAGATGACGAGGACCTTGCCGACATGATCCGCGAGCTTCGCGCCTACGACCCGAAGCCCGGCTGCCGCTTCTCCGGGCAAAGCGCCAATGAGGTTTCGCCCGACGTGTTCGTCCGCCGCACGCGTGCCGGCTTCGCGGTCGAGCTCAACCAGGCGACGCTGCCCCGCCTGCTGGTCAACCGCCGCTATTATCAGGAGCTTAAGTCCGGCCCGCAGGACAAGGCGTCGCGCGCGTGGCTGAGCGAATGCCTGCAGAACGGGAATTGGCTGGTCAAAGCGCTGGACCAGCGCGCCCGGACCATCGTCAAGACCGTCAGCGAGATCGTAAAGCGCCAGCAGGGCTTCTTCGAGCGCGGGGTGTCGGCAATGAAGCCGATGACCCTGCGCGAGGTCGCCGAGGCGATTGGAATGCACGAATCGACGGTGAGCCGCGTCACATCGAACAAATATCTGCTGTGCGACCGCGGATTCTATGAGCTCAAATATTTCTTCGGGTCCGGCGTCGCGTCGGCCGAAGGCGAGGGCGGCGCAGCGGCCGAGGCGGTCAAGGCCGGGATCAGGACGCTGATCGATGCCGAGACCGAGATCCTCAGCGACGACGCCATCGCTGCACTCTTGAAGCAGCGCGGCTTCGACCTCGCCCGCCGCACTGTGGTCAAATATCGCGAGGCGATGGGGATCGGATCGTCGATCCAGCGGCGGCGCCAAAGGAAGATTTCCGGCGGCTGAGCCGCCGGTGGTTCGGAAGATCGCGGGCTAGGCGGAGACTCGCGCCCAGATCGGCAGATGGTCCGAGGCGCGCCGCGCCGCCGGGCTCGTGTGCACGCCGGCGGCCTCGATGTTCAAATCCCTGTGGACGATGATCCGGTCGAGCGCCGCAACCGGGTGCCGGGAATGGAAGCTTGGCCCGGTCGGCGCGAGGTGGAACTCGGGCTCGATCTCGCGCAGGCAGCCGGCTTCGGTGCGCCATTCGTTGGTGTCGCCCATAAGGACGGTGGGCATCTTGTTCGGACGCCGGGCAATTGCGTCAAGGATCGCCCGCATCTGCCGCTTGCGCCACAGGCCGGACAAATCGAGGTGCATCCCGACCACCCGCAGGGGCGTGTCGCCGATCAGCAGCTCGGCGATCACCGCGCCGCGCGGCTCGAGCGTCGGCAGCTCGATCGCGGCGCAACCGAGCACGCCGACGTGGCGCTTTACCAGGATCGCATTGCCGTGCCAGCCGATGTTGCGGGTGTTCACCTTCAACAGCCGGTCAGCATGTTTGCGGGCGCCTTCGAGTGTACGCTTGTGTCGCAAGCCGAAATGGACGGGCTGGTAGAGGCCGTGGCTGTCGATCAGCGCGTGGGGCACGGTCGAGCCGCGCCCGCCGATGCGCTTGTCGGCTTCCTGCAGCGCGACCACGTCGGCGTCGATCTCCTGCAGCACCTTGAGGACGCGCTGCGGATCGCGGCGGCCGTCGAGCCCAACCGCCTTGTGCATGTTGTAGGACGCAAGGGTGATGCAGGAGCCGCTGTTCACGCTCTCGCCAATAGCCGTTCCCGGTGAATGGTTCCTAGACGTCGAGGTTGGCGACGCTCAGCGCATTGTCCTGGATGAACTCGCGGCGCGGTTCGACCACATCGCCCATCAGGCGCGTGAAAATCTCGTCGGCGACGTCGGCCTGGGCCACCTCGACGCGGAGCAGCGAGCGGTTGGCGGGATCGAGCGTCGTCTCCCACAATTGCTCGGCGTTCATTTCGCCCAAGCCCTTGTAGCGTTGAATCGACAGGCCCTTGCGGCCGGCGGCAAGCACCACATCGAGCAACTCCGAGGCCCGAGTGACCGTCACCGGCTTGCCCTTGGTGTCGGCTTCAGCGGGCTGTTCGTCCGCCTCTTCGCCATCGATCGGCTCGGGTTTCTGCTCCTCGGTGACCGCGCTCTTCTTGAGCGTGCGCAAAGTCGACGGCTTGGCGTAGGCGGCCGCCTGCTCTTTTGCCAAAGCGTCGAGCTTGCGTGCTTCGGCCGAGACCAGGAAGCTCGGTTCAATGACATGGGCGTCGGTGACGCCGCGCCACAGCCGCTTGAGCAGATAGCCGCCCTCCGCCGCCACTTCGCCCGACCAGCTGGCTTCAGGATCCCCGACGCCCAGCCATTCGGCGACCTTCGCAACCGCCTTTGCCTTACCGTCGCGATCGATATTGGGCCTCAACGCGCCGTTGATCGCCAGCGCCTCGATCAGTGCCGAATCGTACTTGCGCGGCGCGTAACGCATGAGCGTGCGCATGCGGCGCGCATGGTCGACCAAGGTCTTGAGGTCCTTGCCCGAGCGCTGCCCTTCGGGGGCGTCGAGGATCAGGCCCTCAAGGCCGGCTTCCTCGAGATAATCATCGAGAGCCGCGTCATCCTTGAGATAGACTTCCGAGCGACCGCGGCTCACCTTGTAGAGCGGCGGCTGGGCGATGAAGAGGTGCCCGTTCTCGATCAGCTGCGGCATCTGCCGGTAGAAGAAAGTCAGCAGCAAGGTGCGGATATGCGCGCCGTCGACGTCGGCGTCGGTCATGATCACGATCTTGTGGTAGCGCAGCTTCTCGATGTTGAACTCTTCGTGACCGATCGACGTGCCGAGCGCCTGGATCAGAGTCCCGATCTCCTTCGATCCGAGCATTCGGTCGAAACGCGCCCGCTCGACGTTGAGGATCTTGCCCTTCAGCGGGAGGATCGCCTGGTTGTGGCGGTTGCGCCCCTGTTTGGCCGATCCGCCGGCGCTGTCGCCCTCGACCAGGAACAGTTCGGACAAAGCCGGATCGCGCTCCTGGCAGTCGGCGAGCTTGCCCGGCAGTGAAGCGATCCCCATGACCGATTTGCGGCTTGCCTCGCGTGCCTTGCGCGCAGCTTCGCGCGCCGCCGCGGCGTCGATCGTCTTCTGAATGATCGAGCGGGCGTCGCCGGGGTGCTCCTCGAGCCATTCGCTCATCTTGTCGCTCATCAAACTCTCGAGCGGCTGGCGCACTTCCGAGCTGACGAGCTTGTCCTTGGTCTGGCTGCTGAACTTGGGATCGGGGAGCTTGACCGAGACGATCGCGGTCAGCCCTTCGCGCATGTCCTCGCCGGTCAGCGTGACCTTCTCACGCTTCAGCATGCCGGATTTTTCGGCGTAATTGTTGATGGTTCGCGTCAGCGCGGCGCGGAACGCCGCCATGTGCGTGCCGCCGTCGCGCTGGGGGATGTTGTTGGTGAAGGGGAGGACGTTTTCGTAATAGCTGTCGTTCCACTCGAGCGCGACGTCGATGCCGATGCCGTCGCGCACCGCCGAAATGGTGATCGGGTCGGGAAACAAAGGTGTCTTGGCGCGGTCGAGATATTTGACGAAGGCGCCGATCCCGCCCTCGTAATAGAGCTCATGCTCGACCCGCTCCTCGTGGCGGGCGTCGGCGAGGATTAGCCGAACGCCCGAGTTGAGGAACGCGAGCTCGCGGAAGCGGTGCTCGAGCATCTCGAAATCGAATTCGATGATCTTGAACGTCTCAGGGCTCGGCAGGAAGGTAACGCGCGTCCCCTTCTTGCCTTCGGGTGCGGGACCGACAAGCTTCAGCGGCGCTTCGGCGTCGCCGTTGCGAAAGCGCATGAAATGCCCCTCGCCGTCACGCCAGATGGTGAGGTCGAGCCACTCGCTGAGCGCGTTGACGACGCTGACGCCGACACCGTGGAGGCCGCCCGACACCTTATAGGCATTGTCTTCGGACGTGTTCTCGAACTTACCGCCGGCATGCAGCTGGGTCATGATGACCTCGGCCGCCGACACGCCTTCGCCTTCGTGGATGCCGGTCGGGATGCCGCGGCCATTGTCTTCAACCGTGACCGAGCCGTCGGGGTTCAGCTGGATGATGATCCGGTCGCAATGGCCGGCAAGCGCCTCGTCGATCGCATTGTCCGAGACCTCGAACACCATGTGGTGGAGACCCGAGCCGTCGTCGGTGTCGCCGATGTACATGCCCGGCCGTTTACGCACGGCATCAAGGCCCTTGAGGACCTTGATCGAGTCAGCGCCATATTCATTCTGATTGGGGTCGGTTGCCATGGTCCAGATATAGGGATTTACGGCAGGAAGTCACGCGCACGCGCGTAGCGCGCACATGCGCGCACGCGTGAGTCGGCGGCTCAGCCGTGCGCCCGGCTAGGTCCGCCGCGACCGCCGCGGAAGCGGCGCTTGGGACGGCTGCCTTCCGGGCGATGGGCGGCATGGCCGTCGGCCCGATGCGAGTGACGCTGCGGACCGCTGTTGCGATCCTGGCGCTGCTGCCCCTGATGGCGGCGATCGCCCTTCGTCTGGGGCCGCTCGGGCCGGGCGGTCGGGACGGGCCTGAGGCGTTTGAACTCTTCGGCGGCAGCCGTGAAGCCCGCCGGAAGCGGAGCAACCAGGATTTTCTGCCGCGTCGTCCGCTCGATGTCGCGCAGATTGCCGCGCTCGTCCGGGCTGCAGAAGGCGATGGCGATGCCGTCGGCGCCGGCGCGTGCCGTACGGCCGATGCGGTGGACATACTGCTCGGGCACGTCGGGCAGGTCGAAGTTGACGACATGGCTGACGCCCGGGATGTCGATCCCGCGCGCGGCAATGTCGGTTGCGACCAGCACCCGCATGTCGCCGGACTTGAAGCCGGCAAGCGCGCGCTCGCGCTGGGCCTGGCTCTTGTTGCCGTGGATGGCGCCGGCGGGGATGCCCGCCGCTTCGAGCTGGCGGACGATCTTGTCGGCGCCATGCTTGGTGCGGCTGAACACCAGCGCACGCTCGACGGCATTGGACTTGAGAACCATCGCCAGCAGGGCGGCCTTTTCGGCCTGATTGACCATCGTCACGCTCTGGTCGACGCGGTCGACCGTCGTCGCCGTGGGCGTAACCGAGACTTCCGCCGGATTGGTGAGGTAGCGGTCGGCCAGCTCCTTGATCGCCCTCGGCATGGTCGCCGAGAAGAACAGGGTCTGGCGTTTTTGGGGGACCAAGGCGACGATGCGCTTCAGCGCATGGATGAAGCCGAGGTCGAGCATCTGGTCGGCCTCGTCGAGGACGAGGATTTCGAGCTCGCGCAGGCTGAGCGCGCGCTGATCGATGAGGTCGAGCAGCCGGCCCGGCGTCGCCACCAGCACGTCGAGACCGCGCGCAACCGTGCGCACGCTCTTGTGATTGGGGACGCCGCCGAAGATCACGCCGACCGACAGGCGCATGAACTTGCCATAGGCTTCGGCGCTGGCCGCGATCTGCGAGGCAAGCTCGCGCGTCGGCGCAAGCACCAGCATGCGAATCTGGCCCGGCTTCGGGATCTGGCGGGCGGCGGCCAGACGGTCGAGCGACGGCAACATGAAGGCCGCGGTCTTGCCGGTGCCGGTCTGGGCGATGCCGAGGAGATCCCGCCCGGTGAGAACCGTGGGGATCGCCCGCAGCTGAATCGGCGTCGCTTTCGCGTAGTTTTTAGCCGCGAGCGCGTCGAGAAGGGGCTTCGAGAGCCCCAGATTGTGGAAAGACATCAAAAATCCGATATGAAAAATGGCCGCGCAGAGCACGGTCCAAGGGGGTCAAATGAGCGCCCCGCGTGAATTGGAGAGCAAGTGGATTGAGGCGCGGGCCGGGTCTTCGACAGCGTCGAAACCGTTCACGCCGCTTGTAGAAAGCGCCTCGTGTTGCAGTGCAATATAGAGCAAGTGTGAAGAAAGTCCACATGTCGTTACGCCGGCGCGACTCGGCCCGGCTCGACATGGAAGCGGCTCGCGTCGCCGATGCCCTCGAACAAGGCCGCCTCGGTCGCGGTCATCCACACCTGGCCGCGGCCTTCGAGGCGCGCGAACAGGGCCGCTCGGCGCTTCGGGTCGAGGTGGGCGGCGACCTCATCGAGGAGCAAGACGGGCGGCTCGCCGCGCTGCTCCGCAACCAAGTCCGAATGGGCCAGCACCAGCCCGAGCAGCAGCGCCTTCTGTTCCCCGGTCGAGCTTTGCGCCGCTGGCATCTCCGCGGCGCGATGACGAACGGCGAGGTCCTGGCGATGCGGCCCCTCGGTCGTGCGGGCCGCCGCCGCGTCGCGCGACCGGTTGGACTTGAGCGACGCGGCGAGGTCGTCGCCGTGCCAACCTTCGAGTGCGATCGCCGCGGTTGCGAACTGATCGTTGGGCGCGGTTGCCAGCCGCGCCTCGAGCACGGCAACCGTCCGCGCCCGCGCCGCGCCGAGCTCCGCGCCGTGGTCCGCCATTGCGATCTCGAGCGAGTCTAGCCAGCTTTCGTCCCAATCCGCTTCCACCAGCAACTTGTTGCGGGCGCGCATAGCGGCCTCGTAGCGCGCCGCATGGTGGGCGTGGGTCGGCTCAAGCGCGAGCACCAGCCGGTCGAGGAACCGCCGGCGCTCGCCCGCGCTGCCGGTGAACAGCCGGTCCATCGCCGGCGTCAGCCACAGCATGCCGAGCCACTCGCTGAGCGAGTTCACCGATGCCGGCGCACTGTTGGTTCGAACCTGCCGCCGCTCCGGCGCCGAGGCTTGCGTGCCGGTGCCGATATCGATCTCGCCGAGCTTTGCCGCGACCGCCCAGCCGCCGCTGCCGCCTTGCCGAGCCATCTCCGACAACGCCGCGCCGCGCAGCCCGCGGCCGGGCGTCAGCATCGAAACTGCCTCGAGGAGGTTGGTCTTTCCCGCGCCGTTCTCGCCGAACAACAGCACAAAGCCTGGCCCCGGCTCGATCGTCGCCGAGGTGTAGGAGCGGAAGTCGGTGAGGGTCAGGCGAGAGACGGGCACGCGCGCCGTCTAGCCGCTATTGTTCGCGGCGGTCGATGACTTCGTAATGGGCGGCGCGATCATCGAAGCTGTTGAGCACCGCGCGCGCTTCTAGCGGAACATGGCTGACGGAATAGTCCTCGCCCATGAATGCCTTGATCGCGTCGAGATCGTCGAACCACATCAAGGTCTGGAACTCGATCTCGCCGCCGAGGTCGCGCTTCATCAGGTCGATGTGACGGAAGCCTCGGATCTTCCGCGCCTCGATGCCGGGGATCACTTCGCTGCGGACGATCCGCTCATAGACGTCCGCATTCTCCGGCGTGGTCCAGCCGCGCCAGAGCCTACAGATCATCTAAACGCGCATCGGCATCAGCACGTAGAGCGCGTTCGACTTGTCGCTCTCGCGCAGCAGCGTCGGGGCGGCGGCGTCGGCGAGGTGGACCTCGACCGTGTCGCCGTCGATTTCACCTAGAATGTCCATCAGGTACCGGGCGTTGAACCCAATCTCGATCCCGTCAGAACCATAGTCGGCCGGCACCTCTTCGGTGGCGACTCCATTTTCCGGCGAAGTGACGGATAGCGTCACCTTGTCGCGGTCGACGCTCATTTTCACCGCCCGCGTCTTTTCGGACGCGATGGTCGACACGCGGTCGACGCCCGCCGAGAAGCTCTTGGGATCGAGCTTCAGCAGCTTGTCGTTCGCGGTCGGGATCACCCGGTTATAGTCGGGGAAGGTGCCGTCGATCAGCTTGCTGGTCAGGATCGCGCTGCCGAGGCCGAAGCGGATCTTGGTTGGAGAGAGCGAGATTTCGACCGTCCCCTCGAGCTCCTCGAGCAGGCGGTAAAGCTCGGTCACGGCCTTCCTCGGCACGATCACGTCGGGCATGCCTTCGGCGCCGTCCGGCCTTGCGATCGTCACCCGCGCCAGGCGGTGGCCATCGGTCGCCGCCGCGCGCATCTGGTCCTCGACGACGTGGAAGAAAATGCCCATCAGATAGTAACGCGTCTCTTCGCTCGATATGGCGAAGCGCGTCTTCTCGATGACCTGGCGAAGCGTCGCGGCGGGCAGCTCGAAGCGCGTCGGCAGATCGCCCTCGGCGATCACCGGGAAATCGTCGCGCGGCAGGGTCGACAGGTTGAAGCGCGCGCGGCCGGCGACGACCTGCATCTTGCCCTCGGCAGCGGTAAGCTCGACCTGGCTGCCTTCGGGGAGCTTGCGGACAATGTCGAAGAAAGTGTGGGCCGAGACGGTCGTCGCACCGGACTGGGTGACGTTCGCCGGCACGGTTTCGTCGACCTGCAAGTCGAGGTCGGTGGCCATCAGCCGGAGTACCCCGTCCTCGCGCGCTTCGATCAGCACGTTGGACAGGATCGGGATCGTGTTCCGGCGCTCCACGACCGATTGGACGTGGCCGAGGCTCCTCAAGAGTGTCGCCCGCTCAATCGTCGCTTTCATGTCGCTTTGGCCCCATCGCTGCCACGCTTTCGATGCACTATAGCGAGCCGATTGACGCGCGGAAGCAGAATGATTGAGCGAGACTCATCTGGGGCCCGCGCCGCCCGGCAGGCGCAAGATCTAGCGGCTATTTGCCGGCCTTCTGCCCGACCGCCGGTCGGGTCGCCGCCTTCGCGGGCATCAACAAGGCATCGACATGGTGGACGACGCCGTTGGTGAATTGCTCGTCGGCCTGGGTGATCGTCGCCTTGTGGCCGGCGGCGTCGCTGAGGACCGTCTTGCCGCCCTCCTTCGTCGCCGTAAGGGTTCCGCCGCTAATGGTTGCCAGCACGCCCTTGCCCTTGCCCTTGTCGATGACCTTGTCGATGTCGGCGGCAAGCACCGTGCCGGGCAGAATGAGATTGGTGAGGACGCCCGTCAGTTGGGCGCGGTTTTGGGGTTTCGGATCGAACGCCCCCGCGGGGGCGGAATTGAACGCCGCATCATCCGGTACGAAGACGGTGTAGGGGCCCGGCCCGGCGAGCGTCTGGTCCAGCCCCGCGGCCTTGGCGACCACCATGAACCGGCCGTTCGGCGCCAGCCCGGCGGCGATCGTCTTGGTGCCAGCAACCTTCTGCGCCTTCTTCGTCTGCGCCTCCGGCGCGCCGTTGGCGTTGCCGGGCTGCTCTTTGCACGCGCCGACGGTAAGCAGAGCCGCGGTCGCAATCCCCAGCGCGAGCGCTTGGGTCCTCATACCTTTTCTCCCTTTCGTTCTAGACACGAAATGGCCCGGTGCGGATTGAGTTCCACGGCCGGGCCATTTGTCATGCTTGCGTTTAGGTCAGCAGTGAAGCGACGATCGCCGTCACGATCTGCGTCATTGGATCGACCTGGTAGATGTACCCGTTGTTGTACCGGTACGACGCGTTCGCAGTGTCGTAGTAGGTCGCCCGGTAGTCGTAGGGCACGTTGTAGACGTCGTACCCCAGCGGCAATTGCTGACCGACCGTGAATCCCGGCGCCATCAGCGCCGCGACCGAGGTAATCATGCTGGACCGCTGATCATATTGGTAGATGGCGCCCGGGGAATACCAATAGCCATAGTCCGGCGTGTCGTAATACATGCTGCGGTACTGCGTCGGCACGTTGTAGTAGCTGTAAGCCGACGGCAGGATCTGGCCCACGCCGTAGCCGCTGGCGTACATCGGGATCACGTTCTCGACATAGCCGGTCGCGCAGTCGACCTCGTAGATCACGCCATTTGCGTAGCGGTTACAGGTATCGCCATAGTCCGGGTAGAACGAGTTCAGCCCGTAATAATTCGGCACGTAACTCGCCATGTACGGCTGCGGCAGATATTGCCCAGGCAGGTAGCCGCCCGCTAGCAGCGGGATCAGGGCGTCGATCAGGCTGGTCGAACGATCGATCTGATACGCATAGCCGTTGCCGTACTGGTAATAATAATCGGGCGACGACGGGTAGAGGTACTGCATGCT
>JBDTZJ010000065.1:0-9162 GCA_040005255.1 Sphingomicrobium sp.
GCACATGGCGCTGACCCAGGGCATCTTCTCGCGGATGATCGCCGACAGCGCGCCGGAGCCGCTGCGCGCGACCAGCTTCGGCGCCTTCTGGTTCGTGACCGGGATCGGCGGGCTGCTCGCGAGCCTCGGCGCGGGATGGCTGTGGGACCGCGAGGGATCATCGGCGACCTTTATCACGAGCGCGGTCGTTGCTGCGGCCGCGCTGGCGATGCTCAGCCTGCTGCGAGAAGAACGCCGTTCCCCTCTCCTTTAGGGGAGGGGTTAGGGGTGGGGTTGCCTGAACCGGCTCAATGCCGGTGAAGGCATCTTCGTGGGCATTGAGCCCACTCAGTTGCCACCCACCCCGGGCCCCTCCCTTGAAAGGGAGGGGAGGTCACCGCGTAAAGCGCTCGCCCTTCTCCGCCTTGTCGAGCAGGAGTTGCGAGAAGCTGAACTCCGGCTTCATCCGCTCTTCCTGGCGCCTTAGGCCCTCGACGATCTTGGCGAGGCCTACGGTGTCGGCCCAGAACATCGGTCCTCCGCGATAGACCGGCCAGCCGTAGCCATAGACCCACACGACATCGATGTCCGACGCGCGCTGGGCGATGCCTTCCTCAAGGATCTTCGCGCCCTCGTTGACCATCGAATAGAGCGTGCGCTCGATAATCTCCTGGTCGCTGATGTCGCGCCGCTCGACGCCCTGTTTCTTCGCGAAATCCTCGATGATCTGCTGGACCACCGGGGACGGCGACGGGCGTCTTTTCTCGTCATAATCGTAAAAGCCGGCGCCCTTTTTCTGGCCCCAGCGGTCGATCGCGCACAGCGCGTCGCGCACATTCTCGATGCGGTTGACGTCGCGGTGCCAACCGATGTCGACGCCGGCGAGGTCGGCCATCTGGAACGGGCCCATCGGCATGCCGAATTCGACATGGACGCGGTCGACCTGTTCGGGGCTTGCGCCTTCGAGCAGCAGCTTGGTCGCCTCGACCTGGCGCGGCATCAGCATGCGGTTGCCGATGAAGCCGTGGCACACGCCCGCGACCACGGCGACTTTCCGGATCTTCTTTCCGATCTGCATCGCGGTCAGCAGCACGTCGGGCGCGGTTTTGTCCCCGCGCACGACCTCCAGCAGCTTCATGACGTTTGCCGGCGAGAAGAAGTGCATGCCGACGACATCACCCGGGCGCGAAATGCTCGCCGCGATCTCGTTGATGTCGAGGTAGGACGTATTCGACGCGAGGATCGCGCCGGGCTTGGCGATTGTGTCCAATCGCCCGAACACCTCCTTCTTCACGTCCATATTCTCGTACACGGCCTCGATGATGAGGTCGCAGTCGGCGAGCGCGTTGAAGTCGAGCGTCGGCGAGAGCAGCCCGATCGCCTTCTCGACCTGCTCGGTAGTCAACCGCCCCTTGGCCGCGGTCGCCTCGTAATTCTTGCGCATGAGGCCCGTGCCACGGTCGAGCGCCTCCTGCCCCATCTCGACGATCGTCACCGGAATGCCGGCCGACAGGAAATTCATCGAGATCCCGCCGCCCATCGTTCCGGCGCCGATGACGCCAACGCGCTTGATGTCGCGCGGGCGCACGTCCTCGGCCAGGCCTTCGATCTTGGCGGCCTTGCGCTCGGCGAAGAAGAAATATTGCTGCGCCTTGGCCTGCGTCCCGCTCATCAGCTCCATGAACAGCTTGCGCTCTTCGATGACGCCTTCGCTGTAGGGTTTCTCGCAGGCGACCTTGACCGCCTTGATGTTCGCTTCCGGCGCCTCGAACCCACGGAATTTCCGACCATTCTCCTTGCGGAAAATATCGAAGGTCTCCGGATTACACTCATTGAGCTTGTCCTGCCGCTCCGAGCTCTTGGGCAGCGGACGGACGTCGCGGACTTCCTCGGCATAGCCGACCGCGTGCGGAATCAGCTCCCCTTCGACCAGCCGGTCGACCAGTCCGCAGTCGAAGCCCTCCTTCGCGCCGATCGGATTGCCCGTCGCGCACATCTCGAGCGCCTTCTTGACGCCGGCAACCCGCGGCAGCCGTTGCGTCCCCCCCGCGCCCGGCAGAAGGCCCAGCTTGACCTCGGGCGTGCCGAGCTTCGCCGACGGCACCGCGACGCGATAATGGCACGCCAAAGCGACCTCGAGCCCGCCGCCGAGCGCCGTCCCGTGGATCGCCGCGACCACCGGCTTGGTGCACTCCTCGATGCGGTCGACGACCTGGGGCAGCCACGGCATCACCGGCGGCTTGCCGAACTCGGTGATGTCGGCGCCGGCGAAGAAGGTCTGCCCTTCGCAGGCGATCACCACCGCCTTCACGCTCTCGTCGGCCTCAGCAGCTTCGATTGCTGCCACCAGGCCCTGCCGGACCGCGGCGCCAAGCGCGTTCACCGGGGGATTGTTCGACAGCACGATCAGCACGTCGCCATGCTTGCGGGTCGAAATCGGGCTGGTCGTCGGCTTGTCCATTACGTCTTCCATGGCGGGTCTCCGGCTGTGGCCGCTAAGCCGCCGCATTGCGTGAAACAAGCCTGCTGTGTCACTTTCCTGACATGACGGTAAGTAAGCATGTCGACGTGGCGATCGTCGGGGCCGGCATTTCCGGCGTGGATGCGGCGTGCCGCCTCCAGAAGCGATGCCCGGGCAAGAGCTTCATCATCCTCGAATCGCGGGCGCGGATCGGCGGGACCTGGGACCTGTTCCGCTTCCCCGGCGTCCGCTCCGACTCCGACATGTTCACGCTCGGCTTCCCGTTCCGACCGTGGCCCCATGACCAGGCGATCGTCGGCGGCGAGGCGATCCGCCAATATGTCGAGGACACCGCGCGCGAGCTCGGGATTTTCGAGCGCATCCGTTTCAGCATCCAAGTCACCGCCGCGAGCTGGTCGTCAGCCGAGGCCCGCTGGACGGTGGAGACCAACCAAGGAGCGTTCACCTGCGCCTTTCTTTATCTCGCCAGCGGCTATTACGATTACGCGCGAGGCCACCGCCCGGAATGGCCCGGAGAAGCCGACTTTCACGGCCGCATCGTCCATCCGCAATTCTGGCCCGACGATCTCGATTTTGCCGGCAAGCGGATCGCCGTGATAGGCAGCGGCGCGACCGCGGTCACCCTCGTTCCGGCCATGGCGGAGCAGGCCGCCCGAGTGACGATGGTCCAGCGTTCCCCGAGCTACATTGTCGCTGCGCCCGGGCGGGATGCGATGGCCGGCTCGCTCAAGCGCCTTTTGCCGCAATCGGTGGTCGCGCCGCTCATTCGCTGGAAGCACATCCTGCTGACGATTCTCCTCTTCGGCCGCGCCCGCCGCCGGCCCCTGCGCGTGGCCGAGTGGATCCGTGAGCAGGCGCGCAGGGCTCTCCCCGACGGCTATCCGGTCGAGCGCGACTTCAGCCCAAGCTACGACCCGTGGGACCAGCGGCTGTGCCTGATCCCCGACGGCGACCTGTTCACCGCCATTTCGGGCGGCAAGGTCGCAATCGCGACCGGTGAGATCAAGCGGTTCGTGCCCGAAGGGCTGCGCCTGAAGAGCGGTGAGTTGGTCCCCGCCGACATCGTCGTCACGGCCACCGGCCTCAACATGCGGCTGCTGGGCGGCATCGACCTCGAAGTCGACGGCAAGCCGGTCCGCGCCGCCGACCACTTGATCTACAAGGGGATGATGCTGAGCGGCGTGCCCAATCTGTTCCTCGCCTTCGGCTACACCAACGCATCGTGGACGCTGCGCAGCGACCTTACCGCGCGCGCCGTCTGCCGCCTGCTCCGCCGCATGGACGCGAAAGGGCGGAAGGTCGTCGTCGCCCGACCGCCGGCTGACCTCCGGCGCCGACCGGTGATGGAACTGAGTTCGGGCTACGTGGCGCGCGCAGCCTCGGTCCTTCCCGGCCAGGGCGATCGCCAGCCGTGGCGCGTGCCGCAAAACTATCTGCAGGACGTCGCCGCCATGACCCTGCGGCCGATCGACGAAGGGCTCGAGTTCGACAAGCAACCGTAGCGCTGCTCGCGCGTAACCGTTGAATGCCGCGCCACGAAGGCATCTTTCCGACCTTCTTTCTGTCGGGCTTCGAATGCTCCTCCTTCCTATGGGGCAAGGAGCGCAAGCGGCGCGATCTCAACGCCGAGCTCCGGCATTACGAGCATGCCGACGAGGATTATGCGCTGTTGCCGCCGCTCGGCATTGCGGTGGCGCGCGAAGGCATTCCCTGGCCGCTGGTCGACCACGGCGGCGAATATGACTTTTCGCTGATCGAGCCCTTCCTGGCGGCCCAGCGGCGGCACAACATCCTGCCGATCTGGGACCTGTGCCACTACGGCTATCCCGACGATCTCGACCCTTATTCGGAAGAGTTCGTCACCCGCTTCGCCGCTTATGCCCGCGCGGCCGGCCGCTATGTCGCCGAGCGCGCGCATCATGGCCCGCTGTGCATCACGCCGGTCAACGAGCCGACCTTCTGGGGCTATATGGGCGGCGAGTGGGGCTGGTGCGCGCCGTTCGGTAAGTCGCGCGAGGAGCGGCTGCGGTTCACCTGCCAGCTCGCCCGCGCCGACATCGCCGCCTGCAAGGCGATCCGGCAGAACTTTCCGGACGCGCGCTTTGTCCATATCGACCCTTTGATCTGGGTCGTCCCACCGCGCGACCGGCCCGACCTCGCCGAGGCGGCGCACCGCGAGGCTTATGATGACGCCTATCTCGCCTGGGACATCATCTCCGGGCTCAAGCACCCGGAATATGGCGGCAGCCTCGAGCTGATCGATATCCTGGGGCTCAACAATTACAGCTTTGGACAAATGGAATATGCCGGCGGCGGCAAGCCCAACAACCCGCTCCAGCCCGGCGATGATCGCATCCGCCCCGTCGCGGACCTGATCTGGGAATCCTGGGACAAGTATAAGCGACCGTGCATCGTAGCCGAGACGTCGGGGATTGGCGGGGGCCGGCCCGATTGGCTGAACGACTTGGCCTGCGAGAGCCTCGCCGCGGTGAACCGTGGAGTCGATCTTCACGGCATTTGCCTGTTCCCGGCGGTCGATATGACCGACTGGCACAACGGGAAGTGGCTGCACATGGGCATCGCGGATGTCGAGCAGCTCCCGAGCGGCGCCCTGATGCGCAAGCCGTTCGTGCCTTACTGCGAGATGCTGAAGCACTGGCAGAAGCGCCTAAGACGGGTGACCCACCTCGACGAGGATCCCTATGACAAGCCGGTGGACCTCGAGGACATCGTCGAGGCGGCGAGGGAGAATGCGCCGAGAGCCGACGCCGACTGGAGCTAGGCTCGACAATAGCCGCGGGGCGGCGGATAGGTCGCGCTCATGACTGACCTCGATAGCTTCCGCTCGGAGACCCGCGCCTGGCTAAAGGCGAATTGTCCGCCGGAAATGCGCCAGCCGCTTCGCTCCGAGGCCGACGCCTGCTGGGGCGGGCGCAACTGGACCTTCCAGTCAGACGCGCAGCGGCGCTGGCTCGAGGTCATGTCGGAGCGGGGCTGGACCGTGCCCGACTGGCCAAAGGATTATGGCGGCGGCGGGCTGTCCGCGGCCGAGGCGCGCGTGCTCAAGGAGGAGATGCAGCGGATCGGCGCCCGGCCGCCGCTCACCAGCTTCGGCATCTCGATGCTCGGGCCGGCGCTGCTCAAGTTCGGCACCGAGGACCAGAAGAAGCACTATCTTCGGCAGATTGCGCGCGGCGAAATCCGCTGGTGCCAGGGCTATTCGGAGCCGGGCGCCGGCTCCGACCTCGCCGGGCTCCAGGCCAAGGCGGAGAACAAGGGGGATCACTGGCTGGTCAACGGCCAGAAGGTGTGGACCAGCTATGCCGACAAGGCCGACTGGATCTTCTGCCTGGTGCGCACGTCGAGCGAGTCGAAGCAGGGTGGGATCAGCTTCCTGTTGTTCGACATGGAAACGCCCGGCGTTTCGACCAAGCCGATCCTCCTGATCAGCGGCAATTCGCCCTTCTGCGAGACCTTCTTCGACGACGTGAAGGTGCCCAAGGAACAGATCGTCGGCGAGGTGAACAAGGGTTGGGACGTCGCCAAATACCTCCTGGGTCACGAGCGCGAGATGATCGCCGGCATGGGACTGGGCGCCGGGGGATCGGGCGCCACGCTTGGTGCCGCGGTGAAGCCGTGCGACCCGTTTATCCGCGCTGAGATCGCGGCGTTCGACGTCGACGCGCTCGCCTTCGCGGCAATGAGCGAACGCTTCGCGGCGATGTGGAAGTCCGGCGAAGCGCACCCCGCCTCACCGTCGATGATGAAATATGCCGGGACCGAGCTCAACAAGCGGCGCAACGAACTGGCTATGGCTGCCGGGGGCAGCGATGCGCTCGAGTGGGACAGCGAACGCTCGCGTGGCGGAAAGCCGGCGCGCGACTGGCTGCGCAGCAAAGGCAATTCGATCGAGGGTGGGACGAGCGAGATCCAGCTCAACATCGTCGCCAAGCATATCCTTAGGCTTCCCGGCGCATGACGCTGCTGACCGACGACCAGAAGATGCTGCAGGATACGGCGGCAGGCTTCCTTGCCGAGGAAGGCAACATCCCCGGGCAGCTGCGGCATTGGCGCGACAGCGGGTGCAAGGACTGGTTCGGCCATGCCCTGTGGAAACAGTTCGCGGAGCTCGGCCTTACCGGCATCTGCATCCCCGAAAGCCACGGCGGTCTCGGCCTCGGCGCGACCGAGGCGGCGCTGGTGCTCGAGGAAATCGGCCGCAACCTCACCCCCTCGCCCTTCCTGACGACCGCGGTCGCCGGAGCGCGGGCAATCGAGGGCACCGCCCATGGCGAGCGCTGGTTCCCGGCGATCCTGTCGGGCGACGCCATCCTCGCGCTCGCGGTCGACGAAGGGCCGCGGCATGCGCCGCAGCGGACCGCATTGAAAGCGAAGCGCCACGGCAACGGCTTCGTCCTTAACGGCGCCAAGCAATTCGTCGTCCAGGGCGCGTCGGCGGACATGGTCGTGACCGCCGCGAGGACCGCCGGAAGCCCCGGCGAGCGTGAGGGCATCACGTTGTTCGCCGTGCCGAAGGACGCCGCCGGCCTGACGATCGAGAATCTCGCGCTGGTCGACAGCTCGAAGGCCGCGCGGCTGACGTTCGCCGACGTCGAGCTCGACGCCGACGCGGTGATTGGCGAGGTGGATGGCGGCTGGCAGCCTTTGTCTCGCGCGCTGGCCGCGGGCAGCGCGGGCGCCGCTGCCGAGCTGGTCGGCGTCGCTTCCGGCGCCTCGGCCATGACTCTCGACTATCTCCGCCAGCGCAAGCAGTTCGGCCGGCTAATCGGCGAGTTACAGGCGCTCCAGCATCGCGCCGCGCATCTCTATGCCGAAATCGAGATCGCCCGGGCCGCCGCGTTCAAGGCCGCCGCGCTGCTCGACAGCGGCGACAGCCAAGCCGAACTCCATGTTTCGGTCGCCAAGGCAAAGGCGGCCGACGTGGCCAACCTCGCCGTGCGCGAGGGCGTGCAAATGCACGGCGGCATCGGCATGACCGACGAGCATGACATCGGACTGTTCATGAAGCGCGAGGCGGTGCTCGGCGAGCTGTTCGGCGATGTCTATTACCACCGCGAGCAGGTGGCGGCGCTAAGCGGCTATTAGCCCAAAGGTCAGCCGCGCGACTTGAACCCGCCGATGATGCCGAGAATGAAGGACGTGATGAGCGCCAGCTGTACCTTCCCGTCTGGATCGCTCCAGCCGAAATATCTTCCGCCCCAGGCGACCAGCGCGACGAACATCGCGATCGAAATACCGCCGACCATCCTGAACTCCTCCCGCGGGCCGGTGAAGAACTGACCGGCGCGTGGTTCCTATGCGCAGATCAGGGTAAAAAGAGCGTAAAACTTGCCCCTAACCGGGGCGCTGGCCATAGCGGCCGAACAGCGGACAAGAGTTGGACGAAATTATGAAAGCGCGCGTGTTCATCACCCTCAAGAACGGCGTCCTCGACCCGCAGGGCAAGGCGATCCACCATGCGCTCGAGGGGCTTGGCTTTGCCGGCGTCAACGACGTGCGCGCCGGCAAAATGATCGAACTCGACCTTGCCGAGGGCACCAGCGACGGCGAGATCGAGGACATGTGCCGCAAATTGCTCGCCAACACGGTGATCGAAAATTTCCGGATCGAGCGGCTCGAAAACGCACCTCCACTGAGCTCGGTACAGGCATGAACAGCGCGGTCATCGTCTTCCCGGGATCCAATTGCGACCGCGACCTCGCCGTCGCGCTGGAACAGGTGACCGGCCGCAAGCCGGCGATGGTCTGGCACAAGGACAGCGAGCTGCCTGACGGCGTGGACTTCATTGGCGTGCCCGGCGGCTTCTCCTACGGCGATTACCTGCGTTCGGGCGCAATGGCGGCGCGCTCGCCGATCATGCGGGCGGTTACCGAGGCGGCCGGGCGCGGCGTGCCGGTCATCGGCATCTGCAACGGCTTCCAGGTTCTGACCGAGGCCGGCCTGCTGCCCGGCGCGCTGATGCGCAATGCGCGTCTCAGCTTCGTTTGCCGCGAGGTGCCGCTGCGCGTCGAAAACAGCCAGAGCCTGTTCACCGCTTACTATGACGCCGGCGAGAAAATCGTCTTCCCCGTCGCCCACCATGACGGCAACTACCAGGCCGACGAGGCCACGCTCGATCGCCTCGAAGGCGAGGGCCGCGTCGCCTTCCGTTACCTCGACGAAGTCAATGGCTCGGCGCGACGGATCGCGGGCATCCTCAACGACAGCGGCAACGTGCTCGGCCTAATGCCGCACCCCGAGCGCGTCATCGAACCGGCGCACGGCGGCACCGATGGCCGACGGCTGTTCGAAGGCCTGCTCGAAACCGTCGCCGCATGATTCGCGCATATATCGGCATCACGGGCCTGATCTTTGCGCTCATGTTTGCCGCTCACGTCGCACGAGTGTGGGTCGAAGGAACCGGTGTCCTGCGCGAGCCGATCATCATCCTGACGACAATATTGTCGCTGGGACTGGCCGTGTGGGCGGTGGTCCTGCTGTCTGGACGTCCGAGCTGAACGGCGTGAAGTTGGTGCCCACGTCGTAGACGCCGACGCCCTCCTTGCGCTTGAGCCAGCCGACGACGGCTCATCGCGCCAAGCCTGGCCCGGTTCCGCTTCGCCTCAAATGCCGTTACTTCTCGCCTGCGCGCGCCCGTAGCTCAGTTGGATAGAGCACGAGCCTTCTAAGCTTGAGGTCGC
>JBDTZJ010000200.1:0-2730 GCA_040005255.1 Sphingomicrobium sp.
CGCTTGCCGACCTCATAATCGTTGAAGTCGTGGCCCGGCGTGATCTTGACCGCGCCCGAGCCCAGCTCCGGATCGGCGTGCTCGTCGGCGATGATCGGGATCAGGCGGCCAGTGATCGGGTGCTTGAGCTGCTTGCCGATCAGCGCCTTGTAGCGGTCGTCCTCCGGATGCACGGCGACCGCCATGTCGGCGAACATCGTCTCGGGCCGCGTCGTCGCGACCTGGATCGCGCCGGAGCCGTCTGCGAGCGGGTAGCTCAGGGTCCAGAATCTGCCCTGGACATCGCGCGTCTCGACCTCGAGGTCGCTGATCGCGGTCTGGAACCTGGGGTCCCAATTGACGAGGCGCTTGTCGCGATAGAGCAGGTCTCGCTTGTACAGCTCGACAAACGTGTGCGTGACCGCGCGCTGGTAGCCCTCGTCCATGGTGAAGCGCTCGTGCGCCCAGTCGCAGCTTGCGCCGAGGCGGCGCAGCTGGCGGGTGATCGCGCCGCCCGACTGCGCCTTCCATTCCCAGACATGTTCGAGAAAGGCCTCGCGGCCGATCTCGGCGCGCCTGACCCCCTGACTCTCGAGGTTGCGCTCTACCACCATCTGCGTCGCGATCCCGGCATGGTCGGTTCCGACTACCCACAACGCGTCCTTGCCGAGCATCCGCTCGCGCCGGGTGAGGACGTCCTGCAGCGTGATGTCGAGCGCATGGCCGATGTGCAGCGAGCCAGTGACGTTGGGCGGCGGCATGACGATCGTCCACGGCGTCTCGTCGGGACGGTCCGGCCGAAACAGGCCGCGCGACTCCCAATGCGCGTACCAGCGATCCTCGATCGCGCGGGGTTCGAAGGTCTTGGGAAGCTCGCTCATGCTTCAGCCGCGACTAGCGATGCCGCGCTGCAGCATCAACCGTTCGCGGCTTGCGGCGCAAGACGATCGTCCGCACAACGCGCGAAACCTAGCGGAACGGAGGAGCAATGAAGCGTCTGTTGCTCGGACTGGCGGCGTTGACGACGGCCGGCGCAAGCGGCGCTGCTCCGGTTCACGGTTTCCTCGGCACGCAAGGCACGCGCATCGTCGACGGCGAGGGCCGGCCGGTGATCCTGCGCGCGACGGGGCTCGGCGGCTGGATGCTCCAGGAAGGCTATATGCTGAAGCTCGGCGAGCTTGGGCAGCAGCATGTGATCCACCGCCGGCTGGCCGAGCTTGTGGGCCAGGACGCCGTCGACGCGTTCCAGCGCGCCTGGCTCGACCATCACATGACCAAGGCGGACATGGATGCCCTCGGCCGCTGGGGCTTCAACGCGGTTCGCCTGCCGATGCATTATGCCTTGTTCCTCGACCCGTCGGCGCCGGTCGGCACCGATCGCTGGAACGAAGACGGCTTCCGCCGCGTCGACGACCTGCTTCGCTGGGCCGCCGCCAACCGGATGTGGGTGATCCTGGACCTTCACGCCGCGCCGGGCGGCCAGGGCACCGACCTCGCCATCTCGGACCGCGACGCGGCGCAACCGTCGTTATGGGATAGCGCCGAAAATCAGCACCGCACGGTGGCGCTGTGGCGCGAGCTTGCTCGGCGCTACGCCGACAATCCCTGGGTCGGCGGTTACGACATATTGAATGAGCCCAATTGGGACTTCGACGGATCCGGGGGCGGCCACGGCTGCAACGACAAGAACAACCGCCCGATTGCCTCGCTTTACAAAGCGATCACCGCCGCGATCCGCGAGCACGACCGCAACCATTTGATCATCATCGAGGGCAATTGCTGGGGCAATAATTACGCCGGGATCACGCCCGATTGGGATGACAAGCTGGTGCTCAGCTTCCACAAATATTGGAACCGCAACGACGCCGCGTCGATCGCCGGAATCCTCAAACTCCGCGCAGAAACGGGGCGACCGATCTGGCTCGGCGAAAGCGGCGAGAATTCGAACGGCTGGTTCCGCGGCGCAATCCGGCTGGCCGAGACGAACGACATCGGCTGGGCGTGGTGGCCGCTCAAAAAGCTCGGCTTCAACAACCCGTTAGAGATCACGCCGAATCCCGGATGGCTGCGGATCGTCGACTGGCTGACCGGCAAGGGCCCGCGCCCCGACCCGGCTGACGCTCGGGCGGCGATGCTTCGGCTTGCCAGCCACGACGCCGATTTTGCAAACGCGGTTTTCCATCCCGATGTCATCGACGCGATGATGCGCCAGCCGCATTCGGATCGCGCGCTGCCGTTCCGCGAGCACCGGCTCGGGCCTGGCGCCCTCGAGGTCGCGGCGGTCGATTATGATCTCGGCCCGCCGGGCGTAGCTTATGCCGACCGCGTCGATGCCGATTATCACACCGAAACCGGGGGCGAGCGGACCGAGTGGAACGATGGCCGCACCTATCGCAACGACGGCGTGGACATTGCCCGTGAAGCCGACGGCGCGCCCTACGTTTCCGCGTTCGAGCGAAACGAGTGGATGCAATATACGCTCGACGCCGCCGCGGCTGGCCCGCGCGGAGCGACGCTGTCGATTGCGGACGAAGCGCCGGCGACGCTTATGGTGAGCGTCAACGACGGCCCGCCGGTCACGCTGTCAGTGCCCGCGAAAAGCGGCTGGCAGACGGTCACAGTGCCGCCGCTCGCAATGCTTCAAGGGACCAACCGCCTGAAGCTGGCGGTCGTCAGCGGGACCGTCCGAGTGAAGTCGATCCGCTTCCCCTAGCCGCGCTCGGGCCGCTCCGGCGGGTTCTGATTCACCGG
>JBDTZJ010000005.1:0-28755 GCA_040005255.1 Sphingomicrobium sp.
CGCTCGGCCACCCGCTCGGAATGTCGGGCGCGCGGCTGGCGCTGACCGCGACCGAGGAGCTGCAGCGGACCGGCGGCAGCTTGGCGCTCGCGACCATGTGCATCGGGGTCGGCCAGGGCATCGCGCTCGCGCTCGAACGGGTATAGAACGCCGCCATGGCGACGGCAGTGAAAGCGATCGACGATGCGGCGATCATGGCCGTGCTCGAATCCATTCCCGATCCCGAGATCCCGGTGCTGACTATCACCGACCTCGGAATCGTCCGCGGCATCCGTCACGATCCGCCCCGCGTGCTGATCAGCCCGACCTACACCGGCTGCCCGGCGACGGTGGCGATCGAGAATATGATCCGCGAGGCGCTCGACCAGGCCGGGTTCGAGGACGTGCATGTCGAGCGGGTGTTGTTCCCGCCGTGGACGACCGACTGGATCACGGCGCGCGGCCGCGAGCGGCTGCACGTCTACGGCATTGCTCCGCCGACGCCGTCAGCGACCGCTGAATGCCCGCTTTGCGGCTCAACCGACACGGTTGAGGTCAGCCGCTTCGGCGCCACCCCGTGCAAGGCGCAGTGGCGCTGCACAGCCTGCCTGGAGCCGTTCGAGCGCTTCAAATGCCATTGAGCGCGCCGTCGTCCGGACCTGATCCGGGGTCACCACTCCGCGAAGCTGCCATCCGTGTTGCGGAAGATCGGGTTCCGCCAGCGGTGGCGGTCCTTGTCGGCCTCGCGCACCGCCGCCTCGTCGATTTCTACCCCCAAGCCGGGGCCCTCGGGCACGGGCAGGTAACCGTCGACCGGGGTCAGCGCGTCCTTGTTGGTGCAGAAGTTCAACAAATCGTGCCCGCCGGTATTGTAATGGATGCCGAGGCTGACCTCCTGGATCGCGTGGTTGGGCGTGCAGGCGGCGATTTGCAGGCACGCGCCGAGCGCGAGCGGCCCGAGGGGGCAGTGCGGCGCGACCGCCACGTCATAAGCTTCGGCCATGGCCGCGATCTTGCGCACCTCGAGGATCCCGCCGGCGTGACTGAGGTCGGGCTGGATGATGTCCACGCAGCCCTGCTCGAAGAAGGGCTTGAAGTCCCAGCGCGAGTAGAGCCGCTCGCCCAGAGCAATCGGGGTCGAGGTATGCGCGGTGATCTCCGGAAGCCCGTCCATGTTCTCCGACAGCAACGGTTCTTCGATGAACAATAGCCCGAGCGGCTCCAGCACCTTCGTGAGTTGCTTGGCCAGCGGCCGGTGGACGCGGCCGTGGAAGTCGAGCCCGACGTCCATGCCCTGCGCCTGAACCGCTTCGACCCGCTTCACCACGTCGTCGAACTGCCTGCTGGTGCCGATCCAGTTGAGCTCGGCCGTCGCGTTCATCTTGACCGCGTTGAAGCCTTGCGCCTTTCGGCCCGCCGCCGCCTCGCCGATCTCGTGCGGCCGGTCTCCGCCGATCCAGGCGTAGGAGCGGACCTTGTCGCGCACCTTGCCGCCGAGCATCTGCCACGCCGGCAGGCCGAGGGCGCGGCCCTTCAGGTCCCACAGCGCCTGCTCGAGCCCGGCGAGCGCCGACATGATGACCGCGCCGCCCCGGTAGAAGCCGCCGCGGTAGCCGACCTGCCAGATGTCTTCGATATTGTACGGGTCAACGCCGACGAAGCGGTCGCGGAAGGCCTCGAACACGCCCTCGACCGCCTCGGCCCACCCCTCGAGGCTCGCTTCGCCCCAACCGAATGCACCATCGTCCGCCTCGACACGGACGAACAGCCAGCGCGGCGGGACCATGAAAGTTTCGATTCGGCTGATCTTGCGCCCGCTCATGCCTCGGCCTCATTCGCCTGGGTGCCGCTGCCGGCAAGCATCCGCCCGGCCGCGTCGTCCTCGCCGTCGCCGCCCTCTCCGGCCTCGCCGATCTTCTTGATCGGGACAATCAGGCATACGCTTTGCGCCGGGAGCACGTTGCGCCAGTCGGCGATCAGCTGCTTGTACGCCTTGCCGACATTGCGGATCTTGCGGTCGAGGTCGAACAGGCCGAGCGGGTTGACGTTGCCGTTCTCCTCGCGAAGCGCGGTGTCCCAGTCGACCTGGTCGGTCAGGCTGTACCAGGTGAAGCCGACGGTCGGGATGCCGACGTTCCTCAGTCGCAGGACGTTGGCCCACTCCTTCCACAGCCATTTGACGGCTTCGTCGCCGTGTTGGCCTTCCCACAGGTTGGTTTCGGTATGCATCACCGGCAGCCGGTAGCGGTTGTAATATTGGCGGGTGATCTCGGTGTAGCCGAAGGTCTCGCCGGCCGCGACCGTGTGCCCGTCGGCGAACACTCGGTGCTCGTTGAGCTGGTAATAATCATTGCCGAAGATGCAGTGCTGCTTGAGGCGGTGGTTGAGAAACCACTCATATTCGTCGCGGCTCATGCCGTTATCGAGCAGATACTGATACATGCCGCTGTCGACCCGGCGCCCGTAATTGAGGTCGAGGCTGAGGAAGCGCATCTGGTTGAGCACTTCGGCGCGGCCGATCGCGCCCGGCGAGTCGGCGTGGTAATATTCCGACGATTCCGACTGGATGAAAATCGCGTCGTGGCGGCGCTTGAGGATCTCGATCATCCCCATGACGTTGGCCTTGACGAGGTGTTTCAGCGCCATGACGAACGAGGCGTCGTCCTTCTTCTGCTCGTTCCACCAGCCGTACTTGGCCGAGAAGACCGCGCAGATGAACATCTCGTTGATCGGGGTGTAGAGCTGCACCCACGGATAGCGCTCGGCGAAATCCCCGGCATATGCCGCGAACAGGCCCGGGAAATCCGGGTTCTGGAAGTTGCCGATCCAGTCGGGGACCCCGAAGTGGCAGAGGTCGACGATCGGCGTGATGTCGCGCCTCTTCAGCTCGGCGAAGGTGAGGTCGGTGAACTCCCAATCATATTTGTTGGGGCCCAGGTACGTCTTGTGGATCGGCGGCCCGTAGCGGAGATAATTGATTCCGATTTCCTGGACGCAGTCGAAATCCTCGCGCCAGCGATCGTAGTGGCCGCACGCCGCCATCTGGTCGACGCGTGTCCGGCCATGGTTGATCGTCGGGTAGCTGTTCTCGATCCCCGTCGCGAACATGAAGTTGGCGATGGTTCAATCTCCTTGGGGTTGCTTCGGGCCGCACTAGCCTAGCCGCTCAAAAAGAAAACCTCGGAGCGAAGTCGCCTTGCCGCGGTTTTCGGCTATGGGCAGGAAAAGCATGCGCTGGTCTGAAGGTTTCATCGCGGTCGACTGGGGCACGACCAATCGCCGCGCCTATCTGATCGACGGCGCGGGCGCTTGCGTCGATGAATTCGAGGATCGCAAGGGCGCGCTGTCGGTGCCCAAGGGAGAATTCCCCGCCGCAGTCGCCGAAATCCGGACTCGGCTCGGCGACCTACCGCTGTTGCTCGCCGGAATGGCGGGCTCCAATCGCGGCTGGGTCGACGCGCCTTATGTTCCTTGTCCCGTCGGGATCGAAGATCTCGTGAACAACCTGGTCTGGGCCGGTGAGCGCGAGGCGATTGTTCCCGGCGTCTCTTTCGTCGGCCAGGGGCGCGCCGATGTGATGCGCGGTGAGGAAGTGCAGCTGCTTGGCGCCGTCGCGGCGGGCATCGTCGCTCACGATGCGCTCGTCTGCCACCCAGGGACACACAACAAGTGGGCGTCGCTGCGGCGCGGAATCATCCACATTTTCGGCACGGTCATGACCGGCGAGCTGTTCAGCCTCCTGAAGGAGCACAGCATTCTCGCCGACATGCTCCAGGGACCGGTCGAGGTGAACGACCCGTTCAAGCAAGGCGTCCGGCGCGTGCTGGAGCGCGACATGCTCCCCGCAGACCTGTTCGGGGCACGCGCCGAAGTGCTCCTCGGGCAGATGAAGAAAGAGGACGCTCCCTCCTACGTCAGTGGGCTGCTGATCGGGACCGATGTGCGGATTGGCCTGACCTGGCCGCTTGCCGCTCAGATCCCGGTCATGGGCCGGAAGGAGCTGACTCAACTATACGCCGCGGCGATTCGCGAGGCCGGCCGCGAAGCCATCGAGCTCGACGGCGAGCGCTGCTTCCTCGCCGGCATCAATGAAATCGCGAAAAGGATCTGACGTGAGCGCGACCGATCTGCTGCATCAATATCTCGACCAATGCCCGTTGGTCGCGATCATCCGTGGCGTCACGCAGGGCGATGCCGAAGCCATCGGCGACGCCATTTATGAAGCCGGCATCCGGATCGTGGAGGTGCCGCTCAACTCGCCCGACCCGCTGGTGAGCATCGAGCGGCTGGCGGCGAGGTTCGGTGAGCGCGTGCTGGTCGGCGCCGGCACCGTCCTTAAGCCCGAGGATGTGGACCACGTGCGCCAGGCTGGGGCGCGGCTCGTCGTTTCGCCCGATACCAACCCGAGCGTGATCTCGGCCGCGGCCGCGGCCGGGCTCGTTTCCACCCCCGGTTTTTTCACTCCGTCCGAAGGCTTTGCGGCGATCCGCGCCGGTGCGACCGCGCTCAAGCTCTTCCCGGCCGAAGCCGCAACTCCCGTCGTTTTGAAATCGCAGCTGGCGGTGCTCCCTCGCGACGTGCCGATCCTGGTCGTCGGCGGGGTCAAGCCCGACAATATGCGCCCCTGGCTCGATGCGGGCGCTGCCGGCTTCGGCCTCGGCGGCGGGCTCTACCTGCCCGGCCAATCGGCGGATGAGACGCTCGCCAAGGCCCGCGCCTATGTCGAAGGCCTCAAGTGAAGCCTCTCCGCATCGCCATCATTGGCTATGGCAAGATCGCCGGCGACCAGCACGTGCCGGCGATCCAGGAAAATCCCCGCTTCGAGCTGGTCGCGACGTCGAGCCGCTCCGGCCAGGGCGTGGCGCAGATCTTCACCGATTGGCGCGAGCTGATCCGCAGCGTCCAGGGCCTCGACGCGGTCGCGATCACGACCCCGCCCGGGCCCCGGTTCGACATTGCGCGTGAGTGCGTGCTCGCCGGGCTCCACTGCCTGCTCGAAAAACCGCCGACCGCCGGTCTGGCCGAGATCGCTGCGCTCGACTGCCTGGCGCAAGGCCAAAGCGTGAGCCTGTTCACCACCTGGCACGCACAGCACCATTCGACCGTCGATGCTGCGGCCAGGGCGCTCGCCGGCAAGCGCATCAAGTCGCTCGAAATCCACTGGCACGAGGACGTCCACAAGTGGCACCCCGGCCAGCGGTGGATCTGGGAACCGGGCGGGTTCGGGGTGTTCGACCCCGGCATCAACGCCCTGTCGATCGCGACCAAAATCTTCCCCGGCGACCTGTTCGTGAAGTCCGCCGAGCTCCAGGTGCCGGAGAACGCGCAGACGCCAATCGCCGCCGACATCGTCTTTGCGAGTCCCGAGGCCGATGGCCCGCTCAATGCCAGCCTCGACTGGCGCCGGAGCGAGGGCGAGGAATGGACGATCACGGTCGAAACCCGTGCGGGATCGACCGTCCGACTGGAAGACGGCGGCTCGAAGCTGCTCCTCGACGGCCAGGAGCATCGTGACGACGGCCCCGGCGAATATCCCGACATCTATCGCATCTTCGCCGACCTGATCGACGAGCGCCGTAGCCTGGTCGACGTGGCTCCGTTCCGGCTCGTTGCCGACTGTTTGCTGGTTGGCCGCCGCACCACGGTCGAGGCCGTGCACGGCTGATGGAGCAACTTGCGCCGGCGCGCATTTAAGTCCGGGTCGCGGTCGTAACGATCAACCCCGCGGCTGCGGGAATTAGACGTGGACGTGACGACAGACGAACTGACCCAGGCCGACGAGGCGTTTGCCGGCAACCGGCTCCTTGTCACTTTCTCGCGGGAGGCGCGGGCGCTGCTCGAGCCGTTCGGCGAGATGTTCGAGCTCGGAAGCGGGGAGACGGTGCTCGAGCGCGGCGAGCCGGCCCGCTCTAGCCTCTTTCCCATCGGGCCGACGATGATCTCGATGGCGGTCGAATTGGCAGGCGGCCGGTCCGCGGAGGTTGCTTCGATCGGCCGCGAAGGCGCGGTCGGCGGCATCGTGAGCTGCGGCCGTGCGCCGGCCTTTTCCGAGGCACGGGTACTCGTACCCGGCCGAGCCTTTCGCTTGCCGATGAAATCGCTCGAAGAGGCCAAGAGCCGGTCGCCATTCATCGGCAACCTGTTCTGCCGCTTCTCCGACTATCTGCTGGCGCAGGTCATGCAGTCGGCGGTGTGCAATTCCTTCCACTCGATCCCCGAACGCGCGGCGCGCTGGCTGCTCCACGCCCAGGACCGCGCCGGGGACCGGATCGAGCTTACGCAGGAAGCGTTTGCGGGCCTGCTCGGCGTACAGCGCACGACGATCAACGCAGTCGTCCAGCAGCTCTCGTCCGAAGGGCTGATCGCGACCGGGCGCGGCAATCTGCGGGTGACCGACCGCGCCGGGCTCAAGCGCCGCGCGTGCGAATGCTACGAGCGCCTGCAGCACCATTTCGACGCCGTGATCGGCGCCGGCGGGGTCGGGGGCTAAGGCCTCAGTTGTTGGTGATGTTCGACTTCGATTTGATGATCGTCGCGGCCGCGGCCTGCGTCGCCGCGCACAACCCGTCCGTGTTCCCGAGCGTGACCCCGGTCCAGCCGTCAGCCGCGACCCGTGCGCCCTTGAGCGTCTTCACGTCGTAGCTCGGCTTCATTGCGCTCAGCTGCGGCGAGGCGGCGCCCCATTCCTTGATGATTTTTACCGGGGCATATTGGCGCTTGCCTGACGCCATGCCGGTGGCCGAGTCGCGCGGCGCTACCACGTAGGAAGCACTCGCCACCTTCCCGTCGGCGCAAACGAGCTTCAGGACGGCATCGTCAGCTTTCCCGTCGCCGTCGAGGTCGTCCGCCTGCACCCGCAAATAGAGCGGGCCGCTGGTCTCACCGGCGACGCCGGTGATCGCGAGCGTGTGCCAGTCGTCCATCGCCATGGTCTTGCCGTCGGGTGCGGCCGCGGCCGCGAGCAGCAGGAATGTCAGCATCGGATCTCCCCTTCCTAAGCGGGGCGGAGAATGCGCCCCTTGCGGGGTTCACGCAAGCAATCGCCAGCGCAGCGTCTCGCCGGCGTGGAAAGGGACGATGCCGTCGATCTCGTTCGGGACCTGGACGTCTGCCCGCTCGAGCGTGACCGTCTCCTCATTGGCCGGCAGGTCGTAGAAGCGCGCGCCGTTGAGCGAGGCGAAGGATTCCAAGCGCGCGAGCGCACCCTCTTCCTCGAACACGGTCGCATAGCTTTCGAGCGCGTGAGGCGCGTTGAAGATGCCGGCGCAGCCGCAGGCGCTTTCCTTGGCTTCTCGCGCGTGGGGAGCGCTGTCCGTGCCCAGAAAGAATTTGGGCGATCCGGAAACCGCAGCCTTGCGGACGGCGAGCCGATGCTTTTCGCGCTTGGCGACGGGCAAGCAGTAAGCGTGAGGCCTGAGGCCTCCCTCGAAGATCGCGTTGCGATTGATGATGAGGTGCTGCGGCGTGACGGTCGCCGCGACCCTTATCGATCTCTGGACGAACCGGACTGCGTCATCCGTGGTGATATGCTCGAGGACGATCCTGAGCTTGGGGAAGTCTTCGACAAGGCGCGACAAAACCCGCTCGATGAACACCGCCTCACGGTCAAACACGTCGACGTCGGGATCGGTCACCTCGCCGTGGACGCACAGCACCATCCCGATCTTCTCCATCCGGGCGAGCGTCGGATAGATGTTGCGGATGTCGGTAACGCCGCTGGCGCTATTGGTCGTCGCGCCGGCCGGATAGAGCTTGGCCGCGATCCACACGCCTTCCGCGTGGCCGCGCTCGATCTCGTCGGGCGTAGTCTTGTCGGTCAGATAGCAGGTCATCAATGGAGTAAAGCCGGGCGCCGTCACCTCGAGGATGCGCTTGCGATAATCGCGCCCCGCTTCGACGGTCGTGACCGGCGGCACCAGGTTGGGCATCACGATCGCCCGCGCGAACTGTCGCGCGGTGTAGGGGGCGACCTTCGCGAGCATCTCGCCGTCGCGCAAATGCACGTGCCAATCGTCGGGCTTGCGAAGGGTCAGCGTTTGCGTAGCCACTTGGCGCTCCCTAACTGAGACCCATGGCCGCGACCACCCTGACTGACCGAGCTGTCGTTCGCCTGTCCGGCGAGGACGTACGCGAGTTCCTGCAGGGGCTCGTGACCAGCGACGTGACCGGACCGCTGCCGGTGTGGGCAGGGCTGCTGACCCCTCAGGGCAAATGCCTGTTTGACTTCCTCGTGTGGAGCGATGGTGATGACCTGCTGCTCGACTGCGAGGTGCCGGCCGCCGAGGACTTGATCAAGCGGTTGACCATCTACCGCCTGCGTCGCCCAATCCGCATCGAACGCGACCCTTCACTTGCCGTCCATTGGTCGAACGACGGCAGCGAGGGCGTCCCCGACCCGCGTTTGCCCGAGCTGGGACGCAGATGGTTTGATCCTCCCCGGAACGGGGAGGGGGACCATGCGCAGCATGGTGGAGGGGGCCCCGCAGGGGTCGCAGCTTATCTCGAGCACCGGCTTCGCCTCGGCGCCTGTGAAGGCCGCGCCGAGCTCGGCGATCTCCTCTGGCTCGAGTGCAACGCCACCGAGCTGAACGGCGTCAGCTTCACCAAGGGCTGCTTCGTCGGTCAGGAGAATACCGCCCGCATGAACTGGCGGCAGAAGGTCAACCGCCGCCTGGTCGTGGTCGAGGCTGACGGGCCCGGTCCGCGCACCCGCGTCCATTATCCCGAGCTCGGGCTCGCGATTGAACATCGCCGCGCCGACGATCTCGACGGAGCGATCATCCCCGATTGGCTGCAAGCGGCGCTCGCGGCGACGTCGGCCTAGTCGGGATCAATAACAGCTATGCTATAGCGCTCGCCTGCAACCACCGGGGTGGCGGCTTTGGCGGACGTTTTCATCAGTTACGCGCGCGACGACCAAGCGGCGGCGCGGCGGGTCGCCAAGGGGCTGCAAGCCGCGGACTTCGACGTCTGGTGGGATGCCGACCTTCCCGCCCACCGCGCTTATTCCGAAGTCATCGAGCGCAATCTCGAAGAGGCCAAGGCCGTCGTCGTGCTCTGGTCGACAGCGGCCGCCAAGTCGCAGTGGGTCCGGGCGGAGGCGGATTTTGCGCGAAACGCCGGCAAGCTCGTGCAGGCGCAAGTCGACGAGTCGCTGCCGCCAATGCCGTTCAACCAGATGGCACTCGCAGAAACCAAAGCACAGGAGGGACTCAAGACAGGCAAACCCCTCAACTCGGTCTTGCTCGCGCGAGTCTACGCGACCGAAGGACGCCAGGAAGACGCCATCTCGCTTCTTTCGGGCGCAGTCGCCAGGGGATGGCTCCCCCAGCCACCTGAGCTCATGATGGATCTGCAATCAGATCCGGCACTCGCCAGTCTCAATGGCGATCCCCGTTTCGAGAAGCTGCGCGGCCAAATCATCGGCAGGATCAATCGCGAGCGGGCTCAGGTGGACCAGCGCCTCCTCGCTCAGCTCAGGAGCGCATAAGCGCGCACCGGGAAGGTCCCCATCCCCTTCACCTTGGGCGGCGCGGCCGTGAAGCGAAAGCCGCTGTCGGGCAGCGCGCCGAGGTTGGTCATATGCTCGCAGATGACGATTCCGGCGCCAAGCAGCGCGGTGTGAACCGGCCGCGTGCGCACCCGCGTGTCGTCGATATTGTGGCTGTCGATCCCGACCAGCGCGGCGCCGCCGGCGATCAGCCGCTCGGCCGCCTCGACGGTCAGGAAGCTATGGTCGTGGTAATAGGAATCCTGCCCCCAATGGCGGTCCCAGCCGGTCGCCACCAGCACCGCACAGCCCTGGACATCGAGGCCTTCTAACGCGCCGACCTCGACCGCGAGTCCGGATTCGAACGGGTGGCGAACGACAATGGCAGGGAGGTGCGCAAATGCGTCGACCCCGACCTCGCTCAGATCCTCACCGTCGGCGAAGCGGTGCGACGGGACGTCGACATAAGTGCCGGTATTGGCGACCATGTCGATTCGCCCGATCTGGAAAGTCGAGCCGTCGTCGTAGTTGGCCGCCGATTGCTCGCGCGAGATGAAGTCGCAGATGTGCGGACCGGGCAGGCCCTTGTAGGTCACCATTCCATCCGTGATGACGTGACTTAGGTCGACGAGCCCGGGCGTTGTGCGATCTTCCATAGGGTTACGGCTCCTATCCCCATCCAGACGACGTTGAGCGCCGTCGACGGCAGCGCCCGGTGCCACCAGCCGTTTACGACGAAGCCCGCCGCTCCCGCGACGTTCATCCACTGATAAGCGCGCGACTGGCCGGCGAGCTTGCCCGCCGAGATCAGCAAATAACCGAGCAGGATCAGCGCCGCCCCGGCCCAGCCGGCGGCCTCGACCGCGATCTCGACCGAGGTCATGCCGGCCAACTCCGGCCGTCGACTTCGCGCACCGCCACGCCGTCCAATGCGCCTTCTTCGAGCAGGCTGGCGTTGACGCCCATCCGCTCGTGCGGCGGCTCGGTGAGCGGGGTCCAATGGGTCGGCACGCCGCAGTGGCGGCAACGATGCATGCTCAGGCACGCCGGATTGGAATCGGCGCGCACATAGTCGTCAAACTCGCCCTCGATCACCAGTTCGTCCGATGGGAAATAGACGCCTTTGAAGCCGGTCTTGGCGCACAGCGAGCAGTTGCAGTGGCAGACATATTCCGGCGTGCGCGGCAAGGTGATCCGCGCCCGCCCGCAGTGGCACGAGGCGACGGGGCTCACGCCGCCGCAACCGCGAAGCTTAACGTGGCGAGGATTCCGAAGGCGGTCCGCATGAGGTGCAGCCTTGCCCATTTGTCGAGAAGCTCGCGGGCGCTCGAATCCGCGCTCGCTTTCGCCATCGCTTTCAGGCGGCGATTGAGGGGCATGATCACCAGCAGGGTCCACGGCCAGTTCGCCAGCATGAAGATCGCGCCGGCGAGCCACCAGGGATTGCGAGCCATCCACCAGGCGGCAGCGCCCGCGGCTGTGCCGAGCAGCGCCAGGCTCGCCTGCATGATCGCGCCGCGATGGTATGACGGCCCCCATTCGCGAAGCGCCTCGTCGGTATCGAGCGTCATCCGGGCGGGATGCTCGACCGCGCTGACATACACCGCCGCCCCGGCAAACAGCGCGGCGATGACCAGCGCCGCAATTCCGGCCAGCGGCATCACGCCGCCAGCCTCCGCAGCACGTACTGGAGGATGCCGCCCGAGCGGAAATATTCGAGCTCATTGTAGGTATCGATGCGGCAGCGTGCGGTGAAGCTCAGCTCCTCGCCGTTGTCGCGCGTGACCTGCACCTCGACATCCTGCCGCGGTTTAAGGTCGGCGATCCCGACGATCGTGTACTTCTCCGTGCCGGTCAGGCCGAAGGTCGCCGCATTCTCGCCGTCGCGGAACTGCAGCGGCAGGACGCCCATGCCGACCAGGTTCGAGCGGTGGATGCGCTCGAAACTTTCGACGATCACCGCACGCACGCCGAGTAGCACCGTGCCCTTGGCCGCCCAGTCGCGCGAGCTGCCGGTGCCATATTCCTTGCCGGCAATGACCACGAGCGGCCGCCCGTCATGCTTGTAGAGCATGGCGGCGTCGTAGATCGGCATCATCTCGCCGGTCGGTGCATAGCGGGTGAAGCCGCCCTCGACATTGTCGAGCATGCGGTTGCGGATGCGGATGTTGGCGAAGGTGCCGCGCATCATCACCTCATGGTTCCCGCGCCGCGATCCGTAACTGTTGAACTCGCCGCGGCTGACTTGGTGCTCGAGCAAATAGCGGCCGGCTGGGCTGTCGGGCTTGATCGCTCCGGCGGGGGAGATGTGGTCGGTGGTGATCGAATCGCCGAAGATCGCCAGCGGCCGCGCCCGCTCGATGTCGGTCGGCGTCGCTGCCGTCATCGTCATTCCGGTGAAGTAGGGCGGGTTCTGGATGTAGGTCGATCCCGCCGGCCAGCCGTAGGTCTCGCCCCCCTTGACCTCGATCTTCTGCCAGCGCTCGTCGCCGCGATAGACGTCGGCATAGCGGCGGCGGAACATCTCGGAATGGACATGCGCGTCGATCAGCGTGCGGATTTCCGCGTTGGTCGGCCAGATGTCCCTGAGGTAGACCGGCTCGCCGTTCGACGCGGTGCCGATCGGCTCGTTGACCATGTCGGACCGGACCGTGCCTTTCAGCGCGTAAGCGACGACCAGCGGCGGCGATGCCAAATAATTGGCGCGGCAGTCGGGCGACACGCGCCCTTCGAAGTTGCGGTTGCCGGAAAGCACGCTGACGGCGACCAGGTCATTGTCGCTGATCGCCTTGCTGATCGTCTCGGACAGGGGTCCCGAATTGCCGATGCAGGTGGTGCAGCCGTAGCCGACCAGGTCGAAGCCCAAGGCGTTGAGGTCCTCGCTGAGACCGCTTTCATTGAGATAGTCGGTGACTACCTGGCTGCCGGGCGCGAGGCTCGTCTTGACCCACGGCTTGGCGGTCAGGCCCTTTTCGCGTGCCTTGCGGGCGACCAGGCCGGCCGCGATCAGCACCGACGGGTTGGAGGTGTTGGTGCAGCTGGTGATCGCCGCGATCGCGACGTCGCCGTTGCCGAAGTCGAAGCTTTCGCCCTCGACCGCGACCCGCGGCGCCTGGCCCTTGTGGTAGGTGTCCTCAAGCTCCTTGTTGAACTGGTCGTCGACGTCGCTCAGCAGCACTCGGTCCTGAGGGCGCTTGGGGCCGGCGAGCGACGGCTCGATCGTGCTCATGTCGAGTTGGAGGGTGTCGGTGAACAACGGATCCGGTGCGGCGGCGTCGCGCCACAGGCCTTGCGCCTGGGCGTAAGCGCGAACGAGCGCAATCTCGGCCTCCTCGCGGCCGGTCAGCTTCAGATAATCGATGGTCCGTTCGTCGACCGGGAAGAAGCCGCAGGTCGCGCCATATTCCGGCGCCATGTTGGCAATGGTCGCGCGGTCGGCGAGCGGCAGATTGTCGAGGCCGGGCCCGTAGAATTCGACGAAGCGGCCAACGACGCCCTTCTGACGCAGCATCTGCGTGACCGTCAGTACGAGGTCGGTGGCGGTGATGCCTTCGTTGAGCTGACCCTCGAGGCGGAAGCCGACGACTTCCGGGATCAGCATGCTGACCGGTTGGCCGAGCATCGCCGCCTCGGCCTCGATGCCGCCGACGCCCCAACCGAGCACGCCGAGGCCGTTGACCATCGTCGTGTGGCTGTCAGTGCCGACCAAAGTGTCCGGATAGGCGACCGTTTCGCCGCTCTGGTCCTCGCCGGTCCAGACGACCTGCGACACATGCTCCAGGTTCACCTGGTGGCAAATGCCGGTGCCCGGCGGGACCACCTGGAAATTGTCGAACGCCTGGCTGCCCCACTTCAGGAACTCGTAGCGCTCGGAGTTGCGCTGATATTCGAACTCGACATTCTTCTCGAAGGCCCGCGGGTTGCCGAACTCGTCGACCATGACGCTATGGTCGATGACGAGGTGGACGGGAACCAGCGGGTTGATCTTCTGCGGGTCGCCGCCGAGCTGGACCATGGCGTCGCGCATGGCGGCGAGGTCGACCACGGCGGGGACGCCGGTGAAGTCCTGCATCAGCACGCGCGCCGGGCGGTACTGGATCTCGCGGTTGATCCGCCGTTCCTTGATCCAGTCAGCCATCGCCTGAAGGTCGTCGCGGGTGACCGTGACGCCGTCCTCGAAGCGGAGCAGGTTCTCCAGCAGCACCTTCATCGAGAAGGGCAGGCGCGAGACGTCTCCCAACACGCCCGCGGCCTTGCCGAGGGAATAATAAGCGTAGCTCCTGCCGCCGACTTCGAGCGTCGAGCGGGTTTGAAGGCTATCCTGGCCGGTCGGGATCATCGCTGTCTTTCTGGGGCTGCGTTGGAGATAGGAGCCGCGGCGCGCTTAGCAACCTGCGCGAATCCCCGCAAACCGCGAGGGGGCTTGGATTCTTGCGCCAGGATGAACGGGTGCCGCGCCGGACCGCGAGCGCGGCCCTTATCATCATCTCGCGGGTGCAATAATTATGGTGAAGAGGGAAGGAGCCACGCTCGTGACTCACGATACGGACTATTTTCGCCGCCGCGCGGCCGAAGCCCGGGCAGCCGCCTGCTCGAAGGACGAGCCGGAGCGCGCCGAGATCGCCGGTGAGCTGGCCCTTGCCTATGCCGCTTTGGCGCGCCGTCGTGCCGCCGCAGCCGCGGCCGCCGAGGAGCTTCCGGCGATCCCGCTCGAACAGCCCGCCTGAACTTTAGATCCAGCCGCGCTTCTTGAAGTAGAGGTACGGTCCGACCGCGCTTGCGAACATCAGGCCAAGCGAGATGGCATAACCGTAGTGCCAGTCGAGCTCCGGGAAATAATGGAAGTTCATGCCGTAAATGCCTGCGATCAGCGTCGGCGGCAGGAACACGACCGCGGCCCAGCTGAATAGCTTCATCGCCGCATTCTGCTCGATGCTGATCAGGCCGAGCGAGGCATCGAGAAGGAACTGGAGATTGTCCGACAGGTAGCTGGCGTGCTCACCCAGCGACGTCGCGTCGGTGCTGAGGCTTGTAAGGTGGTGACGGAAGTCGCTCTGCCCTTCCGCGTGGAAGCGGTTGGCCCCTGACAGAAAGTTCAACATTCTTACGGTGCTGACACTTGAATAGCGGATCTTCGCCAGGAGCGTCTGCGTTCGCCCGATGCGGGTCAGAAGCGCCGTCAGCCGCGCCACCGGGATGCGCCGCTGGTTCATGTCCTTGCTAAAGATGTTGGCCGAGATTTCCTCGATTTCCCGGCTGACATTTTCGAGCTCGTCGGCGAGCCGGTCGATGATCGCATCGAGCATCCGCACAAGCACGGTCGGCGCGTCCTTCACCAGATCGAGATCGCGTCGGGCATGTTCGGCAAAGGCGCGGACGGGCTTGGGCGTCGCATAGCGGACGGTCACCAGCCGGTTGTCGGTCAGCACGAAGCTGATCGGCGTCGTGCTCGGCTCCCCGTCCTGGACGCCGATGAGCACGCTGACCGTCATGTAGAGCGCGCCGTCGCGCTCGTAGAGCCGGCTCGACGGCTCGATCTCGGCCATCTCGCTCTCGGTCGGCACGTCCATCCGGATGCAGCGCTCGACCAGCGCCTCTTCCTCCACGGTCGGCTCCTCGAGGTCGACCCAGGTCGCCGTGTCGGGAATCTTCTCAGCCTTGGCTTCGATCGTGCTTCCATCGCAGGAAGGGCCGTAGGTTCTCAGCATAGTCGTGGTAGTTCGTCCCAACGGCTGGCCTTTGCAAGGCGGACGGCGCTGCTAAGCCTCACATTCAATGTCGCGCCGCTCCTGGCTTCTGGCGTTCGCCATCCTCGCCGCCGCGGCCGCGATCCTGCTCGCCATGGGCCGCAACCCGATTTGTACCTGCGGCACCGTCGATCTGTGGGTGGGCACGCGCGACAGCCCCAGGACCAGCCAGATGCTCGCCGACTGGTACAGCCTCAGCCACATCGTCCACGGCCTCTTGTTCTACGCCGGCCTGTGGCTGGTGGCGCGCCGCTGGCCGGTCGAACGGCGCTTCATCCTTGCCCTGCTCATCGAGGCAAGCTGGGAAGTGATCGAGAACACGCCGATGGTCATCGACCGCTATCGCGCCACCACAGCGGCGCTCGGCTACACCGGCGACAGCGTGATTAATTCGCTGTCGGACATCCTGATGATGGCCTTGGGCTTCCTGCTTGCGCGCAAGCTGCCGGTCCGGGCGTCGATCCTCTTGCTGATCGCGCTGGAGCTCGTGCCGCTGTTCGTCATCCGCGACAATCTCACGTTGAACGTCTGGGCGCTGCTTGTGCCGAACCAGACCATCGCCGCGTGGCAGGCTGGTGGTTGATGGCACCATTCCCTAAGCCAGGCATTGTTGGGAATTCGGGCAGGAGAGCCGTTTGAGACCTGTTGCAATCTTGGTGACCGCGATCGCCATGGCCGCCGTCCCGGGCACGGCCTGTGCGGGAGAATTGTTCGGCGGGATCCACGTCCATGACGTTAAGACGCCGCTCGATGAATCGGGCATCGAAGGCGGCGTGGATTTCTCGCTTGGCTATCGCGGCGGACGGCTGTTCGGCACCCCGTTGCAGCCCTATCTGTTCGGCGCGTTCAACTCCGCCGGCAACACCGACTATGCGGCGGCCGGCGTATCGGCGCGCTTTGGCCTCGGTCATGGCTGGTACGTCCGCCCGGGCATCGGCCTTGCGATCCACGACGGCTCCGCCGGCAAATATTTCCGGACCGACAAGATCGCGTTCGGCAGCCGCGTCCTGTTCGAGCCGGAAATCGGCATCGGGGCACAGCTGAACCAGCGCGTCAGCGTGGAGGCGAGCTGGGTCCACATGAGCCACGGCCAGCTGGCGGGGAAGGAAAACCCCGGGATCGACAATCTGGGCGTGAGAGTGAACCTCGCGCTCTAGCGGCCGAACATCGTCTCCGGCTTGACCAGGCGGTCGAACGTGGCTTCGTCGACCAGCCCCAGTTCCAGCCCGGCCTCCTTCAGCGTCAGCCCTTTCTTGTGGGCGTGCTTGGCGATCGCCGCCGCATTGTCGTAACCGATCTCGGGGGCGAGCGCCGTCACCAGCATCAGCGAGCGGTTCATGAGCTCGGCAATCCGCTCCTCGTCGGGCTCGGTGCCGTCGAGCATCCTTGTCGTGAAGCTCTCCATCCCGGTCGACAGGAGGTTGATCGAGCGGATCACGTTCGCGACGATCATCGGCTTGAACACGTTGAGCTCGAGGTGACCCTGCATGCCGCCGATGGTCACGGCGACATGATTGCCGGCGACTTGCGCCGCGACCATGGTCAGCATCTCGGCCTGGGTCGGATTGACCTTGCCCGGCATGATCGAGCTTCCCGGCTCGTTCTCGGGCAGCTTCAGTTCGCCCAGGCCGCAGCGCGGGCCCGAGCCGAGCAGGCGGATGTCATTGGCGATCTTGGTGCACGCCGTCGCGATCACGTTGAGCACGCCGGACAGCTCGACGAGCGTGTCATGGGCGGCCAATTCGGCGAACTTGTTCGGCGCCGAGGTGAAGGGCAGCTGCGTCAGCTTCGCGACTTCCCTGGCGAATTCCTCGGCGAACCCCTTGGGCGCGTTGAGCCCCGTCCCGACCGCGGTCCCGCCTTGTGCCAGCCGCATCACCCGCGGCAGCACGCTTTCGACCCGCTCGACGCAGTCGCCGATCTGCGCCGCATAGCCGGAGAATTCCTGGCCGAGCGTCAGCGGCGTCGCGTCCTGCAAGTGGGTGCGGCCGATCTTGACGATTGTGTCCCAGCGCTGGGCCTGGTCGGCGAGCCGGGCGTGCATGATCCTGAGCGCGGGGATCAGCCGCATGTGCACCGCCCGCCCCGCGGCAATGTGCATCGCCGTCGGGAAGCTGTCGTTCGACGACTGGCTTTTGTTGACATGGTCGTTGGGGTGGACCGGCTCCTTGCCGCCGCGCTTGCCGCTCAGCATCTCGTTGGCGCGTCCGGCGATCACCTCATTGGCATTCATGTTCGACTGGGTGCCCGACCCGGTCTGCCAGATGACCAAAGGGAACTGGCTGTCGAGGTCGCCGCGCGCGACTTCGGCCGCCGCTTGCTGGATGACCTCGGCGAGCTTCGGGTCGAGGCCGCCGATCCGCGCGTTCACCCGCGCCGCGGCCTGCTTGATGAAGCCCAGAGCGTGGACGATCTCGACCGGCAACTGCTCCTTCGGACCGAAGGGGAAATTCTCGATCGACCGCTCGGTCTGCGCGCCCCAATAAGCGTCGGCGGGGACCTCGATCGGGCCAAAGCTGTCGGTTTCGGTGCGGGTGTTGCTCGCCAATTCGTCCCTCCGTCATCCCGGCCTTGAGCCGGGATCCGCCTGTTCTTTGGCCCGGCGCTAGAAGGAAGGCAGGCCCCGGATCAAGTCCGGGGTGACGCCGCTCGCATCACTTCTTGCGCGTAAAGTCCACGCTGACGACGTTGGAGCCGTCGTCCTTCGTTTCGGCTGGATCGACGGCCTCGGGGGCGTCGTTTTCGGCCTCCTCATGGTCCTCGCGCGGCGCGTCATCGGCATTGGCGTGGAAGGTCAGCGCGAATTCGACCGCGGGATCATGGAACTGGGTCACGGCCGCGAACGGCACGTGGAGCGTCGCCGGCGCACCGCCGAACGACAGCCCGACGGTGAAATTGTCGTCTTCGACCTTCAAATCCCAGAAGCGGTGCTGGATGACGATCGTCATCTCGTCCGGGAAGCGCTCGAGCAAATGCTTGGGGATCGCGACGCCCGGCGCCCGGGTCTTGAAGGTGATGTAGAAATGATGCTCGCCGGGCAGCCCGCCCGATTGCTCGACCTCGCCGAGCACCCGCCCGACCACCGCCCGCAGCGCGTCCTGCACGATCTCGTCGTACGGAATCAGGCTTTCCGGAGGGGTCTCGTCGGTCACGCTTGCAAGTGGTAGCGGGCGGACGTGCCCGGTCAAGCGGACTCAAAGGACCGTAAATGCCCATCGACGCCACCCAACCGTATGATGACACCAACATTTTCGCGAAGATCCTCCGCGGCGAGATCCCGTCGACCGCGATCTATGCGGACGAGTTCGCTTTCGCCTTCCCGGACATCAACCCGGCCGCACCGACCCACATCCTCGTGATCCCCAAGGGGCGCTACGTCTCGTGGGACGATTTTTCGGAGCATGGCTCGGATGCCGAGATCGCCGGCTTCGTCCGTGCGGTCGGCAAGGTCGCGCGCGAAGCCGGCCTGGTCGAAAATGGCTACCGCCTGCTCGCCAACACGGGGCCGGACTCGAATCAGCAGGTGGCGCACCTCCACGTGCACATCTTCGCCGGGCGTCCGCTCGGGCCCATGCTCCCGGTTTAGGCGTTCTTCAGCCGCGGTTCAGGCCAGCGGCGGGTAGCTGTCGATATGGGATTGCCCTCCGCCCCCTAGCCGTTAGGGTCGCGCCACGAACTGATTGATAGGGGAGAATGATGGCGACTGCAGCAGCGCGCGGGGGCCTTCTCGGCCGGGTCAAATCGCTCGATGCGATCCTTGCAACTGCGGAAAAGAAGGGCCTGCATCGCTCGCTCGGCGCATTCCAGCTGACGCTGCTCGGAATTGGCGCGGTCATCGGCACCGGCATTTTCGTTCTGACCGCCGAGGCCGCGCAAAAGGCCGGTCCGGCGATGATGATCAGCTTCGTGATCGCGGGTACTGTCTGCGCGGTTGCGGCGCTCTGCTATTCCGAGCTTGCCTCGATGGTTCCGGTCGCAGGCTCGGCTTACACCTACACCTATGCGGTGATGGGCGAACTGTTCGCCTGGATGGTCGGCTGGGCGCTCATCCTCGAATATGCCATCGGCGCCAGCGCCGTGGCGGTCGGCTGGTCGGGCTATTTCGTCGGGCTGATGAAAAGCTGGGGCATCATCGTTCCGCCTGCGCTCGCCGCGGGTCCTTTCGGTGGCGGGGTCTTCAACCTTCCTGCGGCGGTGATTGCAGGATTGGTAACGGTCCTTCTGATCATCGGCACCAAGGAGAGCGCGCGCTTCAATGCGGTCCTCGTCCTGGTCAAGATCACGGCGCTCACCATCTTCTGCATTCTCACTTTGCCGATCCTCAAGGGCGAGCACTTCACGCCGTTCATTCCCAACGGCTGGGGCACCTATGGCGTGGTTGGCGCCGCGGCCTCGATCTTCTTCGCTTATGTCGGCTTCGATGCGGTCTCGACCGCGGCGGAGGAAACCAAGAACCCGCAGCGCAACGTGCCGATCGGCCTCATCGGCTCGCTCGGCATTTGTACGATCTTCTACCTGGTGGTCGCGGCGGGAGCGATTGGCGCCATGGGCGCGCAGCCAGTTCGCGACGCGCTCGGCCATCCCTTCCCGCCGGGCAGCGTCGAACTGACCAACCAGTGCAGCGCCATCGTTGCACAGGGTGTGACGCAGCCTCTGGTCTGCTCGCGGGAGGCGCTCGCCCATGTCCTGCGCACGGTCGGCTATCAGCGGATTGGCGACCTCATGGGCATCGCGGCGTTCATTGCGCTGCCTTCGGTCGTGCTGATGATGATGTTCGGCCAGACCCGGATTTTCTTCGTTATGGCCCGCGACGGCCTGCTTCCGGACAAGCTCGCCTCCGTTCACCCGCGTTTCCGCACGCCGCATGTCGTGACCGCCGTGACCGGTGTCGGCGTGATGCTTGCCGCCGCCTTCCTGCCGGTCGGGAAGCTGGCCGACTATTCCAACTCCGGCACCCTGTTCGCCTTCATGATGGTGGCGGTGTCGGTTCTGGTCCTGCGTCGCACCGATCCGGGTCGCAAGCGTCCGTTCAGGACGCCGGCGGTCGGGATTATCGCCCCAATCGCCATCGTCGGCTGCATCGCGCTTTATGTGATGCTCCCGCCGATCGCGATCGCCGTGCTTCCGGCGTGGGGCGTGGTCGGGCTGCTGATCTACTTCGGCTATTCGCGCAGCCGGAGTCACGTCGGCCGCGGCATCACCGACGTGCCCGAGCTTGCGGCGGACGCGCCCGGATCGGTCGGCGTCGCACCGATGCCGGGAGCGCCCGCGCCGGGCAGTCCGGAAGAGCGCGGCTAAGCGGCGAGTTCGCCGGCCAGCGCCCTGAGGTCCGCCTCGGGGCGCGCGCCATAATGCTGGATGATCTCGGCGGCGCAGATCGCTCCCAGCTTGAGCGATTGTTCCAGGCTCTTGCCGGTCGCTTCGCCGTACAGGAAGCCGGCGGCGAACAGGTCGCCGGCGCCGGTCGTGTCGACCAGCTCCGCGATCGGTTCGGCCCGGATGTCGGCCCGCTCGCTCCCGCGGACCGCAAGCGCGCCCGCCGCACCGCGGGTCACGACCAAAGTCTCCACCTTTGGCGCGATCGCGGCAACCGCCGACTCGAGGTGCGGCGCTCCGCCCATCGCGAGGATTTCGGCTTCGTTGGCGAACAAGATGTCGACGCGCCCACCATCGATCAAAGCGGTGAAGCCGTCGCGGTGCCGATCGACGCAGAACAGGTCGGACAGGCTGAAGGCGACCTTCCGCTTGGCCTCGCGAGCAACCTCGATCGCCCGGACCATCGCGTAGCGCGGCGTCTCCGGATCCCACAAATAGCCCTCGAGGTAGAGGATCGCGGCCGCCCGAATCTGCTCTTCGTCGAGTACCTCGACCGTAAGTTCCTGCGCCGCGCCGAGGAAGGTGTTCATCGTCCGGTGCCCGTCGGGCGTCACCAGGATCATCGAGCGGGCGGTCGGCACTCCGACGTCCACCGGCGGCGTCGTGAACTCGACCCCCGCCGCGGTCAGGTCGTGGCGGTAGAACTCGCCGAGCTGGTCGGGAGCGACTTGCCCGACGAAGCCCGCCCGTCCGCCGAGCGCGGCAATTCCCGCCGCGGTGTTGCCTGCGCAGCCGCCGCTCACCTCGCGCGCCGGCTGCATATGGTCGTAGAGGCGCTTCGCTTCATCCGCATCGACGAGCCGCATCGAATCCTTGGTCAGGCCCTCGCCAAGCAGGAAATCGTCAGTCGCGTCGGCGATCACGTCGACGATGGCGTTGCCGATGCACAGGACGTCGAGGCGCGGGTCGGGCATTGGGTACTCCGAATTGACGGGAAAGCGGGCGCGTAGCGGGACGTTCAGCGCGCGGCAACATTGCGTCGGCGAGCAGGACCATGCATCGTCACCTCATGCGCCGCTACCTTGCCCTCTCCGTCGTCCTCTTCGCCGCCGCCTGCGCGCCGCGGCCTCAGGCCGTGTCCGTCCCGGTCGTCACGCCCCAACCCCCGTCGCGGCCGCAAGGCAACATGTTCGGTTTGAGCGCGCAGGAACTGGTCGGCCATTTCGGCAAGCCCGCGCTCCAGATCCGCGAAGGGAGCAGCGTCAAGCTCCAGTTCCGGGGACCGCGCTGCGTGCTCGACGCCTATCTCTACCCGGCGCGCGACGGTCAGCTGCGAGTCACCTATATCGACACGCGCGGGCCGTCCGGGGCCGATATGGATCAGGCGGCCTGCATCCTCGCGCTCGAAACGCCGAGCTGAGCCAGCGCCCAGCGCGCCGACTCCGCGACCACCGGGTCGGGGTCGGTGAGGTGGGGTTCGACCGCAACCGCGAGTGCAGGATCGCCGCTGTTGCCCGCCGCGATCAGGCAGTTGCGGATCATTCGGTTCCGCCCGATCCGCTTGATCGGCGATCCCGCAAACATCTCGCGAAAGCTCGCGTCGTCGAGCGCGAGCAGGTCGGCGAGCTTCGGCGCCGCAAGCTCGGCCCGCGGCAGGAATGCACGATTGGCCGCCGCGGCATCGGCGAAGCGGTTCCACGGACAGACCGCCAGGCAATCGTCGCAGCCGTAGATGCGGTTGCCCATCATCGGCCGCAGCTCCTCGGGGATCGCGCCGTCATGCTCGATGGTGAGGTAGGAGATGCAGCGCCGCGCATCGATCCGGTGCGGCCCGATGAACGCCTGCGTCGGGCAGGCGTCGAGGCAGCGCGTGCATGACCCGCAATGCTGGCCGTGATCGGCCGGCCCGTCCGGCTCCAGCTCGAGGCTGGTCAGGATCACGCCGAGGAACAGCCAGCTGCCATGCTCGCGGCTGACGAGGTTCGTATGCTTGCCCTGCCAGCCGATCCCCGCCGCCTGTGCCAGCGGCTTTTCCATCACCGGCGCGGTGTCGACGAACACCTTGAGCTCGCTTGGAGCCTGGCCAACGATGAAGCGGGCCAGCGCCTTCAGCGCGGTCTTGACCGTCTTGTGATAGTCGCCGCCCTGCGCATAGACCGAGATGCGCCCGAGCTCGGGGCGCTCGCCAAGCGCCAGCGGGTTCGTCGCCGGCGCATAGCTCATGCCCAGCGCAATCGCCGATTTGGCTTCGGGCCACAGCGCCAGCGGCGACACCCGATGGTGCGCCCGCGTCTCCATCCAGCCCATCGTCCCGTGGTGCCCGGCGTCGAGCCAGCGCTTGAGGTCGAGCCCGGCGTCGTCGGCCGCGTCGGCGCGCGTGAAACCGCACGCGGCGAAGCCCAGACGCGCCGCTTCCGACCTTATTGCTTCCTCAAGGCTTTGGCCTCTATGCACGCGCGGCCTGTACACGGCGGGCCGCGATTTTCGTAGGAATTTCAGTGCTTCGACAGGCCTCATCCGGAATGCTCGCAGTCGAAGCGATCGACCTCGTCAAGGACTTCAACGAAACGCGCGCGGTCGACGGCGTTAGCCTCGCCGTGCCGGCGGGCGCGATCTTTGGCCTGCTCGGCCCCAATGGCGCGGGCAAGACGACGATTCTGCGGATGTTGATCGGGATCATCGACCCGTCGAGCGGCACGCGCCGTGTGCTCGGCCATGACCGGCCCCTCGAGGCGGCGCCGGAGATCGGCTATTTGCCCGAGGAGCGCGGGCTTTACCCGGCGATGCACGCGCGCGACGCGATCGCCTTCATGGGCGCTCTCCGCGGCCTGCCGATCGCCGAAGGCCGCCGCCGGGCCGATGCCCTGCTCGCCGAACACAACCTCGGCGACTGGGCGAGAAAATCGATCCGCACCTTGTCCAAGGGCATGGCCCAGACCGTCCAGCTGCTCGGCACGATCATCCACAAGCCGCGCCTGATCGTCCTCGACGAGCCGTTCAGCGGTTTGGACGCAATCAACCAGGCCCGGCTCGAGGAGATGATCCGCCGCGAGGCCCGCGCCGGCGCGACCATCATCTTCTCGACCCACGTCATCGCCCATGCCGAGCGGCTGTGCGAGCGCATCGCCATCATCGCCAAGGGCAAGGTCGCGTTCGACGGCCTTGTCGACGAGGCGCGTTCGCGGCTTCGCCCGATCGTTCGCCTCCGCACTCGCGCGAGCGACGGCCCGTGGCGCTCCGCGATACCCGCCAACGCCCGCCGCGAGGGCGACGAATATGTGTTCGAGCTTCCCGAGGGCGGGCCCGAGCCGCTGCTCAAGGCGCTGATCGACGGCGGGGCCGGCATCGAGACTCTGGCGATCGAGCGGCCGGGCCTCCACGACGCATTTGTCTCCATCGCGGGCGCCGGCGCGGCTGAGGCGATGGGCAAGGAGCAGCCGCAATGAGGCGCTTCATCCGCTCGGCCTTCGTCATCGCCCGCCGCGATTTCTCGGCGACGGTCCTGTCCAAGACCTTCATCTTCTTCCTGCTCGGCCCTTTGTTTCCGTTGCTGTTCGGCGGCGTGTTCGCGGGCATCGGCACCAATGTCGCCAGCCAGGCCAAGCGGCCCGTCGTTGCAGTGGTTGCCCCCAAGGCCGAGTTCGCGCGGCTGAGCGCCGCGCGCGACCGGCTGGCCGATGCGGTCGGGGAGGATCCGCTGATCGAGCTCGTCGGCTTCACGCCCGAGCGGGACCTTGCCGCCCAGCAGAAGCGCCTGCTCGCGACCCGCCAGCCACCGGTCCGCGCGGTGCTGAGCGGCGGCCTGGATCATCCCCAGCTGGTCGGCGCGCTCGCTTCCGACCCCGGCACCGAGGGCCAGCTCAGGCTGCTCATTGCCGAGGCGCGCGCGCCGCAGGGCGAAGACTCGCCGGAGCTCAACGTGACCAATATCGCGGCCTCGTCCGGCACGGTCGCACGCGACCGCGCACTCACCGCGCAGCTCGCGCAAGTCGCTTTGTTCCTCCTCACCCTGATGCTCTCGACCATGGTCCTCTCCCAGCTGATCGAGGAGAAATCGAACAAGGTGATCGAGGTCATTGCCGCCGCGATTCCGATCGACGCGATGTTCGTCGGCAAGCTCTTCGCCATGCTCGCCGCGTCGGTTCTCGGCCTCGTCGTGTGGATCAGCGCCGGCGCGCTGCTGATCCAGCTGATCAAGCATGGCGGCGTCGCCACCCTTCCCTTGCCGGCGGTCGGCTGGCCCGCCTTCCTGGCGCTCGGAATCATCTATTTCGGGATGAACTATCTGCTGTTCGGCGCGGCGTTCCTGATGATCGGCGCCCAGGCCTCGACCGCGCGCGAGGTCCAGACCATGTCGATGCCCGTGACCTTCGGCCAGGTGTTGATCTTCGGCTTTGCCTCGACCGCGGTCGGCGCGCCGGGCTCGGTCAAAGCGATTGCCGCTAGCGTCTTCCCGCTGTCGTCGCCGATGGCGATGCTGGCGCGAGGCGCTCAGGACGCGGCGATCTGGCCGCACGTCGTGGCGATCGTCTGGCAGGGCCTGTGGGTTGCGCTGATCCTGCGCTTCGGCGCGCAATTGTTCCGCAGGACCGTGCTCAAGTCCGGCCCGCGCCTGCCGTGGTGGAGGTTCGGCCGGGCCTAGCCGATCGCTGCGTTGGCCATTTCCGTCAGAGTCGCCATCAGCGCGCGGTGCGGGAAGGGGCCGTGGCTGATCCGCGCCACGCCGGCATCGGCCCACAGCTTCTTGTCCGGCGCTCCGGGAAAAGCGATGACGTTCAGCGGCAATGGCACCTCGCGCACGACCCGCTCGATCTGCTTGGGATCGGCCAGCCGCGGGACGAAGAAGCCGCTCGCGCCGGCGTCCGCGAACGCCTTGCCGCGCTCGACCACCTGGTCGACCAATGCATCGTCATAGGTCTGGGTCTTCAGGAACAGGTCGGTCCGCGCGTTGATGTAGAAATCATCGCCCACGGCGCGCCGGATCGCCGCGATCCGCCGCACCTGCAGGTCGAGCGGATGAAGGCCCTCCCCGCCGATCACTTGGTCCTCGAAGTTGCAGCCGACCGCGCCCGTCGCCTTCAGCCGCGCGACATTGGCGCCGCCCTCCTCGGGATCGGCCGAATAAGCGCTTTCGAAGTCGATCGTCACCGCGACCTCGACCGCCTCGACAATCCGCTTCGCATTGGCGAGCGCGAAATCGAGCGGAACCTGCTGCCCGTCGGGCCAGCCGTTGGCGTCGGCAACCGGATGGCTACCCGTCGCCAGCGCTTTGGCCCCGGCGGCGATCACGGCGAGCGCGCTTCCGACGTCCCAGATATTGTAGAGGATGACGGGCTCGCCGGGCACGTGCAGCGCGGCGAAGGTTTCATATTTGCTGGCCATGGCCACCGCCCTAATTGCTGGCTCGCGGCGCCACAACTGGCGCGGCTTCAGCGGTTGATCTAATCCGCGTCCCGATGTCCGACACTGCGCTCAACTCCCCCGCACTGCTCGAGGGGCTTAGCGAGGCTGCGATCATCCTCGATGGCGGCCAGGTGGTCGCCGCGAACGCGGCCGCGCGCGAGCTTCTTGGCGATTCGATCCGTGGCGCGGATTTTCACCAGGTGATCAACCATCCTGCTGCACTGGCCGCGCTGGAAAGCGGTTCCGAATCAGCGGAAGGGGTCGAGTTGACGGGGCTAGGCGGTTCCCGGCGGCATTGGTTGATGCGCAGCGCGGTGCTGCCCGACGGTGCGTCGCTGATCCGCTTCGTCGACCGCAGCGAAGCGCGCGCGGCGGAGCAGATGCGCGTCGATTTCGTCGCCAATGCCAGCCACGAGCTGCGGACGCCTTTATCGACGCTGATCGGCTACACCGAGACGCTGCGCGAGCAGGCCGACGAGATCGATCTTCCCACTCGGGAGCGCTTCCTCTCCGTCGTTCACGACGAAGCGCGGCGAATGCAGCGCGTGGTGGAGGACCTGATCTCGCTGTCGCGGATCGAGGCAGAAAAATTCACCGCGCCGACCGAAGCCGTCGACCTTGGGCCCCTGATCGAGCAAGCCGCCGGCAGCGCGAGCCGGATGGCGGACGAACGCAGCTCGGCAATCGTCCGCTCGGTCGAAGCCAACCTTCCGCCGATCGCCGCCGACTCCGGCCAGATCCTCCAGCTGCTCGATAACCTCATCGCCAACGCGCTGCGCTACGGCGAGGCGGGAACGCCGGTCATGGTCTCGGCGCAGGCGGCCGGGCCGATGGTTGATCTCTCCGTCGCGGACCAGGGCGAAGGCATCGCGCCAGAGCATATCGCGCGCGTTACCGAGCGCTTCTATCGCGTCGACACCAGCCGCAGCCGCTCAATCGGCGGCACCGGCCTTGGCCTGTCGATCGTCAAGCATATCGTCGAGCGCCACCGCGGACGGCTCAGCATCGACAGCGAAGTCGGGGTGGGGACGACGATCCACGTGCTCGTCCCGGTGGCGGTTTCATAAAAGTGTCACCGTGCCGTCGTAGCAGGGCCAGGTGACCAAGCCGGCACTCCTGTTGGTCGAGGATGATCGGGCCCTCGCGGACCTCTTGATGTGGCACTTCGATCGGGAGGGCTATGACATTGTCAGGACCGCGGACGGCGATGAAGCCCTGCTCCTGGCCGAGGAACGCACGCCGGACCTGGTCATTCTCGACTGGATGATCGAAGGGGTCAGCGGAATCGAGGTATGCCGTCGATTGCGCCGCCGCTCAGCGACCGCCCATGTGCCGATCATCATGCTGACCGCGCGCGGTGAGGAGGGTGACCGCATTCGCGGGCTCGAGACGGGCGCCGACGATTATGTCACCAAACCGTTCAGCCCGCGTGAGCTGCTCGCCCGCGTCGGCGCCGTTCTCCGCCGTGTCCGGCCGGCGCTCGCTGGGGAGCTGTTGACCTATGGCGACATCGAAATGGACGTCGACGCGCATCGCGTCCGCCGCGGCGGACGCTCCGTTCAGCTCGGTCCGACCGAGTTCCGCCTGCTTCGGCACCTAATGGAAAGTCCGGGCCGCGTGTTCTCGCGCGAACGCCTGCTCGACGCCGTCTGGCCGCGCGACCGGGACATCGACGCTCGCACCGTTGACGTGCACGTTCGCCGCTTGCGGAAGGCGCTCAACGAAGGCGGCCAGAGCGACGTCGTCCGCACCGTCCGCTCAGCCGGCTATTCGCTCGATGCGGAAGATTGACCGGCGTCTTATTTCTGTAACGTGAGAGTCGGCCGTGCGTAACAGAAGCGTCGCATTAGCTGCTGGAGAGCAGGTGCTGCCTGCGGACGTTGCCGATGCGGCCCGCGTCGGTTAACCGCGCGGCGGCAATTTAAGGGGTCTTCGATGTTTGGCTGGTTCCAACGGCTGCTGCCCCGCAAGGGCGACTTCTTCGGCATGTTCGAGGCGCACGCGTCCACCCTGGTGGAAGCGTCGAAAGCCCTCAAAGAGCTTGCTTACGACGGTGCTTCAACGGCCGAGATCCTACAGGTCATTCGCGATCGTGAGCATGAGGCCGACGAGGTCATTCGACAGGTCCTGAGGGAGGTCAGGAAAACGTTCCTCGCACCGTTTGATCGCGGCGCGATCACCTCGCTGATCGTGGCGATGGACGACACGATCGACGAGATGCTGGCGACCGCGCGAGCGATCGACTTGTACGAGTTGCACGAGCTCCGGCCCGAAATGAAGCAGATCGTCGACCTCATTGCCGCGGCAGCGGAGGTCACCGCGCGCGCTCTGCCGCTGCTGCGCAACGTGAGCGCGAATGGCGCGACACTGCACGAGCTCACGGGCAAGGTGGTGGATCTGGAAGGCCAGGCCGACGAAATCCATGCGCAGGGGCTCAAGCGCGCGTTCCAGACCGCTCGCCAGGACCCGCTACAGTTCGCCGTCGCCCGCGAGGTGTTCAAGAACCTCGAGAAGGTCATGGACGCCTTCGAGGACGTGGCGAATGAGATCGACGGCATCGTGATCGATCACGCCTGATGCACGAGCTTGCGGTCCCGCTGCTCGTTGCGCTCATCGTCGTTGCGCTCGCGTTCGATTTTCTCAACGGCCTCCACGACGCAGCCAATTCGATTGCGACGGTGGTCGCCACGCGACTCCTCAGCCCCGCCGCTGCCGTCGCATTCGCGGCCTTCTTCAATTTTGCGGCTTACTTCCTCGCCCTTCACTGGCCCCAGCTGCACAAGGTCGCGGACACGATCGGCAAGGGGCTGATCGACAAGG
>JBDTZJ010000201.1:0-2639 GCA_040005255.1 Sphingomicrobium sp.
GCGCCGATCCCGCCCCACACCGCATAGGCCGTTCCCATCGGGATCGAACGCGAGGCGACCTCGAGCAGGCCCATGCTGACCGCGACCGAGGCGAGGAACGCGAGTGTCCACGGCAGGTTTTTAAAGCCGTCGACGAAGCGCAGCGACGTGGAGAAGCCGACTTCGAACAGACCGCCGACGATCAGCCAAAACCAGGGCATGAAAATCCTTTCACTGGACGAGCCGCGCGCTTTCGTTACGCTTCGGCCTCATGACGAAGCCGCTGACCATCGGCAACAAGATCGCGCCGCCGCGCTTCCTCGCCTTCATGGCGCTGCTGATCGTCGGCGTGCCCGTCGCGACGAAGCTGCTGGGCAGTTGGCCGCTCGGCGCGATGGCGGGATTCGACGTCGCCGCGTTCGTGTTCCTCGCTTCGTGCATCAGCCTGCTCGGCACGCGCGAGGCCAGGATCATCCGCGAACATGCGCGGGAGAATGACGCCAATCGGATCGGGCTGCTGGTCGTCACCGGTATCGTCATAACGGTACTGATGATCGCCATCACCGCCGAGGCCGTGGGCCGCACCCCGCAGCCATTCACCAAAGTCCTGATCATCATGACGCTGGCGCTGGCCTGGCTGTTCGCCAACACCGTCTATGCGCTGCACTACGCGCACCTGGTCTACACGCACCCTGACGCCGGCTGCGTCGGCCTGGAATTTCCGCGAACGACGCACCCCGTCTATTGGGACTTCGTCTATTTCTCCTTCACCTGCGGGATGGCGTTCGCGACCTCGGACGTCGAGGTGACCGCGACGCATGTGCGCAAGATCGTCACCATCCACTGTCTTGCCGCGTTCGGGTTCAACATCGGCGTACTCGCCTTCACCATCAACCTGCTCGCCTCCGGCGGCTAGGCCGGCTCACGCGGCGACCTCGATCTCCGGCGGCTCGGGCCGCTTGCCGCGCGCTGCGATCAAGCAGCCGCCGACGATCAGGAGCGCGCCGGCAAGCGTGTAGGATGACACCCGCTCGTGAAACACGAGCCAACCCATGACCGAAGCCCACAGGAAGCCGCTATATTCGGTGGCCGCGAGATAGCTCGCCGGCCCGCGCGCATAACCCCAGGCGAACAGCAAGGTGCCAGAAGTTGACAGCAAGGTCGCGACGATGATCCATAGCCACTGCTCGCCCGGCCAGGCCGGCAGCCCGACCACGGGAACCGCGAGCAGCCACAGGGCCGTGACCGTCAAGCATTGGAAGAAGTTGATCTCGAGCGGCTTGGCGGCAAGCGCCTGGTGCCGCATCAGCACGATATTGACGGCATAGCAGAGGGCCGAGGCGAGGATCGCGGCAATGCCGAGCAGCACGTCGGGGCCCGGCTTCGTGCTCGCCTGACCGAGCACGATCACGAGAACGCCGGCGAAGGCGAGCAGTGCACCGGCGATCGAGCCCGCGGCGATGCGCTCGTCGAGGAACGGGGCCGCAAGCAGCATTGCGATCAGCGGCGCGATGAAGGTCAGCGCGATCGCTTGCGCCAGCGGCACGCGCCCAATGCCCCAGAAGAACAACGCCGCCATGACCGTCACGATCACGCCGCGCGCGATATGTACGCGCAGTCTCGCGCGGTCGGGCCATGAGGTTCGTCGCGGCAAATAGAGAAAGACGCTCAGCGACAGGTTGGCGGCCGAACGCCAGACGCTGACCGCGACGAGGCCGATGACGAGCACCAGATGCTTCATCACCGCGTCCATGATCGACAGCACCGCGACCGCAGCGAGCGCGGCGAGGAAGCCTTTGATTGGATGCTGCTCGACGCGGTTCACGCGCCGTGAATTAGCGGCTTAGCGCGCGCCGTCGAGAGGTGCGGTTGTGTCCTGGATCAGCAGCGGTGGCGGGCTGTGGCTCGCCGATAGTCCCTGCGCGAATGCAGTGCCCATGATCAGGATCAGCGTCAGCTTGACCATGGCGCGTTGATGCGCCCGGACTGGTTAAAGAAGGATGAGGTTACTCGGCGGCGTCGAGCGTGGGCTGCGCATCGGCGGCGTCCGCCGCTTCGATCTCGGCCGCCTTCGCTTCGACCAGCTTGACGATATGGTCGATCATGTCGGCATCCTGCACATGGTGGTCGGTGACGCCGGACAGATAGACCATGTGCTTGCCCTGGCCCCCGCCGGTGATCCCGATGTCGGTCTCGCGCGCTTCGCCCGGCCCGTTGACGACGCAGCCGAGCACACTGAGCGACATCGGCGTCTTGATGTGCTGCAGCCGCTCCTCGAGCGCCTCGACAGTGCGGATCACGTCGAAGCCCTGGCGCGCGCAGCTCGGGCAGGAAACGACGCGGACGCCGCGGTTGCGGATGCCGAGCGACTTCAGGATTTCATAGCCGACGCGGACTTCCTCTTCCGGCTCCGCCGAAAGCGAGACGCGGATGGTGTCGCCAATCCCCGCCCACAGCAGTGAGCCGATGCCGAGCGCCGACTTGACCGTGCCGCCGATGAGCCCGCCGGCTTCGGTCACGCCAAGATGAAGCGGGCAATCGACCTGGTCGGCAAGCTGCTGGTAGGCGGCGACGGCGAGGAACACGTCACTCGCCTTCACGGCGACCTTATAGTCGCGAAAGCCGTGGTCCTCGAGGATCCGGATATGGTCGAGCGCGCT
>JBDTZJ010000066.1:0-8818 GCA_040005255.1 Sphingomicrobium sp.
CCCATCCCGAACTCGGCCGTGAAACCGGACAGCGCCGATGGTACTACTGCTTAAGTAGTGGAAGAGTAGGTCGTCGCCAGGCTTTGAAGCCAGCGAGATACAAGAGAACCCATTCGCAATTTCATACAAAGCCGCTGCCGGCCTAGCCGAGCGGCGGCTTTGTAATTTTGGCGCGGGGTGGAGCAGCCCGGTAGCTCGTCAGGCTCATAACCTGAAGGTCGCAGGTTCAAATCCTGCCCCCGCAACCAACAATTCAAGCCGCCTTCGGGCGGCTTTTTTGTTGCCCGCTGCTCAGTAGTTATACGCGCGCTCGCCGTGGTCGGCGATGTCGAGACCCTCGCGCTCGGCATCCCGCGCGTGGCGCAACGGCATGACCAGCTTGACGATCCCAAAGCATAACGCTGATCCGGCCGCCGACCAGGCGATCGCCACCGCCACCGCGGCAAGCTGGGCGACCAGTTGATGCCCAAGCGCATAGGCCGCTCCGCCGTGGCCGCCGAGCGCCGGCAGCGAGACGATCGCAGTGCCGATCGAGCCAATGATCCCGCCCAGCCCGTGGATCCCGAACACGTCGAGGCTGTCGTCCAGGTGGAGGCGGTTCTTGAGCGAACCGACGAACCCGTAGCAAACCATGCTCGCTGCCAACCCGAGCAGGATTGCGCCGATTGGCCCACTCGCTCCCGCGGCCGGCGTCACCGCCACCAACCCGGCCACTGCACCCGACGCGCCGCCGAGCATCGACGGCTTACCCGATACCAGCCGCTCGGCCGCCATCCAGGTCAGCAGTCCCGCCGCCGGCGCCACCAAAGTGTTGACCATCGCCACGGCGGCTACGCCGTTCGCCTCGAGCGCGGACCCCGCGTTGAAGCCGAACCAACCGACCCACAGCAGCCCGGCCCCGACCATGGTCAGCGCCAGCGAATGCGGTGGCATCGCTTCCTTCAGATGACCGATGCGCGAGCCGGCAAAGGCGACGCCGACCAAGCCGGCCACGCCCGAATTGATATGCACCACCGTGCCGCCCGCAAAGTCGATCGCGCCCAGCTTCAACAACAGCCCGCCCGACGACCACACCATGTGCGCGAGCGGCGCATAGACGATCGTCAGCCACAGCGTGGCGAACAGCATGATTGCGGAGAAACGCACGCGTTCGACCAAAGCGCCGATCACCAGCGCGGCGGTAATCGCTGCAAAGCTCATCTGGAAGGCGGCGAACACCAGCTCGGGGATGGCCTTGCCGGCGGTGCCGACGGCCCACAGCGACGTATCGGTCAGCCTCGCGAAGCCGGCCTTGCTCAAATTCCCGACGAACCGCCCGTCGCCGCTAAACGCCAGGCTATAGTTCCACAGCACCCAGGTGAGGATCGCGATCGCGGTGATGCCCAGCACCTGGCTCATCACGCTGAGCAGGTTCTTGGCCCTGACCAGCCCGCCGTAGAACAGCGCCAGCCCCGGCAGGATCATCAGCATCACCAGCGTCGTCGACACCAGCATCCATGCCGTGTCGCCGCTGTCGAGGGTGAGCTGCCCCGCCATTCCGCCTCCGCCGCTGCTGCAGCGCATAAGCTAACGCGCTTGGACCGCGCGACCATGTGAATCGTTCACGCCATATGACCGAGACCACCGTTCCCGCGCCGATGGAAGCGCTGCTCGCCACCGAGCTGCCGGATGGCGAAGGCTGGCAGTTCGAACCCAAGTGGGACGGCTTCCGCTGCCTAGCGCGCCGCGACGGCGATGACGTCATGTTGACGTCCAAGTCGGGCAAGCCGCTCGCGCGCTACTTCCCCGAAGTCGTCGACATGCTCCGCCGGGTGAAGGCGAAGCGCTTCCTGCTCGACGGCGAGCTGATCATCCCGGTCGGCGATGTGCTGTCGTTCGACGCGCTGCAGCTGCGGCTGCATCCGGCCGAAAGCCGCGTCCGCAAGCTGTCGCAGCAGACCCCGGCTGTGTTGATGGCGTTCGATCTGCTCGAGCTAGACGGCAAGTCACCCGCCAATCTGCCGCTGTCCAGGCGCCGCGAGTCGCTGGAGAAGTTCTTCGGCACGAACGGGACGCCGGGCCTGCAGCTGTCGCCGATGACCTCCGATCGGGAGGTGGCGCTCGGCTGGCTGAGCCGCAGCGGCGGCGCGCTCGACGGCGTGATCGCCAAGCGCGCGGCGCAGGAATATCGCTCGGGCGAGCGGGCGATGATCAAGGTCAAGCAACAGCACACGGCCGACTGCGTGGTCGGCGGGTTTCGCTACGCCGAGAAAAAGCGGAAAATTGGCTCGCTGCTGCTCGGGCTCTACGATGACGGCGGGCTGCTCCACCACGTCGGCTTCACGTCGGCGATCCCTTCGTCCGAACGGGAGGCGCTGACTACCAAGCTCCAGGCCCTGATCGAGCCGCCCGGCTTCACCGGCAACGCGCCGGGCGGTCCGAGCCGCTGGAACACCGAGCGCTCGATGGCGTGGGAGCCGTTGAAGCCGGTGCTGGTCGGCGAGGTCCGCTACGACCAGGTCACCGGGCGGCGCTTCCGCCACGGCACCAGCTTCCTCCGCTGGCGGCCGGACAAGGATCCCAAACAGTGCACCTTCGATCAGCTGGCGCCCGAGCTCCGCCCGTCCGAGCTCAAGGAGCTGTTCGCGACATGAGCCCGGCCGGAACGCGGCCCCGCCGCAGCGGTTCTTCGCCCATGCGGTGGATGTTGCTGCTAGCCCTGGCGCTTGCCGCTTGCTCCAAGGGACCCGAGGCCGACCTGCCTTCGATCGGCGAGGCGCGCTCGCTCGGTGCCGAATGGGCGCTGGTCAACGAACAGGCGGCAAAGGGGCACGTCACCCATGTCTACGCCGACGCGATGCGCAAGCAGTTGCGCAAGCAGCTCGAAACCAACCTCGCGTCCCTGAAACAGCCGCAGAGCAACTACGGCGAGGAGATCCGCGCGCTGATGGCCCTCCCCGACACGGTCGCACCAGACGCAGTGCGGGCGCATGTCGAGACGCTCAAGCAGATCGAGGATCAACTTGAATCCGCTTGAGCTGACGCTCGGCATCATGACCGCGGTCGGGGGCTTCGTCGACATCAGCGAGCTGATCTTCGCGGCTCAGGCCGGTTCGATCTTCGGCTATGCGCTGATTTGGGTCTTCGCTTTCTCGACGGTCGGAATGATGGTGTTCGGCGAGATGAGCGGTCGCGTGGCGGCGATCGCGAAACAGCCCGTCTTCAACCTCATGCGTCACCGTCTTGGCCTCAAGCTCGGTTTGTTGACGCTGTTTGCCTCCTTGCTCAGCACATTGATCACCTGCGCGGCGGAGATCGGTGGCATGGGCCTTCTCCTGCATTATCTGACCGGCGCGCCCTACCTGCTCATGGCGATCGTCAGCGTCGTCATGGTGATGGCCTCGGTGTGGGTCCTGCCGTTCAAATGGATCGAGCGGGTCTACGGCTTGCTGGGCCTGCTGATGCTCGTGTTTGCGGTTGCGCTGGTCGCGATTCACCCCCCCTGGGACAAGATTGCCGGTGGGTTCGTGCCGCAGGTGCCGCACGGCCTCAGCATCAAGGAGCTCCTCCAATTTTCCTATTTCGGCGTGGCCATCCTCAGCGCCGTAATGTTTCCCTACGAAGCTTATTTCTACTCTTCGGGCGGCATTGAGGAGGGCTGGGGTCCGAAGGAATTGCTGACCAATCGCGTCACGACCACCGTCGGTTTCGCCCTCGGCTCGCTACTTGCGATCACTATCCTCGCCAACTCGGCGCAATTGTTCGGCCCCGTGAATGTGGGTCCCCAGGTGCCCGGCACGTCGGCGCTCGAAGCGGCCATCCCGCTGGGGAAAACAGGGCTGATCCTCGCGCTGCTCGGAATGCTGTTCGCGGTCGCCGGTGCCGCGGTCGAGACCTGCATGGCCAATGCTTACGCCGTCGCGCAATTCTTCGGCTGGGAGTGGGGACGGCACAAGAAGCCGAGGGACGCGCCGCGCTTCACTCTGGCGTGGATCGCTTGTTTCCTGCTGGCGCTCGCTATCGTGCTCACCGGCGTCAATGTGATGAGCCTGGTTGAATATGCGGTGCTCTTCTCGATCATCGTCCTGCCGCTGACCTACCTGCCGCTGATGCTGCTCGCGGGCGACAAAAGCTATATGCGTGGACATGCCAACAGGTGGCTCGCCAAGGGCTTGGGGTGGACCTACTTCGCGATTGTCACCGCGGCGGCACTCGCGGCGGTCCCACTGTATCTGCTCACTTCGGGAGGCCAGGGATGAATCCTGACGGCCCGATCAAGCTTGTTAGTCAGCTCCTCGATTTGCCGCTGGTCGACAAGGATGAGCGCTGGTGCGGAATCGTCGACGATGTCGAATTCACGGGCGGCGTCGGCAAGGAGTTGCAGATCAAGGCGCTTCTCGTCGGCCCTGGCGCCTATGCCGGCCGGATGCCTGGATGGATGTTCTGGCTGGTGCGCAGCATCGCCGGCGACCATATCGCGCGCGTGCCCATGGACGAAATCGCAACGATCACCAGCGCGGCCCACCTCAAGTGCCCCGCGGAAAAAGTCGGCTTACACGAGGTCGAAGACAAGGTGCGGCGGTGGATTCCCCGCGTGGGTGCAATGTGATGCGGCTGACGGACCTCCGGAATGCCAGGATCAGAACGCCCGACGGCGTCATGCTCGGCCGGGTCCACGAGGTTCATGCGGAGAACGGGAGGATCGTCGCCCTGATTTGCGGACCCGGAAGCTACATTGAAAGCATCACCGCGAGAAAGGGGGGTCGCCGCGTTCCATGGGAATGTGTGCAAAGGATCGCTGACGGAGAGATCTTCGTGATTGCCGATCCGCCGCAACACGAGGCCCCGGCGAAAGGACCTAGCGCATCTCGAAGCCGGCAAGGCACTCGGCGACCCAGCGCGCGGCCGTCAAAGCGCTAAGGTCGGTCGGGTCGAGCGGCGGGTCCCATTCGGTCAGGTCGATCAGGCGCACGCGCGGGTCGGCCGCGAGGCGGCGAACCCCGGCGAAGAAATCGTGGATCGCCATTCCGCCGGGCCTGGCACCAGGCGCGGCTGGGAACTGCGAGCGGTCGATGACGTCGATGTCGCAGTCGATGACGATTGCTTCGCAATGGCCGAGCCGGTCGAGCGCGCGGTCGACGGCCAGCGCGATTCCGAGCCGCCGCACCTCGCCGATCGTGACGACCAAATTGCCCGCGGCGATGGCGTCCTCATGCATCTTGCGACTGTTGGCGAAGCTGGCGAGCCCGATCTGGGCGATGTTCGCGCCGGCCAACCCGTCATCGAGCAACGCCCGCACCGGATTGCCGTTGCTTAGCCCCTCGTGGGTCTCGCGCATGTCGAAATGCGCGTCGAGCGTGATCAGCCCGACCTTGTCGAGCGGTAGGCCAAGCCCGAGCACGCCGGGCCTCGTCACCGCATTATTGCCGCCGACGAGCAGGGTGAGTTCGTGAAGCGAGGTGCTGTAGCGCACCGCGTCCCGGATGGGCTCGGTAGCGCCTTCGATCGACAAGCCGGCGAGGTCGACATCGCCGCGGTCGCAAATGCGCGTCGAGAGCTCGCGCCTTGCCTCGACATCATAGCGCCCGATCCGTCGTAGGGTCTCGCGCAACAGTGGCGGTGCAAGGTCGCAGGAGCCGGCGGTAACCGATCCCGCGGCAAGCGGCGCGCCGACAAGGCCGACCGGCGCCTTGGTCTCCATGCCGACGACAAGGTCGGACAGGTTCGGCCAACTGCTCACCTTTTGACCCTAACAGCCGCGCTCGCCTAAGGGCAAACCATGTGGGACCGGCTGCTCGTCGATTGCAGGATCGCGACCTTTGAGGCGACGCCGCGCGATCCGCTCGGGCTGATCGACAATGGCGCCATCGGAATAGCCGACGGGAAGATCGTCCGCGTCGGCAAAAGGACCGAGCTTGCCGGCTTCCGTGCCAGGGAAGTGGTCGCGTTAAGCGGCGCCTGGGTCACGCCGGGCCTGATCGACTGCCATACCCACCTCGTCTTCGGCGGGACGCGAGCCGACGAGCATGCGATGCGCCGCGCCGGCGCAACCTATGAAGAGATCGCGAAGGCCGGCGGTGGCATTGCATCGACGGTCGCACGAACCGCTTCCGCAACCGACGAGGAGCTGCTCGACCAGAGCCGCCGGCGGCTCCACGCGCTCATGGCCGGCGGCTGCACCACGGTCGAGATCAAGTCCGGCTACGGCCTCGATCCAAAGAGCGAGCTGCGGCTGCTCAAGATCGCGAAACAACTGGGCGAGGCTGAAGCGGTCCGCATCGTCCCAACCCTGCTCGCGCTCCACGCGCTTCCAGCCGACAGTCAGGATCGCCGCGCCCATTATGTCAGCGAGATCGTCGACAAGCTGATCCCGGCTGCCGCCAAGCAGGGGATCGCGACCAGCGTCGACGCCTTTTGCGAAACCATCGCCTTCACTCCGGACGAGGTCGAGCGGCTGTTCAAGGCGGCGGCGCACCACGGCTTGCGCGTCCGTCTCCACGCCGAACAGCTCTCCAACAGCCAAGGCGTAGCGCTCGCCGCGCAATATCGCGCGCTGTCGGCCGATCATCTCGAGCATCTCGACGAGGCCGGAGCCAAGGCGATGGCGTCGGCGGGCACCGTCGCGGTGCTTTTGCCGGGCGCTTATTACGCGCTCCAGGAGGACAGGAAGCCCCCGATTGCACTGCTCCGCAAGCACAAGGTGCCGATCGCGGTCGCCACCGACTGCAACCCCGGCACGTCTCCGCTGCTGTCGCCGACCCTGGCAATGAACATGGCCTGCACCCTGTTCGAGCTGACCCCCGAGGAAGCGCTCCAGGGCATGACGACCAATGCCGCGCGAGCGCTCGGCCTCGCCCACAGCGTCGGCAGCATCGCCGCCGGCAAGCAGGCCGACCTTTGCGTGTGGCGCATCGAATCCCTCGCCGAGCTCGGCTACTGGATCGGGCTCCCGGGACCGGAGCGGCGGATTTTCGGGGGCGTTGATGGCTAGGGCTGCCGCAGCATTTGTAGCGCTAATTTGCTGGGCCGGACTCGCCGTCCAGTTCGCGGCGACCTACGGCCATCAGCACGACGTCGGCGCGACGCTCTGGGTGCTCGCCCGCTTCTTCACCGTCATCACCAACCTCCTGCTCGCCGTGGTGATGACCGGCGTAGCCGTCGGCAGGAAGGTGTCGCCGTTCCTGCTCGGCGGGGTGACGCTCGCTATCCTGCTCGTCGGTCTGGTCTACGCGACATTATTGCAGGGACTGCATCAGCTTCAGGGTGGGGCGCTCGTCGCCGACGTCCTGCTGCACAAGGTCTCGCCAGTGGTAACAGCGCTGTGGTGGCTCCTATTCGCGCCGCGTGGGCGGCTGGGGCCGAGTGCCCCGCTGTGGTGGTCGGCCTACCCCTTGGCGTATTTCCTCTACGTGCTGGCCCGCGGCCAGCGGGATGGGCGCTATCCCTACCCCTTCATGGACGTCGGAAAGCTTGGCTGGCCCCAGGTCGCGCTGAACGCCGGCGGAATTGCCTTCGCCTTCATCCTCGCCGGTTTCGCGCTCGTCTGGATCGACCGCTGGCGTCCGCTTGGGCCGAGCCGCGGCACACGCTAAGGCGACCTTTGTGACTGACAATCGACGCGACAATTCACGCCATATCCGCGCCCGGCGCGGAAGCGAGATCAAGGCGAAGCACTGGACGACGGAAGCCGCGGTCCGGATGCTGATGAACAATCTCGACGAGGAGGTCGCCGAGGACCCGCAGAGCCTGGTCGTCTATGGCGGGATCGGCCGTGCCGCGCGCAACTGGCAATGCTTCGACAAGATCGTCGAGACGCTCGAGCGCTTGGAGGACGACCAGACCCTGCTCGTCCAGTCGGGCAAGCCAGTCGGCGTGTTCCGCACGCACAAGGATGCGCCGCGCGTGCTCATCGCCAACTCCAACCTCGTGCCCAAATGGGCCAACTGGGAAGTGTTCAACGAACTCGATCGCAAGGGACTGATGATGTACGGCCAGATGACGGCCGGCAGCTGGATCTACATTGGCACGCAGGGCATCGTCCAAGGCACGTTCGAAACCTTCGCCGAAATGGGTCGCCAGCATTATGGCGGGGATCTCAAGGACCGCTGGATCCTGACCGCGGGCCTCGGCGGGATGGGCGGCGCGCAGCCTCTCGCGGCGGTCATGGCGGGCGCGCACTGCATTGCAATCGAGGTCCAGGAAAGCCGCATCGAGAAGAGGCTCGAGACGCGTTACCTCGACCGGCGCGCAACCACCATCGACGAAGCACTCGAGATTATCCGCGACGCCAAGGAGCCGACGAGCGTCGGGCTGCTCGGCAATGCGGCCGAGATCCTGCCCGAGATGCTGAAGCGCGACATCCATCCCGACGCGCTCACCGACCAGACCAGCGCCCACGATCCAGCCAACGGCTATTGCCCGGCGGGCTGGAGCGTCGCCAAGTGGCAGGAGATGCGCGAGCGCGATCCTGCCGCCGTCGCCGCCGCCGCTCGGGAATCCATCGCCCGCCATGTCGAAGCGATGCTCGCCTACCGCGAATTGGGCGTTCCGACCTTCGATTACGGCAACAACATCCGCCAGGAAGCCAAGGATGAGGGCGTGACCCATGCCTTCGACTTTCCCGGCTTCGTCCCCGCCTATGTGCGGCCCCTGTTTTGCCGCGGGATTGGCCCGTTCCGCTGGGTGGCGCTGTCGGGCGAGCCCGAGGATATCTACCGCACCGACGCCAAGGTGAAGGAGCTGATCCCCGGCGACGCCCACCTGCACAACTGGCTGGACATGGCGCGGGAGCGGATCGCGTTCCAGGGTTTGCCCGCGCGCATCTGCTGGCTGGGCGTGG
>JBDTZJ010000006.1:0-28234 GCA_040005255.1 Sphingomicrobium sp.
GACGTGACCCAGCCCCAGGTCATAGCGGCGGTTAAGGCTGTTTGCGGTGTCGGTGCTGATCCGCCCGAGCCCGGCGAGCCCGGCGACGAGCAAGGCACTCCGCGCCCTGTCGCGGCTCTTGTCGCGGCGGATGAAGCTGCTGATCCGGCCCGTCCCGACGTCGGCGATGTTCGGCGCCGCCAGCGCCAGCATCGCCCAACAGCGGTCGCTGGCTGCATCGTCCATGCGATTGACCGCCGGGATCCAGCGTGCCGCCGCCTCGTCGTAACCGCCGGCAAGCATGGCCGAAATGAGCTCCGGCGCGTCGCTGGCGAGGTCGGCGCTCGGCGTCACGAAGGTCGCGGCGCGGGCGACGAGCGCGCGCGCGGCTTCCTGCTGCAGCCCGCCCTTGGCGGTGCCGAGCAACTTGCGAATCGCGGCCAGCCGGGTCTCAGCGTCCTTGCCGACATAGGCCTGCCGCAGCTGCCAGGCGTCGCTGTCCCCAAGGTCACCCGCATCGGTCGAATCGTAGATTTGCGAATAGAGGTCGACCAGCGTCTGCGACGAGAAAACCCCGAGCCCGGCGGCGACCATGGCCGAAGGCAGCCGCTGCTGCGCGGTCAGCAAGGGCGCGCGGGCGAGGAATGCGCGGAGCTGCGCCGGCGCGGCGTTCACCAGCCGGTCGGGCGGCACCATGCCGGTCCCCGTCGCCAGCCCGAACCGCCAGGCGGTCAGCGAGTCCACCGGGTCCCACTCGATCGTCGCGGCGCGGCCGTTGGCGCCGGCGCCGACGACCTTCTCGGCCAGCGCCAGGTCGGCCCCGCCGATGCGGCCAGAACGGCGCGCCTGGTCGATCATCGCCGAGGCGCTCTCCGGCTCCCCCGCGAGCGACGCGCACATCGCCTGGACGAGCGCGCGGACGCCCGGATCATATTTCCGGATGCCGTCTTCGAGCGGGCACAGGGCCGCGGGGTCGGAATTGGCGAGCGCGCTCTGGATGCTGACCTGGACCATCTTCGGCGTGAATCGGTCGGCATCGACACCGGCGACTAGCAACCGAGCCGCGTCGGCCTCGCCGAGGCGAAGCAGCAGCCAGGCGCGCTCGGCGACCCAGTCCACGGGATGGACGTTGACCGGCGAGCGGGCCCTGGCGAGCAACGCATCCCGCAGCGCGATATGCGCCCAGCGCGACGCAATCGGCCCCTGCATCCGCCGCATGAGCGTGGAGAGGAACGGCCCGTTTGCGGTTCCCCAAGGTGCCTCGCCGATCCCGACATTGCGCGGATCCAGAGCGCCAACCGTCCACGGGTCGCGCCGGGCCCAGCCCGGATATTCGACCGGCGGGCTTGGCGGGACGAGCGCGTTGGCGGTGTTGGTGTTGGAGACTTCCTCGACCGCTGTTTCGTCGGCGCCGCCCCCCGGAAGCGCCGAGGGTGAGGACGATGCCGCATTATTCTGAACCGCCGTCGTAGGGGCAGACGTCGGTGCGGCGCCCCCGAGCCTCGGCGCGGCGACCTGCTGCGCGAGCGCCGGCAGCGCCAGGATCACTGCTGCCGATGCAATCAGGAGCAGCTTAGTGCGCATTGCCTCCGGGCGCGGGCACCGCGACCTCGATCGTGTGGGTCGGCTGCTGCTTCGGCAGCCGTGAAAGGAAGAACAGAGCGCCGATGATCAGGACGGCGAGGACGATGAGCACAATCAATCGCGACATGACCGCGGCTTTTGCCGAGCGGGGAAGCCGCTGTATAGCCCCTTGAGCGATGGATGTGGTGAAACGTCTCGACCGCCCGGTGGTGCTGGTTGGGCTGATGGGGGTAGGCAAATCGACGGTCGGGCGGCGCCTGGCCCGGCGCCTTGGCCTGCCCTTCGTCGACAGCGACGCCGAGATCGAGGGCGCAGCCGGCTACACCGCCGCCGAAGTGTTCGAGCGCTATGGCGAGAGCGACTTCCGTGACGGCGAGCGCCGCCTTGTCGCGCGCCTGGTCGAGGGCGAGGTGCGAGTGATTGCGACCGGCGGCGGAGCCTATGTCGATCCACGCACACGCAAGCTGCTCAACGAACGCGCGATCACGGTCTGGCTCGATGCACCCGTCGAGGTCCTGGCGGAGCGCACCTCGCGCCGCGACACCCGCGCCCAGCTGCGCAACGGTGACCCCAAGGCGGTGCTTCAACGCCTGTCCGAGGAACGGCGCCCGTCCTATGCCGAAGCGCATATCCATGTGCGAAGCAGCGACGGGGCCCACAAGGACGTGGTCGAGGCAATCGTTAGCGCGCTCAACGAGTATATCGCGAAGCCGGCCTAATCGGTCCTCGGCGCTTCGTCGGGCAGCGACCGATCCGCGCCGAAGGCCGTGTCCCATCCCGCGCGAAGGTCGCCCGTCGCGGCCTGCCGCTCGAGGCGGTCGCAATCGCGCATTCGATATTCCCTCTCAACGCGCCTGATTTCCGCTTCGCCGATCCCGCTGCGGCGAAGGGCTTCGCGGCCCATCGTCACCGCGCCTTCGAACAGCTCGCGCTCGGCAAAGGCGATATCGAGCCCCTGAAGCTCGATCAGCAGCCGCCGGTCGAACGCCCGGACCATGACGGCCGCTTGGGGGAAGGTGTCGAGCACGGTCTTGATCGCCTCGCGGGTCATCTCGCCGCCGTCGTTGTCGTTACAGAAGGCGATGATCTTGGCCGTATCGGCCCCGGCTGTTCGCAGGAGGTCGATCCGGAGGCCGTCGCCGTAATAGACCTTAGTGCCGAATTCGTCGGCCAGCTCGATCTGCGCCGGTTTCTTGTCGATCATCGTGACGCCGATCCCCTTCGCCTGCATCATCTGCGCGACGGTCTGGCCGAAGCGGCCGTAGCCGACGACGATCGCGCTCGTTTCCGGCGACAGCTCCGGACCGTCGAGGTCGCCGCGCTGCACATCCCGCCTCTCGAGGAAGTCGACGAAGCGCATCAGGAACGGCGTCGTCGCCATCGACAGCGTGACGACGGCGCCGAACAGCGACGCCGCCCCGGGCGAGATGAGCTGGGCCAAGGTCGCCTGGGCGAACAGCACGAAGCCGAACTCGCCGGCCTGGCTCAGCAGCAGGCCAAGGCGAATGCTGAGCTTCGACGAGCAACCGAACAGCCGGCTCAGAAGGCTGATCAGGATCGTCTTGGTGACGATTACTGCGGCGGCGAGGCCAATCACCAGCATCGGGCGATCCGCAATCAGCCTTAGGTTGAGCAGCATCCCGACCGAGAGGAAGAACAGGCCGAGGAGGATCGAGCGGAACGGCTCGAGATCGGTATCCAGTTCATGCCGGTAGGGCGACTCGGCGAGAACGACGCCGGCGACGAACGCGCCAAGCGCGGTCGAAAGACCGAATTCGCGCATCACCGCGGCCGAGCCGATCACGGTGAAGAGGCCGACGACAACGAACAATTCGCGTTCGCCGAGACGCCCGATCAGTCTCAGAACGGGGATGATAATGAAGCGGCCGAATGCGACGAGACCCGCGACCGCGAGCATTGTGTAGAGCGCGAGCGTCCAGCCGGCCGGCGCCGTCGGGTCGGGCGTGCGCGCCATCGCCGCGATGATCGTGATCAGCGGGACGATCGAAAGGTCCTGGAACAGCAGGATCGAGAAAGCTCGCTCGCCCTGCGGCGTGTTGAGCTCATTTTCCGAGCGAAGCATTGGCAGGACCTGCGCGGTCGACGACAGGGCCAGCGGCAAGCCGATCGCCAGCGAAGCTTCCGGCGAGAAGCCGACGCCGAAATAGAGGATCGCTGCGATCGCGATCCCGCACAGCGTCACCTGCGCCGCGCCGAGCCCGAATATGTCGGTTCGCAGCCGCCACAGGCGGCTCGGCTGAAGCTCGAGCCCGACGAGGAACAGAAGCAACGCAATCCCGATTTCGGAGACGCGCTGGATCGTCTCCGGCTCCTGGAACAGCCCGAGCAGGGAGGGCCCGATCAAGGCGCCGGCAACGATATAACCGAGGGTCGCGCCGAGGCCGAGGCGGCGGAAAATCGTCACGAAGACGAGAGCCACGCCGAGCATCACGGCCGCGTCGCGCAACAGGCCTCCGGCCACGACAGGTTGCACGCCGCCCATTCTAGGCCGCGTCCAGTGCCGCGAGCAACGCCCGGAACGGCAGCAGGATCGCGCCGTGGCGCGCGGTGCGGGACCGTGCGGGAGCAAGCGCGACGATGCCCGGCCAGCCGCCGGGTTCATCATGCTGGCTCGCCAGCCAGCGGCTTAGCGACAACATCGCCACGGACACCTCGTCATGCGAGCGGCCGCGGCTATGCCGCTGGACCAGCGCAGCCGAGGCCTGGCCGAACGCGCAGGCATGGACCTCGATCGACAATCGCTCGATCCGGCGGTCCTCGTCGAGCTGGACGGCGAGCGTGATCCGGCTGCCGCAGGTCGGCGAGCGCAGCTCGGCGCGGCCGTCCTCGCGCTTGAGGGGATGCGGCTCGTCGAGCGACGCCGCAAGCCGCAGGATTTCGGTCGTGTACAGCGGTTCGGTCACGCCCGCTCCCAATCGGTCGTTCCATCCGCTCTGTCGAGCAGCTGTATTCCGTCTGCTTTCAACTCGTCGCGGATGCGGTCGGCGGTCGCGAAGTCGCGTTTCTTCTTGGCCTCGGTGCGCTCGTCGATCATTTGCTTGATGGAATTCTCCGCACGGATGACGCCTATGTGCGCTGTCATCGACTGGCCAACTAGCGGGACAGTGACATGAGGACTGCGCCCCTTTAGCCAATCCTCTCCTGTCTGGCTGAGCAAACCCAATAGAGCACCGCTCGCTTTGATCGTCGCCGGATCATCGAGCGCCGATAACCGTGACAGCGCCAACGGCGTGTTAAGATCGTCGCTAAGCGCGTCGAGCACACCTTCGTCGACCTCGCCCAATTCGACGTCGCCTGTCTTGCGATACAAACCGTCGAGCGTCGCCTTGGCCTGGGCGACCAGCGTATCCGTCCACGCCAAGGGCTGGCGATAGTGAGCAGACAAGAGCGCAAATCGATAGATCTCGCCTCTGCCATCCTCCGCCAGAAGCTCGGCCGGCGTGACTATGTTGCCCAAGCTCTTCGACATCTTCTCCGCGCCCATGTCGACGAAGCCGTTGTGAACCCAATAGCGCGCCAGCGGCGCCCCCTCATGCGCGCAGCGGCTCTGCGCGATCTCATTCTCATGGTGCGGGAAGATGAGGTCGAGCCCGCCGCCGTGGATGTCGATCGTTTCGACGTGCCCAGCATCTTTCCTGGTGCCGAAAGCTTCGATCATCGCCGAGCATTCGATGTGCCAGCCCGGGCGCCCACGGCCCCACGGTGACGGGAAGCTAAGAGAAACTTGCTCGGCTGTTTCACCTGCAGGCTTCCAGAGTACAAAATCGGCGGCGTCCCGTTTGTACGGTGCGACCTCAACACGAGCCCCGGCGATAAGCGCGTCTCGATCTCGCCTGCTGAGGACACCGTAGTCCGCGTCCTTCGAGACTTCGAAAAGCACATGGCCTTCAGCGACGTAGGCGTAGCCTCCGTCGATAAGCCGCTGAATCATGTCGATCATCCGATCGACGTAGGCTGTTGCACGAGGTGCGAAATTCGGTGGCAGCACGTTAAGCGCAGCCATGTCTTCCATGTAGTACTGGTAATAGCGCTCCGTGATTACGCGATACCCAACACCCTCGGCTTCGGCGGCGGCGATGATCTTGTCGTCGACGTCGGTGACGTTGCGGGCATAGACCAGGCTGTCCTGCCCGAACTCATGCCGGATCAGCCGCGCGAGCGTGTCGAACACCACCGCCGGGCGGGCGTTGCCGATGTGCGCGCGGCCGTAGACCGTCGGCCCGCACACATACATGCTAATCCGCTCGGGGTCGGCCGGCATGAAATCGCGCTTCTCCCGCGCCAGCGTGTCGTGGAGGCGGATCATCGTTGCGGGAGCCTGTGGCGCCGCGCTTCGACCCAGTCGACGATCGACCGCCCGCTGGCGTTGAGTAGCGGATAGGTGCGCGACTTCGTCATCCACTCTGGCCGGTCCGCCTGAGGCCCGTAGACCATGTCGGTGGCGAGGTTGGCGAGCAGGAAGAAAAGCGTCGCGCCGAGAAGGCCCTTGATCGCTCCGAAGCCGCCGCCGAGCATGCGGTCGACGGGCCCGAGCACGGCATGGCGCCGCGTCTTGCCCCCGATCGACCGCGCGAGCAGCTTCACGGCGAGGAAGCTGGGCAGGAACAGGATCGCGAAAGCGAGGACCGCGGCGGCGGCGGAACTGGTGTGGAAACTGGTCTCGATCCCGCCCCACAGCTGGCTGTGGAACAGCTTGAGCATGGCGATGGCGACGATCCACGCGAACAGCGAGATCACTTCATGCACGAAGCCGCGCACGAACCCCACGGCGGCGCCGCCGATCAGCAGCAGGAAGACGAAGACGTCGAGCGCGGTCACAGCCAAGCCGCTAGCAAGCTCCTTTCCGCATGGCGAGAGAGGAGGCGGCCCGTAGGATAAAGGTTTCGGTAACCATAACCGCCTAGCGTAACCCCCTAGGGAGGAACGCGTGGCCGTTCAGCGCAAGAAAGCCGTGCTTACATCGCCGCCGTCGGTTGGCGATCTGCGCGCGCAGCTGGTCAAGCGCGGCATGGTCCCACCCTTGCTCTCGGTCGTCGCTCCGGTGAAGGACGAGGAAGACGGCATTCTCCCGTTCGTCGAGCGTGTCGGTGCGATCCTCGATGCCATTGCCGCCGACGGCGGCTGGGAGATCCTGTTCGTCGACGACGGCAGCAGCGATGCAACGCTGGCCGCGATCGTCGCCGCCAATCTAGCCGATCCGCGCGTGCGCGGCCTGTCGCTGTCGCGCAATTTCGGCAAGGAAGCCGCCTTGAGCGCAGGGCTCGATCATGCCCGCGGCAATGCCGTCATCCCGATGGACGTCGACATGCAGGACCCGCCCGAGGTGCTGCCCGAAATGGTCGCGCGGTGGCGCGAGGGCCATGAGATGGTGTTCGGAATCCGCCGCAATCGCGACAGCGACGGCTGGGCCAAGCGCCTGACCGCGGGTCTTTATTATCGCGCGCACAATGCGGTCAGCCACGACAAGATTCCCGAGAATGCCGGCGATTTCCGGCTGATGGACCGCAAGGTCGTCGACGTGATTCGCGCCATGCCCGAGCGCAACCGCTTCATGAAAGGCCTGTTCGCCTGGGCCGGGTTCAGGCAGGCGGCGGTCGAGTACGACCGCGCCGAGCGCGAAACCGGCACGACCAAGTTCAATTACTGGAAGCTGTGGACGCTGGCGCTCGACGGGATCACCTCGGCGTCGACCGTGCCGCTGCGCATCTGGTCCTATGTCGGTGCGTGCGTGGCGTTGTTCGCAATTGGGTACGCGACGTTCCTGATTGTCGACACGATGATGTTCGGCAATCCGGTGCCGGGTTACGCCTCGATCATGACCTCGGTGCTGTTCCTCGGCGGCATCCAGCTGATCTCGCTGGGCGTGCTCGGCGAATATGTCGGCCGCATCCTGACCGAGACCAAGCAGCGCCCGCTCTACGTGGTGCGCGACACCGTGGGGATTGAGTCGGAGCTGGTGCGCTGACCGCTCAGGCCTTGAGGTCGAGCTCCATGAACACCAGCCAGTCCCTGAGTTCCGGCGACATTTCGTAATAGGGCCCGGAATCGCGGAAGCCGAGCTTGCGATAAAGCCCCTGCGCCTCGACCTGCTTCGGCCCGGTATCGAGCATCATCCTTGAGTAACCGAGCGATTTCGCCCGATCGATAATGGCCCGCGCCAACGCCTGGCCGGCGCCCGTGCCGTGCGCCGCCGCATCGACGAAGAGACGCTTCATCTCGCACCGGCCCTCGTCGAGCCGTTTCAATGCGACACAACCGACCACCCGGCCATCCTCCTCGGCAACAAGCAGCGCACCGTCGGGCGGGCCATAATAACCAGGGAGCGATGCCAACTCCCCCTCAAAGGCATCCTCGTCGAAATAGCTGTCGATCATCGCGCGGTCCGAAGCGTGACGGTCGTAATGCCAGTGGATGAAGGCGCGCATCAGCTCGGCGACGCCGGGATAGTCCCTTGGCAGCGCATCGCGAATCATCGGCCCAGGATGGTGTCCACCAGCCCGCGCAGGTTCCCGAATTCGGCGAGGCGGAGACCATCGCCGCCCTTAACGCACTTCGGCACCCAGGCGCTTTCAAACCCCAGCTTCGCCGATTCCTTCAGCCGAAGCCCGGCATGCGCGACCGGGCGGATTTCGCCCGATAGCGCGATCTCGCCGAGGACCACGCATTCGCTCGGCACCGGTCGCTCTGACATAGCGGAGACCAGAGCCGCCGCGACCGCCATGTCGGCGCCGGGGTCGCTCAGCCGATAACCGCCGGCGACGTTGAGATAGACCTCCGCGGTCGCGAAGCTCATTCCGCAGCGCGCCTCCAGCACCGCAAGGATCATCGCCAGCCGTCCGCTGTCCCAGCCAACCGCCGCGCGTCGCGGGGTCGCACCGCTCGCCAGCCGCACCGTCAGCGCCTGAATCTCGACCAGCACCGGACGCGAGCCCTCGATCGCGGGGAAAACGCTGGTACCGCTGACCGGCTCGCCGCGGTGGGTGAGGAACAAGGCCGAGGGGTTGGGCACCTCGGTCAGCCCGGCGCCCTCCATCGCGAACACGCCGATCTCGTCGGTGCCACCGAAGCGGTTCTTCATCGCCCGCAGGATGCGGTACTGGTGGCTGCGCTCGCCTTCGAAGCTCAGCACCGTGTCGACCATGTGCTCGAGCACGCGCGGGCCGGCGATGCTGCCGTCCTTGGTGACGTGGCCGACGAGCACGACGGCGGTGCCGTGCTCCTTGGCGAAGCGCACCAGCTCCTGCGCGCTGGCGCGGACCTGGCTCACCGTGCCCGGCGCGCCCTCGATCAGGTCGCTGTGCATCGTCTGGATCGAATCGATGATCAGCAGCGCCGGCGGCTCGCCGTCCCCCATCGTGGTGAGGATGTCGCGCACCGAGGTCGCCGCCGCGAGCCGCACCGGCGCCCGGCCGAGGCCGAGCCGCACCGCGCGCAGCCGCACCTGCTCGGCCGATTCCTCGCCCGAAACGTAGATGACCTTGTGGCCCTCGCTCGCGAGGCGCGCAGCGACCTGGAGCAGCAGAGTCGACTTGCCGATGCCGGGGTCGCCGCCGACCAGGATCGCCGAACCCCGCACGATCCCGCCGCCGATCGCCCGGTCGAATTCGGCGAGCCCGCTCGGCAGGCGCTCCGGCAGCGCCGCGGGCGTCTCGAGCCCGACCAGCGGGATCATCCGCCCGCCGCCTTGGAGATTATGCTTTGCGGCAAAGATGCTCGACACCTCCGCGCCTTCCTGGACGAGCGTGTTCCACTCGGCGCAGTCGGGGCATTGCCCCTGCCAACGGTGCTGGACCGACCCGCAAGCCTGGCACGTGTATCGGGACTTGGGCTTGGCCATTTGCAATGCCTAACTGATCCCGTTCTGTTCTCCTAGTGCCTTAGCAGTTGCCGCTCCCGCCGCGCATGGTTAGGCGCACCTGCGTGAGCTTTCTGCCCGAACCACTGCGCATCCCCGCCTTTCGCTATTTCTGGGTCGCGCGCTTAAGCTCGACCATCGCGCAGATGGCGATGGTGATCGTCATCGGCTGGCAGGTCTATGACATCGCCCGCCAAAGCATGGGCGTGAAGGAAGCGGCGCTGCGGCTCGGCATTATCGGCCTGGTCCAGTTCGTGCCCTTGTTCTTGCTGACACTGGTGACCGGGTGGACCGCGGACCGCGTCGACCGCCGCTGGATCGCGCGGGCTTCGGTCGCGCTCGAGCTCGGCTGCGCCGCGGCCCTCGCCTGGTTCGCGTGGAGGCATACAACCACCCTGCCGATCCTCTACTCTGTTGCGGCGCTGCTCGGCGTTGCCCGCGCCTTCGCCGGCCCGGCGCTCGGAGCGCTCGCGCCCAACCTCGTCCCGCGCGAGATCCTGCCGCGCGCCATCGCCTTGTCGTCGATCGCCTGGCAGAGCGGCGCCATCGCCGGCCCCGCGCTCGGCGGCTATCTTTACGCCTGGGCGCCGTTCGCCCCTTACGCCGCGAGCACGCTGCTGTTCGCCGTCGGCCTGGCCGGCCTGTTCGCCATCGGGCCGATCGCCCGGACCAAGATCGATCGCGGACCCAATCCGTGGGCGCAAATGGTCGAGGGGTTGGGGTATGTCCGCCGCAACCGGCTCGTCCTCGGCGCGATCAGCCTCGACCTGTTCGCGGTCCTGCTCGGCGGGGCGACAGCGATGCTTCCCGCCTTCGCCCGCGACGTGCTCCACTCCGGCCCCGAAGGGCTCGGGCATTTGCGCGCCGCGCCCGCGCTCGGCGCGACGCTGACGGCAGCCTTCTTCTCGTTTCGCCCGCTCAAGCACCACGTCGGAGTCAAGATGCTGGCGGCGGTCGGCGTGTTCGGCGTGGCGACGATCGTCTTCGGCCTGTCGCGCTCGATGCCGCTATCGCTCGTCTGCCTCGCGCTGCTCGGGTCGGCCGACATGTTCTCGGTCTACGTGCGCCAGTCGCTGATCCAGCTCTACACTCCGGACGCAATGCGCGGCCGCGTCGGCGCGGTCTCCTCGCTCTTCATCTCGGCGTCCAACGATCTTGGCGAAGCGGAGTCCGGCTTCCTCGGCGCGCTTGTCGGCCCAGTCCCGGCCGTCATCGCGGGCGGTATCGGCGCGATTGGCGTGGTGCTGCTCTGGTCGTGGTGGTTCCCCGAGTTGCGCCTTGCAAAAAGCTTCGAACCACCCGATTTGCGACAGCCTCAAGCAGAGGAGAGCTAGGGCATGAAGGCCGCGAATATCCTCGAGACCATCGGCAACACGCCGCACGTGCGTATCACCCGCCTGTTCGGGCCCAAGGCCGAGGTGTGGATCAAGCAGGAGCGCGCCAATCCCGGCGCTTCGATCAAGGACCGCATCGCGCTCGCTATGATCGAGGACGCCGAGCGCTCCGGCAAGCTCAAGCCCGGCGGAGTGATCGTCGAGCCGACCTCCGGCAACACCGGCATCGGCCTGGCGATGGTCGCCGCGGTCAAGGGCTATCGCCTGATCCTGGTTATGCCCGACAGCATGAGCATCGAGCGCCGGCGCCTGATGCTCGCCTACGGCGCGACTTTCGACCTCACCCCGCGCGAGAAGGGCATGAAGGGCTCGATCGCCCGCGCCGAAGAGATCATCGCCGCGACTCCCGGCTCCTGGATGCCGCAGCAGTTCGAGAACCCGGCCAACGTCGAAGTGCACCGCCGCACGACGGCTCAGGAGATCCTGCGCGACTTCGGCGACAATCCGCCCGACGCGATCATCACCGGGGTCGGCACCGGCGGCCACATCACCGCCTGCGCCGAGGTGTTGAAGCCGGCCTGGCCGAACCTCAAGGTGTTCGCGGTCGAGCCGACGCTATCGCCGGTACTTTCGGGCGGCCAGCCCGGGCCGCACCCGATCCAGGGCATCGGCGCCGGCTTCATCCCCGCGATCATGGACGTCAGCTTGCTCGACGGCGTGATCCAGGTCGATCCCGCCGATGCCAAGGAAATGGCCCGCCGCGCCGCTCGCGAGGAGGGAATGCTGGTCGGAATCTCGTCGGGCGCGACGCTGGCCGCAATCGCCCAAAAGCTTCCGGAATTAGGGGAAAATGCCCGCGTTCTCGGCTTCAATTACGATACTGGCGAGCGCTACCTGTCGGTTCCGGACTTCCTGCCTGAGGAAGCCTAACAGGGCGGTAACCTCGTTCGTTCGCGTGGCAGTTAACTCCGCAGGTTAAGGTCCACCTTTGGCCGCGTTGGGCTTGCCCAGTGGCGTCAGGTGGAGCGGTGATGCGTCGGACGTTGTTCCGGAAATCTGATGAGGTTCACCCGCCTGCGCGCGCGTCGGTGCAGGAAGTGCTGTTCTTCGACGTCCGCGATCATTCCGAAAGTGCCGACCTGACCCTTGCGGAGCGCCGACTTGGCGGCTGGACCTTCGCCCCGTGGCTGTTGCTGACTGGGCATGTCGCCGTCCTCTTGAGCGTCTTCCTCGATGGCATACCTCGGCCGAGCTGGGCAGCCGTTGTCGGCACCTGCCTGCCGCTTGCAGCCTCGCTTGCGCTCGACGCCGGTGCCGGCCTCGTCATGCTCTTCTGGCGCAGACTGCAGCTGGCCCCGCATACCGTCCTCCGGATCATGTGCGGCTATCTCGCTTCGACGGGCACGCTGTGGGCCATCGCAAGCGCTTCCGCCGCTTCGTCCAACCTCGCCAGCGCGTCCTACGTGACGATCGCGATGGCGGCGGGTTTTTTCCTGCGCTCGATCATCGCCGTCCCGTCACCGCCCCTCGCGGTCGTGAACGCGCTGGTGGCGTTCGTCGCCACCGCGCTCTTCTCGAGCAACGGCCAGGTCACCTTTGCGATTGACGTGCTCGCGATGCTGATGGTCGTCTATAGCGTCCTCATCACTCAGAACACGCTGTTCGCCGGGCGAACCCGGCTCGCCATCGAATGGCAGGCGAAGAAAGCGCTGAACTTCGTCGACGAATTCGAAAATAGCGGTCGCGGGTGGTTCTGGGAGACCGACTCGCTCGGCACCCTGTCCTACGTGTCGCGCCAGCTCGCCGACGATTTCCATTGCGAGCCGGGAGCCCTGCTCGGCCGGCAGTTCACCGATCTTTTGTCGGTCGATCACGCGCCGGAATCAACCGAAGAGGGCAAGACGCTGGGCTTCCATTTGTCCGCCCGCTTCCCCTTCTCGGACGTCGTCGTCAGGCCGGCGAGCGAGCAGGACGTCCACTGGTCGCTGTCCGGGAACCCGATTTTCGACGAGCGCGGGCGCTTCCTCGGCTTTCGCGGCATCGGAACCGACCTCACCGAGCAGCGCCGGTCCGAGCGCGAGATCTCCCGCCTTGCCCGCTTCGATTCGCTGACTAGCCTGCCCAATCGCGCGATGATGCGCCAGACCCTCGATGAAGCGCTGCGCAACGCCGCCCACCGCAAGAAGGGCTGCGCATTGTTCATGATCGACCTCGATCGGTTCAAGAACGTCAACGACACGCTCGGCCATCCCATCGGCGATGCGCTCCTCCGCCAGGTCGCGGAGCGGCTCACGTCCGTCATGGGCAACCACGGCCAGGTCGGCCGGCTGGGCGGCGACGAGTTCCAGGCGGTGCTGCCCGGCGGCGCCGACATCGGACTTCTCGAATCGCTCGCCCGGACCCTGATCGAGCAGGTGTCGCGGCCGTACATGATTGAGGGAAACAAGGTGACGATCGGCGCGTCCGTGGGCATCACCATCGGCGATCCTGGCCGCGCCAGCGCCGACGCGCTCGTTCGCAACGCCGACCTCGCACTTTATGCCGCCAAGGGAGCCGGTCGCGGCAAGCACCGACTGTACGAACCTTCGATGCACAGCGAGGCAGCCGAGCGCCAGCTGCTCGAAAACGACCTTCGCCAGGCGATCGAGCGCGGCGAGCTGTCGGTTCATTATCAGCCGATCGTCCGCACCGCCGGCGAGGAGATCTCCGGGTTCGAGGCGCTTGTGCGTTGGCAGCATCCTACTCGGGGGCCCATTTCGCCGTCGAAGTTCGTGCCGCTCGCCGAGGAAGCCGGCCTAATCGGCAAGATCGGCGAATGGGTGCTCCACACCGCGCTCGAAGAGGCTGCGAACTGGCCCGACCATGTCCGCGTCGCCGTCAACCTGTCGCCGCTGCAGTTCAATGATCCGAGCGTCGCCGACATGGTCGCAAAACATCTGCGCGAGACGGGCGTCCGCGCCGAGCGGCTCGAGCTCGAGATCACCGAGGGCGTGTTTATGGCGGAGGGCGATTCGACCGACGACACCTTCGCCAAGCTGAAGGCGCTTGGCGTCCGCCTCGCGCTCGACGATTTCGGCACCGGCTACAGCTCGCTCGGCTATTTGAAGAAGGCGCCGTTCGACAAGATCAAGATCGACCAGAGCTTCGTCCGCGGCGCCGCATCGACCTCAGCCACCAACCGCAACGCGGCGATCATCCGCGCCATCGTCACCCTCGCGGAGACGCTGGACATGGACACGTGCGCGGAAGGCGTCGAAACCCACGACGACCTGCAGCTGATCCGCGAGCTCGGCGTCAGCATGGTCCAGGGTTACATCTTCGGCCAGCCGAGCCCGGCCGAGACCGCGCGTCAAATCGCCAATACCGCGACGATCGAAGCCGCCGGCTTCGCTTGCATTCGCGAGCCGCGCCACCGCCTGATGCGCCGCGCCGTGGCGATCCTCGACGGCAGCCCCGTTGAGCTCAGGCTGCACAACATTTCGTCGATGGGCGCGCTCGTCGAATGCGAGATCCCGGTCGCTCCCGGAGCCGAGCTGGCGATCGACATCGTCGGCGTTGGGCCGGTCCGCGGCATCGTCCGCTGGGCGCAGGCGCGCAAGTTCGGAGTGCAGTTTGACGGGCAGTTCGACTTGGCACGGCTCGCGCCCAAGAAGGAAAATTCCAACCCGACGACAATGCTGCGGCCCTCGTACATGGACCAGCAGCAGCGCAACGCGAGTTAAAGCGCAGCCAAGCGCCGCGCCTGCGCCCGATCCTTGCCGTAAAAATCGTCGAAATAGACGATCGAGGTGCCGCTCGGGACCGCGGTCAAATAAGTGAGATAGATCGGCACCGGCTGCGGAAGATCGACCTTCTGCTCGGGCCGCGCGCCCTGCGTCTTCGGCGGCCGGCCGTTGAACAGCCAGCGCGCGAACCGCGCCGCGTCCTCGAGCCGGACGCAGCCGTTGCTTTCGAGTCGCGCCGCGTCCTCGATCTTCTCCCGTTCCGGCGTGTCATGCAGCCAAATGCCCTGCCGGTTGGGGAACATGAATTTCATCTTGCCCATCGAATTGGCGGGTCCGGGCTTCTGCCGCATGATGACCTTCTCGCGTCCGGCCACCACCGCGTTCCAGTTGACCGACATCGGGTCGATCACCTTTGGATTGTCCCAGCTCGAGAGGATCTCGTAGCCCTTCTCATTGAGGTAGGCGCGGCCGCGCTTGAGCACGTTGGGCGCGAGCTTGCGCGCCGCGATGTCCTCAGGGGCGTTCCAATATGGGTTGAGCGCGACGTAGCGGATGAAGGCGTTCATCATCGGCGTCTGGGCGATCGGGTCGGTACGCCCCGCGACGACGCGCATGGAATCCACCACCTGGCCGTTCTCATACATGTAGAGCCGCGCCGCGGGCGGGTTGACGATCACATAACGACCGCTCCCCGACGGCAGCGCACGGGCCCGCTCGAGGTTGAGCTGCAGCAACCGAAGCTCTGCGGGACTGCGATAGATGCGGCTTGCGATCGCCTGCCTGAGTTTGGCGTAGATCGGATTCATCCAGCCCAGCTGCTGGACGTATTCGCTGAGCGAGGGCGCACGAGCGGCTGCGCTCAGCAGCTCGAGCGCCGACGGCGGGGCCGGCTTCAGATCCTGATCGACATAGACAATGCCAACGCCCGGGTCGTGGCGGAGGTCGCGAGCGTAGGCGACGAAGGCGCTGCTCAACATCGCCTCGGCGCGCTGAACCGCGGCCGGATCGCCGCCGCGCGTCTCGGCAACGGCTCGGCTCAAACCGCGGAGATCATAGCGGCGCGGATTGAGGCGGTCAGCCGGCGCGCTCACGAGCAGCTGGATCAGCTGGTCCGCTGCCGGGCCGGCATTGGGCGCAAACCACAATGGCGCACCGCCGCGCGAGCGGTAGAATTGCGCGATCTCGCCGTCGAACGGCGCCGCCGCGCGCGTCTTCGCCTCCACCGGTCCGCCGAGCGGCGAGGCGAGCGCCACCACGCACAGCGCAGCGCCGGTCAAAAGTATTTTCATCACCAGAAATGAGATGTGCCTAGCCATTGCCGTCCCTTGAACGCACGAATCCCGACCTGGGTAGCAAACCGGGCGCTGACCCTTCGCTGAACCGGGAGCACAAGGAAAGAGCGCCGGCGTGAACCGGCGCTCTCCCTTGGACCGAAGTGACCGCCTAGTTAGCGGCGATTGATGCTGACGTTGTAGATCGCGCCGTTCATGCCGACGTCGCAGCGGAACGACAGGTCGGCCTGGTTGGCATAGCCGTAGCCCGCGGCACCGTAAGCGCCGACACCGTAGGCGCCATAACCGTTCATCGCATAGCGGCCACTGCTGGCGAGGCCGCGCACGCGGACCGTGCCGTTGCTGCGCGGGCTGACCTGCGTCACCGCCACGACCCGGCCTGACGGAGTGTTGGCGCCGAGGACCGCGCCGAGAATGCCGCCAATGCCGGTGCGGTTGTACAGCCGGTTCTGCACCGCGGCCGAGCACTGCTGCGCGGCGGCGGTCGTGTTCACGCCATAACCATATTGCTGAGCGTAGCCGTAGGGCCGCGCATAGGGCTGCGTGTAGCCATAGGGTTGCGCATACTGGTTGGGGTACTGCGAATAATATTGCGCCGCAGTCGGGGCGGAAGCCGCGATTGCCGCACTCGCGGTCAGCAGCTTGGTGAAAATACGCATGACTCTACCTCCGTCGATGAATTGTTCTACCTGCCCGATCAAACGCGCCGATTGGCCTTGCAGAGCCGGATTTCATCGTGGTGAGGGTTCGAGTCGTCGTGCCAAGCTGAACGCCCGCTAAACAGACAGAAAGGGCGGCCGCGCAGCTTTTAACCGCGCGACCGCCCTAAAACCTACGCCTGTTGCGGAAGGATTATTGGTATTCCGCGGTCAGGTTGAAGTCAGCGCTATACACGCCGGCTGCCTGGTTGGCCGTCAGGCCGAAATCGCCGCCGACATAGACGGTGAAGGTGCCCGTCGAACTCGCCGTGCGCGTCAGGCCGGCCGCGTCGACCGACATGGAATTGACCGCGATCTGGTCGCCCGCCACGTCCTGGAGGACGTTGCCGACCGGCGGGGTCAGCGTCAGCACGACCGTCTCGAGCGGCGCCGCAAGGCCGTCGAAGCGGGCCGAGGACGAGGTGCTCGGCAGGAGCGTGACGCCGCCCGTCGAAGCGCGCGAGCCGCTCGAATTGGAAGCGATCGTCACCGTGCCCGAATTGACGCCGTCAGTCGTAACGATGCCGAAGTCGAGGTTGGACTGGTTGATCAGCGAGTGCTGCTGAAGCACCACGCCGCGGGCCGTCGCCTGCGCGGTGTCCGACGGAAACACCTGCTGAGCGAAGGCCGGCGACGCGACAGCGGCCGAAGCGGCAAGCGCCGCGAGACAAACGAAATTGCGCATCTTGATTCCCCACTTTGAAACTAACGAGGCGGCCTCAATGCACCGCCACGCCTTCACGCCGATTGAAAGCTTGTGGTTTGCGCAAAATTTACCTTGTTCGGCAGCCATACCTCGCCGGCCGGCTGCTTGGAGCAGCCCGCTTCAGGCGGCGCTGACGAGCTGCAGCGGCGCGCTGCAGGACCGCGCCTCGAGCGACGCAACCTTGTCGTCGTAGAGGCGCGCGAGCTCACGATGCACCTCACAAACAGCGCCATGTGAAGCCGCTCGGGCGGCAGCCGTCTCCTCGGCCGACCGGCGTCTGTAATAAGCGAGGTCCGTTTCCATACTCGCCACCCCCCCCGATGGCCGAACCGCGGCAAGAGGCCCCGTGCGACTCGCCCGCGAGAGTTATCCACATAGCAGTCGACGCGCCATTAACTGACTAACTTAAGTCAAGCGGTTGATTGTAAAAGCGCCGATAAGGCTAAAGATTCTTGTCAGTTCGGCTGCCAGTGCAGTAGCTCAGCGGCGATTTGAACGTCCCCCGCATGCTTCCACCCTCCAAATCCGACGCCCTGCAGCTGTTGCAGAAAGCCGCAGCCGCCGGGGATCCCGACGCCATGCTTGAGGCGGGCGCCGAGGCCCTGCAGTCGGGAGCGCAGCAGGAAGCGCTCGCGCCGGTGCAGGAGATGGCGCGTCGGCAGCCGGGCAATCCGCGACTTTGGCAATTGCTCGGTCTGCTCAACCGCGACATGCAGAATCTCGCGGCGTCGATCGACGCGTTCGACAAGGCCGCAAAGCTCCTCCCGAACGATGCGATGATCGCCAACGGCCGCGCCTGCGCGACGTTTGAGGCCGGACTCCCCGCTGCCGAACTGTTCGAACGCGCGATCGAGCTCGACCCCGCCGACCGCTCGCTCTGGCTGCGCCTCGCCGCCGCGTGGGTGCAGGAGGGGCAGCTGGATGCGGTGCTCGCGGGCCTCGAAGAGGAGCTGGCGCGCGATCCCGGTTGGATCGAGGGGCACAAGTCGCTCGCCAAGCTACGCTGGGAGGCCGGCGACCGCGAAGGATTCGCCCGCAGCTTCGATGCCGCGGTGCAGGCGGTGCCGCGCAACAAGGCGCTGTGGCTGAGCTATATCCGGGCCGTCGCCCACGACAATCTCCACGAGCGCGCGCTCGAGGTGATCGAACGCGCCAAGGCCGCGCTTGGGCCGCTCGCCGAGTTCGAAGCCGCGGTGGCCGTGGCTCGGACCGAACTCGGTCAGCTCGAGGCCGCCGCGCCGCTGTTCGCGCGCGTTGCTCATCTCGGCGACCTGTCGACCTTGGTCGCCTATCTGCGCTTCCTCATCCGCTCTGGCCGGTTCGAGGAGGCCGCCGCCGTCGCACAGAGCAATGTCGAGCAGGCCGGTCAGTGGATGTGGCCCTATCTGTCGATCTGCTGGCGGCTCCTTGGCGATCAACGATGGCAGTGGCTCGAGGGCGACCCGGAGCTGATTGGTGTCTATGATATCGCCGGCAGCCTACCCGACCTCGACAGGCTCGCCGAGCGGCTGCGCGCGCTGCATTGGGCAAACGTCGAACCGGTCGACCAGAGCCTTCGCGGGGGCACCCAGACACAGGGCGACCTGCTCATCCGGCTCGAGCCTGAGATCCGGCAGCTCAGGCAGGCCATCGTCGAGGCGGTCGAGCACCACGCCGCGCAGCTTCCGCCGCCGCGGCCACAGCACCCGACCTTGATCGAGCAGCGCTCGCCGATCCTGTTTTCGGGGTCCTGGTCGGTGCGGCTGACCGGGGGCGGACGCCATATCGACCATTTGCACCCCGCGGGGTGGCTCAGCTCCGCGCTCTACGTCGCGCTACCAAGCGAGGGCGAGCGAGGCACCGGCGAGGCCGGTTGGCTGGCGCTTGGGCAGGCCCGCGACCTCGTCCCAGATCTGCCGCCCATCCGCGTGATCGAGCCGAAGCCGGGGCGGCTGGTGCTATTCCCCTCGACAATGTGGCACGGCACGCGGCCCTTCGGCGCGGGGGAACGGCTCACCGTCGCGTTCGACGTGAAGCGGCCGGCCTAGAAGGCCTCCGCCGGGATCTTCATCAGCGCCTCGGCGCCGGCCTCGATCTTGCGACGGAGCGCGCCCGAGAGGGGCAATTCGCGCTCGGCGTAGAAGCGGGCGGTGACCAGCTTGGCTTCGTGGAACGGCCGGTCCTCCGCGTCCCCATCCAATGCCCGCTGGGCGGCGGCCGCGATCTTGAGCCACATCCAGGCGAGGCTGACGAGGCCCATGAGATCCATGTAGGCGTAAGCCCCGGCGCCGGCATTGTCGGGGTTGGCCATGCCGTTCTGGGCGAGCCACATGGTCGCCGCCTGAAGATCTTTGAACGCCGGATCGAGCGCGGCGGCAACGCCCGCGGGATCGCCCGCAGCCTTGGCATCCGCGATGTTGCGGCCGAGCAGGTCGAAAAAGGCGCGAACCGCGCGGCCGCCGTCCTTGGGCAGCTTGCGCCCGACCAGGTCCATCGCCTGGATGCCGTTCGTGCCCTCATAAATCTGGGTGATGCGCGCGTCGCGGACGAACTGCTCCATGCCGTGCTCGCGGATATAACCGTGGCCGCCCAGCACCTGCTGAGCGTGAATCGCGGCCTGCAGGCCCTTGTCGGTCAGATAGCCTTTGATTACCGGCGTGAGCAGGCCGAGCAGGTCGTCGGCCTGCTGCTGTTCGGCCTCGTCGGGCGAGCGCCGCATCAGGTCGACCTGCAGCGCGCCCCACAGCACCAGCGCCCGCCCGGCTTCGTTCCAGGCGCGGGATTCCATCAGCATTCGCCGAACGTCGGGATGGACGATGATCGGGTCGGCCTTGGCGTCGGCGTCGCGCTCGTCCTGCCGGAGGGCCCGCCCCTGGCGCCGGTCCTTCGCGTAGGCCGCGGCATTCTGGTAGGCGACTTCGCCCTGGGCCAACCCCTGAAGGCCGACGCCGAGGCGGGCGGCGTTCATCATGATGAACATGGCTGCGAGGCCCTTTTCGGGCTCGCCGACGAGCCAGCCCTTCGCCCCGTCATAGTTCATGACGCAGGTCGCATTGCCGTGGATGCCCATCTTCTTTTCGAGCGCGCCGCACTCCAGCGTATTGCGCTCGCCGATGGTGCCGTTGTCATTGACCAGGAACTTGGGCACCACGAACAAGGAGATCCCCTTGACGTTGTCCGGCGCGCCGGCGCGCTTGGCGAGCACCAGGTGGATGATGTTCTCGGCCAGGTCATGCTCGCCCGACGAAATGAAGATCTTGGTCCCGGTGATCGAATAGCTGCCGTCCGGATTTTCGTCGGCGCGGGTTTTCAGGAGCCCGAGATCGGTGCCGCAATGCGGCTCAGTGAGGTTCATCGTGCCGGTCCAGCGGCCGGTGATCATGGTCGGCACATATTTCTGCTTGAGCTCGTCGCTCCCCTTGACCAACAGCGATGCGATCGCCCCGGAGGTCAGGCCCTGGTACATCTCAAAGCTGTGGTTGGCCGAGAGAATATATTCGGTGACGGCGGTGCCGACGACCTGCGGCAGCCCCTGCCCGCCATATTCCTCGGGCCCGGTGAGCGTCGGCCAGCCGGCTTCGACGAATTGCTGATAGGCTTCCTTGAACCCGGGCGGAGTCACGACGGAGCCGTCGTCGTTGCGCTTGCAGCCGACCTCGTCGCCGATGCGGTTCAAGGGCTGGAGGACCTCGGCGGCGAATTTGCCGGCTTCCTCGAGGATCGCCTCGATCAGGTCGGGCGTCGCATTGGCAAAGCCGGGGAGGTTCGAATAGCGGCCGACGTCGAGCACGTCGTTGAGGATAAACAGGCTATCGCGCACCGGCGCGGTGTAGGTGGGCATTTGCTTACCTCCGTGTCAGCAGCGTCCTATTGCGCGATGAGGATTGCGTCCAGCATCTGTAAATCCCGGCCGCTGCACACTAGCTGGCATATGATGAAACCAACCATTGCCATTCTCGCCGCCGCGCTCGCCGCGGCCCCCGTCAGCGCCGCCCCGCGGACCGAGACCGCGGTGCTCGCCGGTGGCTGCTTTTGGGGCATGGAAAGCGTGTTCGAGCATGTGCGTGGCGTAACCGCCGTCGTGTCGGGCTACGCCGGCGGCAACGCAAAGGACGCGAACTATGACGCCGTGAGCACCGAAGGCACCGGCCATGCCGAGGCCGTCAAGATCAGCTTCGATCCCGCGAAAATCAGCTATGCCCAGCTGCTGCAGATCTATTTCACCGTTGCGCACGACCCGACGCAGGTGAACCGTCAGACGCCCGACGTCGGACCGAGCTATCGCTCGGCGATCTTTCCGCAATCGGCCGACCAGGCGCGCTTCGCCAAGGCGTTCATCGCGCGCCTCAACGCGGCGCACCTTTACAAGGCGCCGATTGCGACGCGCATCGAAAGCGGCGGTTTTTTCCCGGCCGAAGCCTATCATCAGGACTTCGCGCGCAAGCACCCCTATTTCCCTTATATCGTCGTCAACGATCGCCCGAAGGTTGCCGCGCTGCACAAGAGATTCCCCGCGCTTTACAAAGGGTAAGCGGCCCTAACTCGTTAAGATTTCACGCCTTATTCTGGCCGGGGGCGACAAAGGCAAGCGACCAACCTATATGACCGCTTCACGGCACTGGCGCGCGGGGACTCGATGCTGACGACCAATCCGTTCGATGACGACAAGCTTCGCGAGGAGTGCGGCGTCTTCGGCATTTGGGGCGCCGACAACGCAGCGGGCTTCGTTGCCCTCGGCCTGCACGCGCTCCAGCACCGCGGCCAGGAAGGCGCGGGAATCACCAGCTTCGACGCCAAGCATTTCCACTCCCACCGCGCCATGGGCCATGTCGCCGGCAATTTCGACCGCGACGACATCATTCGCAAGCTCGCCGGGCGCTCGGGCATCGGCCATGTTCGTTACTCGACCACCGGCGAATCCGCGCTCCGCAACGTCCAGCCACTTTTCGCCGAGCTGGCCGAGGGCGGTTTCGCAATCGCGCAAAACGGCAACCTCTCCAACGCGATGAAGCTTCGGCGGACCCTCAATCGCCGCGGCTCCATCTTCCAATCGACCAGCGACACCGAGGTCATCATCCACCTGACGGCGACTTCGGACCGCAGCAACATGCTCGACCGGCTGACCGACGCGCTCAAACAGGTCGAAGGCGCCTACTCGCTCGTCGTCCTGACCGAAGAGGGCCTGGTTGCCTGCCGCGATCCGCTCGGCATTCGGCCGTTGGTGATGGGTAAGCTCGGCGAAGCGACCATCTTCGCGTCCGAGACCGTCGCGCTCGACGTGATCGGCGCCAGTTTCCTGCGCGACGTCGAGCCGGGCGAGCTGGTGCTGGTGAACGACAGCGGCATCCGCTCCTTCCGGCCGTTCGAGAAGGTCGCGCCTCGACCCTGCATCTTCGAACACGTCTATTTCTCGCGGCCGGATTCGATCGCCGAGGGCATGTCGGTTTACGAGGTCCGCAAGTACATCGGAGCCGAGTTGGCGCGCGAGGCGCCGGTGGATGTCGATTACGTCGTCCCTGTGCCCGACAGCGGCGTCCCGGCGGCTATCGGCTTTGCGCAGGAGAGCGGCATCCCCTTTGAGCTGGGGATCATCCGTTCGCACTATGTTGGCCGGACTTTTATTCAGCCAAACCAGGACACCCGCCTGCAGGGCGTCAAACTGAAGCACAACGCCAATTCGGCACTCATCGACGGTAAGAGCATCGTGCTGATCGACGATTCGATCGTGCGCGGCACAACCAGCGTCAAGTTGGTGCAGATGATGCGCGACGCCGGCGCGCGCGAAGTGCACATGCGAATCGCCTCGCCGCCCACCCGGCACTGTTGCTTCTACGGGGTCGACACGCCCGAACGCGCCAAACTGCTCGCGGCACAAATGAACGTCGAGCAGATGCGCGATTACATCAATGCCGACAGCCTCGCCTTCATTTCGATCGAGGGGCTGTATCGGGCGCTTGGGCAAGAACGTGACGCCGCGCAACCGCAGCGCTGCGATGCCTGCTTCACCGGCGCCTATCCGACGACCCTCACCGATCTCAACGAGAAGGAAGGCGGCGCGCCGCTGTCTTTGGTCGCCAGCCGCTAAGCCGCTAGACGCCGCTCCATGACTGATTCGAAGACCCTTTCCGGGCGCGTCGCGCTCGTGACCGGCGCAAGCCGTGGCATCGGTGCGGCGACGGCCGAGGTACTCGCCGCCGCCGGCGCCCACGTGATCCTCGTCGCCCGCACCGCCTCGGCGCTGGAGGAGGTGGAGGAGCGCATCCATGCCGGCGGGGGCACGGCGACGATCGCACCGCTCGACCTCACCGACGGCGAGAGCATCGGCAAGCTCGCCGGCGCAGCTGCCGAGCGCTGGCAGAAGCTCGACATCCTCGTGCTCAATGCAGCGATGCTGGGATCGCTGACGCCGGTCCAGGATATCGACCCCAAGGAATATTCGCGGCTGCTGAGCCTCAACCTGCTCGCCAACCAGGCGCTGATCGCCGCGTTCGATCCGCTGCTCAAGCGTGCCGAGCGCGCCGATGTGGTTGCGCTGACATCGTCGGTCGGAAGCGAGCCGCGCGCTTTCTGGGGCGCCTACGGATCATCCAAGGCCGCGCTGGAGACGCTGCTCGGCTCTTATGCGGATGAGACCGGGTATACAGGACGGATCAAGGTCCACATCGTCGACCCTGGCGCAACCCGCACGCGGATGCGCGCGCTCGCCTTCCCCGGTGAAGAGCCGGAGATCGTCAAGCCGCCCGAGGTTGTGGCCCAAAGCATCGTCGAACGCCTCGCCGCCGACACTCCGACGGGCGAGAAAGTGCGGATCGAAGCGTGACCGCGCCGGTCCAATCTGCTTGCAACATTTCTGGCAACTAGTCGTTGCCGTCGTTCTGGTTAACTCGTATTGAACGCAGGCGGCACTGAGGAGGCCGCTGGCGGCGCATCGCAGGCGCCCGAGTCGAGTTCGCATGCTCAGTCCAGCCGGGTCGGAAGACCTCCGTGAGATTCGAATGCTCGGTGCAACGTTGCCCCTGTGCCGAGCACGGGTGAGCCCTGCCAAGCTTTCCAGGCCGGCAGAGCTCACCCGACCTCCCCTGCCGATTAGCCCTTCACCATCGTCACCTGCGCGACGTCGATGGCGCCGCCCCGAAAGCCCCCTTCGGAGTACATCAGGTAGTAGCGCCAGAGGTTATGGAACGGCGCCTCGAAGCCTGTCAGCAATCCGCGCGCGAGCGCTTGGTCGTACCGTTGGCGCCAGCGCTTCAGCGTCTCGGCATAATCGAGGCCGAAGCCGACACGCTCCTCCCACGACAGACCGCGCTGCCGCGCCAATGTTTCGAACTGCGGCTCGTCGATCAGCATTCCGCCGGGGAAGATGTAGGTCTGGATGAAATCGGCGTTCTGAGCGTAGCGGTCGGATATCCGGTGATCGATGCTGATGAACTGCAGCGCCGCTCGGCCGCCGCTCTTCAGATTGCGCGCAATGCTGTCGAGATATGCGCCCCACCAGCGGCGGCCAACGGCCTCGACCATTTCCACCGACGCCACCGCATCGAATTGCTCGGCCATGTCGCGATAGTCCTGCAGGCGGATCTCTACTCGATCGGCGAGGCCGGCCTCGGCAATCTTCCGCTCCGCCCACGCCTTCTGCTCGGTCGAAAGCGTCAGGCCGACGACCGACGCCCCCCTTTTGGCTGCCTCGATCGCGAGCGTTCCCCAACCGCAGCCGATGTCGAGCAGCCGCTGGCCCGACTTGAGATCGAGCCGGTCAAGCAAGGTGCGGACCTTGTGCAGCTGAGCCTCTTCGAGACTTTCCTCCGCCGACGCGAAGCGCGCCGAGCTGTAGGTCATCGTGTGGTCGAGCCACGCCGAATAGAAATCGTTGCCGAGGTCATAGTGGGCGGCGATGTTCGAGCGCGCCTTGCGCGGCGCGTTGTCGCGCAGCCGGTGCGCGAGCGCGTTGACCCAGCGGTACAGGCCCTTGGCGCGGCCGATCTCCCCGAGCGGGACGGCATTGACGGAGAAGAGCTCGAAGACGGTGACCGGGTCGGGACTCGACCATTCCCCAAGCGTCCAGGCCTTGTACCAGCCGACCGACCCGGAAGTCGCGAGGCGGACCAGCGCCAGCCAACTCGACAGCCGCACGAGCGATTTTGGTCCTTTCGAGTGGAAGCCGAGTCGCCGCTTCCCACCGCTCGGCAGAGTCGCCTCGATGCCGCCACAAGCGAGCCGAGCGTCGATCTGGTCAAGGACCTTGGAGAATGCGGGAGCTGTCACCCGTGCAAGCAGACCGCCGCCGGTGGCGAAACCGCGGTCCGCGCGAACCAGATGCTCGCCGCGCGTGCTCATGACGCGCGAGTTATGAACTCATGCGGCCTTTGTCGAGTAACAGCCGTCACCCGCCAGGCGAATTACGCTCTCGCGCGCCAGCCGGGAGCGTCGCCCTTCGCCGTAGCGCGCATCGCCGATCGACACGCGGATCGCACAGCGGCCGCGGCTGACTTCGGCCTGCGGCAGGATCGACCATTTGAGGAATTTCTGCAGGCGCGGGTCGCGGCGGATGGCTGCGCGCACCAGCGGGTCCTGCATGTTCGACGGCTCGCACGCGCCCGCCCGGAAACCGCCGCCCAGCGGGTCGTAGCTGGCACGGCAGTAGTGGTCGTCGTCGCGCCATACGATGTCGCGGCGCCACGACAGGACCGGCGGCGGCGAGGCGAAGATCGCCTGCGCCTGCGGATCGACCGAACGCACCGCAGCGTCAGCAGCTTGGGTAATCGCGAGGTTCGCGCCGATGTAGGCGAGCAGGATCGCGATTGCGGCCTGCGGGATGCGGCGCCACTCCTTCCCCCGCTGCTCGCGGCGTTTCGACACGCCGACCGCGATGGCGAGCAGAAGCCAGACCCAGATATCGATGATGAACAAAGCGTCCGAATGGTACCAGGCGTTCGACAGAGGCGAGAACAGCTGGACCGAATAAGTGGTCAGCAAATCCAGGAACGGATGCGTCAGCGTCCCGAGGTACGACAGCGCGATCAGCCAGCCGACGCGCATCGGCAGGCCTCTCCTGAACTTCGTGTCGCGGCTCAGCTGCCATTGGTCGAGCAGCCACAGCAGGCCGGCGAGAATCGGCGGCATCACCAGCACGCCGCCGACGAGACCGTGGGTGAAGCCGCGGTGGATCGCAAGCGGGTCCCACGGCGCGTGGCCGAAGAAGACGTCGATGTCGGGCATGTTCGCGCCGAGGATCAGCGCGGCGAACCCCTTGCGCGTCTTGGTCTTGAGCCCGGCCTGGCCCAGCGACCAGCCGGCCAGCGAGTGGGTGAGATTGTCCACTAAGCCGCAGGCGTCAAAGCTTGTGCGGCTCCTTTTCGACCATCCAGGTCTGGCCCTTGCTGACCAGCTTTTGGAGGTCGGGCTGCTTGCCTGACGCGGCGGCCTTGTTCTGCTCGATCACCGCGCCTTCGAAGGTGGGCGCCGGGTCTTCGTAAATCACGCCGAGCGCGACCGGGAAGCTGTCGGGCATCTCGATCAGCATCGCCGCGATGCCTTTGTTCTTCGGGTTGTGAACAATCACCGCCGGGTCGTCGCCGTCGACCACCTTCAGCCGCAGATGCTCGACGTCGAGCGCGAGCCCCTTGGCGCCGCCCGCAAACAGCATCTTTTCGCCGGCCTTAAGCCAGAGTTGCTTGTCAGACGCGACGTCGCGCTCGGTGAAGCCGGCGAACACGTCGTCGTTATAAACGACGCAATTCTGGTAGATTTCAACGAAGCTCGCCCCGCGGTGCGCGTGGGCGGCCTTCAGAACCTCGGGCAAATTCTTGTGGACGTCGATTCCGCGGGCGATGAACCGCGCTCCCGAGCCGAGCGCGAACATGCACGGCGTTACCGGCCGGTCGACCGAGCCGAACGGAGTCGAAGGCGAGCGGGTGCCGACGCGACTGGTCGGCGAATATTGCCCCTTGGTCAGGCCGTAGATTTCGTTGTTGAACAGGAGAATCTGGCAATCGAGGTTGCGGCGAAGCACGTGCATCGTGTGGTTGCCGCCGATCGAAAGCGCGTCGCCGTCGCCGGTGATGATCCACACGTCGAGCTCGGGATTGGCGAGCTTCACCCCAGTTGCGAAGGCCGGCGCGCGGCCGTGGATGGTGTGGAAGCCGTAGGTCGCCATATAATACGGAAAGCGGCTCGAGCAGCCGATGCCGCTGATGAACACGGTCTTTTCACGCGCGACACCGAGGTCGGGCATGGTCCGCTGCACGGCCTTCAGGACCGCATAGTCGCCGCAGCCGGGGCACCAGCGGACCTCCTGGTCGCTGGCCCAGTCTTTGGCAGTGGTCAGCGTCGCAATGTCGTTCATCGGGCGAAGGCTCCTCCGAGCCAGAAGATCAGGAACAGGACGATGACCAGCATCATGATCATCGGAACTACGCTCATCGGTTTCATCGCATCACGAATCCAACAAAGTTGACGAAGTTGACACTATTCAAGCGCGCGCGCCCGAGCCGAGTTGCGCATCAATCGCAGCCTCGATCTCCGCGATCCGGAACGGGTGGCCGCTGACCTTGGTCAGCGACTTGGCGTCGACCAGGAACTGGTCGCGAAGCAAGGTCTTGAGCTGGCCCATGTTCATCTCGGGCACGAGGATATGTTTGAAGCCCTTGAGTAGGACAGACATATTTTTGGGCATCGGCCAGATGTGGCGGACGTGAATGTGCGCAACGTCCTGCCCCTTGGCGATTGAGCGCCGCACCGCCTGGTGAATCGGCCCGAAGGTCGAGCCCCAGCCGACTACCGCGAGCTCGGCATCTTCGCGGCCGAGGCAGATGTCCTGGTTGGGAATGGAGTTGGCGACGCCGAGCACCTTCGCATGGCGGGTGTCGGTCATCTCCTGGTGGGCGGCGGGCGAGTAATCGATGTTGCCGGTTCCCGGCTGCTTTTCGATGCCGCCGATGCGGTGCTCGAGGCCCGGCGTCCCGGGCTTGATCCACGGCCGGGCGAGCCCGTCACCGCGGGCGTAGGGCATCACATCCTGCCCTTCCGCCGGCACCGTCTCGAAGAAGCTGACCGGGAACGGCT
>JBDTZJ010000067.1:0-8709 GCA_040005255.1 Sphingomicrobium sp.
CGCAGCCGAGCATGCTCCCGGATGTCGTGCCAGATGTGGCTCGGCCGGATCTCGCCGGGCGTCGGTGCAAGGTCGCGCTGGGCGTGGCGGTTGATGAGGCTCGTCACCAGGAATGCGATCAGGCCGAGCGAGAGGAGCCATGCGAAGGCGAGGTGCCAGCGCCGCGCGGCGGCAAGATTGTAGGTGGAGGGGATCGTCGCCCAGCCGGGGATCGGACGGCCGTGAAATGACAGCCACGGATGGTCGAAGTTGGCGCCGAACTTGCCCCAGTAGAGATGCGGATGGGCGTTGAAGATCATCAGGCCGCTCATCAGCATGACGATGACGGTGAGCGCATTGACCCAGTGCCACAGTCGCGTGGGCAGGCGATGGCGGTAGGCGATACGCCGCGGCGGCGGGGCAGGGGGCTCCGCCTCGATAGGTTCGTCGATGAGCGCTGCATCGTCCATCAGCAGCCGCGACCATAGCTCAGGCGAGTTGGCGCGTCAGCGACCTTTGTTCGGGTGATTCAACGATAATCGCGCGTTGCTCGCTCAGAAGCTCAACGAAAATTGTCGGCGTAGGCCTGGAGCTTGAGGCGCACCGGCGGCGCGGGGACAAGGTGGAAATCCAGCTCGCGCTTCCGGCAATAAGCGATTGCCTCATCTTTCGTCGCGAACGTGAGGCGCACCTGCGGGTTGGTGTCGCCCGATCCGTTCCACCCGGTCAGCGGATCGGCGCGCTGCGCTTCCTGGCGCTCGAACTCGAGCAGCCAGCGGCCGGTATTGGCCTTGCCGGACTGCGTGGTCCTGCGATCGATCTCGGAAATGCGGGCGACGGTCATCGCCGGCAACCGTGGCAAAGTGACGTCGCCAAATCAAGCGATCCGGAGTCACGTGCTTGTCTGCCTAAACTGTGTTAGTCGGCCGGTCCTCTCAAACAATGGAGGGGGCTATGACATCGACGAATTTGCGCATCCTGCTGATGGCGGCGGCCGCGCTTGGGGCGAGCGCATGCAACAAGGCCGGCACGAACAACAGCAGTACCGCAACGGCTGAGACGAATACGAGCTCAAGCAGCTCAACGAGCACAGCGAGCAGCGATCCAGTGGCCAGCGCGGAATCGGCGGCGCCAGCATCGCTGGCACATGATGCCGCGATCGTGACGGTCGGGGCCGACGGTAAGATGAACCAGGTCCGTGCGGGCAAGAATGGCTGGACCTGCATGCCCGACGCCCCGGATACGCCAGGTCCGGACCCGATGTGCTTCGACGCGAATGCCGGCAAATGGGCCGACGCCTGGATGCACCACAAGCCGCCTCCCGACGGCACGCCCGGCGTGATGTACATGCTCGAAGGCGGCACCGACGCCAGCAACACCGATCCTTATGCAAAGAGTCCGACCGCGGACAACGACTGGGTCAAGACCGGTCCGCACATCATGCTGGTTGGCAGCAAGGCGATGCTCGGCGGTTATCCATCGGGCGCGAAGCCGAACACGTCGGCGCCTTATGTGATGTGGGCGGGCACGCCCTACGCCCATCTGATGGTGCCGGTGAACAAGTCCTAGGACGCCCGTTTCGACCTCAGCGTCGGTACTGCCGACGCGGGGTCGTCCGGCCAGGGATGCTTGGGATAGCGCCCGCGCATCTCCCTGGCGACGTCGCGCCAGCTGCCGGCCCAGAAGCCGGACAGGTCCGTGGTCGTCTGGATCGGCCGCCCGGCGGGCGACGTAATCGCCAGGACCAGCGGCAGCCGGCCGTCGGCAATCGTTGGGTGCTGGGCAAGACCGAACAGGGCCTGGGCGCGGACTTCGACCGTTGGCCCGGCCGTCGCCGAATAACCGATTAGGTGACGGCTGCCCGCCGGGCTGACGAACTCGGCCGGCGCGATGCGATTGAGAGTTCTGAGCCCTTCGTAGCCCAGCAGCCCTTCGAAGGCAGCGGCAAGCGCGTTGGGCCAGATGTCGCCGAGGCGGCGCTTTCCATTGAGCAGAGGCGCCAGCCATTCCTCGGCGCGGTCGAGCAGCATTTCGTCATCGAGCGGCGGAACCGAGGGGTCGAAGCGATGCGCCAAAGCGGCGCGATGACGCAATTGCGATGCGCGTTCGTCCCACGGCAGCAGTCCAAGGCCATGCTCGCGCACTGCTTCGAGCAGGGCTGCCTCGATCGCGGCCGGGTCGGGGCTCGGATCGGGCCCGCTCGCGAGGCTGATCGCGCCCAGGCGCCGCGTGCGGGTGGGCGTCACCGATCCGGTCGCGGGGTCGAAATCTCCGTCGTGGCGAGTCTCGATACGGTCGGCGAACAGGTCGAGGACGGCGCGCTCGTCGATTGCGGCGGCGGAAAGGATGCGAGCACCCGACGCATGACCCGCGACTTCGCCGACCGCCAGCCATTGGCTGGACGAGAGCCGCGAGGCGGGGTCGAGGCGGAAGCCGCGGCCGCCGACCGACTGCCAGCTTTCCCCCGACGCGTCACGGCGCCGTGAGACTCGGTCGGGAAAGGCCAAGGCGAGAGCGTTGGCGAGGTCATGCTCCCCGACCTTGGCGGCATCCACTTGGAGCCGCCGCCGCCAACCCGCGGCGAGCTTGCGCGCGGCTTCTGCTCGCGGCGAGCGGTCCGCCCGCCAGCGGCGCCAGCGCAGTTCGAGATCGGGATCGTTGCCGCCGAGGCCGCGCTCGGTCAGCAGCACTGCGACGTCCGCCGCTGCGGCCCCGAAGCCGCGCGCGCGAGAGTCGAGCAGCATGTGCGCGAGGCGCGGTTCGAGCGGTAAGGCTGCGATGGCGCGGCCGTGAGCCGTCACACGGCCTTCGTCATCGATCGCGCCCAAGGTCGCCAGCCTCCTGCGCGCCTCGTCCAATCCCGCTTGCGGCGGCGGGTTGAGGAACGGCAGGCGGGAGGGATCGGCCTCGCCCCACAGCAGGCAGGTCAACAACAGGCTCGACAAATCAGCTTCGAGGATTTCGGGTGGATCGTGCGCCGGGAGCGAGGCGGTCCCAGCCTCCTCCCACAAGCGGATCGCGACGCCGGGTCCCTGGCGCGCGGCGCGGCCGGCACGCTGGGTGACCGCCGCCTGGCTGGCGCGCTCGGTGACGAGGCGGGTGAGGCCCGCACCGCGGTCGTAACGCGGCCGGCGCGCGAGGCCGCTGTCAATGACGGTTCGCACGTCCTCGAGCGTCACGCTGGTCTCGGCGATGCTGGTTGCGAGCACCAGCTTGCGCTTGCCCGGCGGCGGCGCGGCAAGTGCCCTGCGCTGCGACGCGGGTTCGATGCCGCCGTGGAGCTTGTGCAGCTCGACGCCGGGAGCAAGCGAGCCGAGTGCTTCGGCGGTCCGTTCGATCTCGGCGACGCCGGGCAGAAAGGCGAGGAGTGAGCCCTCGTGCTCGCCGAGCGCGGCGCGAATCGCGGAGGCCATTTGCGGCTCGATGCGCACGGCGGAGTCGCGGCCGACGTAGTGCATGTCGAGCGGGAAGCTCTTGCCCTCGCTGACGATGGTCGGCGGGTCGTCGAGCAGGCGCTTGAACCGGTCAATGTCGAGCGTCGCCGACATGGCGACCAGCCGCAAATCCTCACGCAGCGCCTTGGCTGCGTCGAGCGCCAGTGCGAGCGCGAGGTCATTGTCGAGGCTGCGCTCATGCACCTCGTCGAACAGCACCGCTGAAACGCCGGTGAGCTCGGGATCGGCCTGGATGCGCGACAGGAACACGCCGTGGGTCATGGCGATGACGCGCGTGGCCTTGCCGACCTTGCTGTCGAGGCGGGTCGCATAGCCGATGGTATCGCCCGGCTTTTCGCCTAGCTCACCGGCCATGAACTCCGCGGCCGCGCGAGCGGCGAGGCGGCGCGGCATGAGCAGCAGCACCTGTCCGCTGCACCACTCCTCGTCGAGCAGGGCCGGGGCGACCCTGGTGGTCTTGCCCGCGCCCGGGGGCGCGATCAGCAGCACGCGCAAGCCTCCGTGCAGCGCCGCGAGCAGGCCGGGAAGGACATCGTCGATCGGCAGGCGCATCACGCGCGCAGCCGTAGCCGGGCTAATAAGCGCGCGCGACGGCGAATTCGGCAGCTTCGGTCAGTGCCGCTTTGGCCTTGCTCGCCGGGAACATCGCGAGCGCGTCAATCGCGCGGCGGGCGTATTGGCGGGCGCGTTCGATTGTGTCGGCCAGCGCGCCGATATCCTGGAGGAGGCGGGTGGCATGGGCGAGGTCGTCGTCGGACACGCGCTCTCCCCCGATCGCCGCTCGCCAGAAGGCACGATTGGCGTCGTCTCCGCGGGCATAAGCGAGGATCACCGGCAGGGTCATTTTGCCGTCGCGGAAGTCGTCGCCGACGCCCTTGCCCATGGTTGCGGCGTCGGACGCATAGTCGATGACGTCGTCGCTGAGCTGGAAGGCGATGCCGAGGTTCCGGCCGTAGCATTCGAGCGCGAGCTCGGCGTCCTCGCTCGCCTCGGCAATGACCGGCGAAACGCGGCAGGCGGCGGCGAACAGGGCCGCAGTCTTGGCGCTGATGATCTCGAGACAATGGTCCTCGTCCGTCTCGATCCGCCGCTGAGCGGTGAGCTGGTCGACTTCGCCCTCGGCGATCACGGCGGAGGCGTGGCTGAGGATCCGCAATACGCGGAGGCTGCCGTCCTCGACCATCAGCTCGAACGCCCGGGAGAACAGGAAATCGCCGACCAGGACGCTTGCCGGATTGCCCCAGATGAGGTTGGCGGTGCGTTTTCCCCGGCGCATTCCGGAGCCGTCGACGACATCGTCGTGGAGCAAGGTCGCGGTGTGGATGAACTCGACCGCGGCGGCGAGTTTTTGGTGGCGCGTTCCCGGATAGCCGAGCAGAGTCGCGCAGGCGAGCGTCAGCATCGGCCGCATCCGCTTCCCACCACCCGCGATCAGGTGGCCGGCAAGCTCGGGAATCAGCGCAACCTTGCTCTGCATGCGCTCGAGGATGACCGCGTTGACGCCGTTCATGTCGCCGGCGACAAGCGCCATCAGCGGGTCGAGCGACGGCTCGCGCTGGGTGCCTAGCGGGAGGATCGTTGCGGTCACGGCGCCGCCCTAGCCGGACAACGCCGTTGAATCAAAGCCACCTACCAGACGTGGACGCGTTGCTCGGGCGGCAGGTAGAGCTTGTCACTGGGCTGGACGTTGAACGCCTTGTACCAGGGATCGAAATTGCGAACGATCCCGTCCACCCGATACTGCTCCGGGCTGTGTGGGTTGCTGAGCAATTGCTGGCGCAGCGCACCCTCGCGCCGCTTGCCCTGCCACGCCTGGGCATAAGCGATGAAGAAGCGCTGGTCGCCGGTGAAGCCGTCGATCACCGGCGGCTCGCCATGCCGCGAAACATAGCGGCGATAGCCGGCGTAAGCCGTCTCCAATCCGCCGAGGTCGGCGAGGTTCTCGCCCAGCGTCAGTTTTCCCTTGATGCGGACGCCGGGCAGCGGCTCGTACTGGTCGAACTGGGCGGCAAGCCGGTCCGCCTTGAGCTTGTACTTGGCCGCTGTGGCCGGCGTCCACCAGTCGCGCAGGCGGCCCTTGGCGTCGAACTGGCGGCCCTCGTCGTCGAAGCCATGCCCCATTTCGTGGCCGATCGTGGTCGCGCCAGTCTCGGCGTAATTGACCGCAGGGTCGGCGTTGGCGTCGAAGAAGGGCGGCTGGAGGATCGCTGCCGGAACCGTGATCTGGTTCATGGTCGGCTCGTAATAGGCATTCACCGTCTGCGGGGTCATGTCCCACAGGCTGCGATCGACCGGCTTGGGGAAGCGCTTGAGCTGAAGCTGCCACTCGAAATTCTCGCTCGCCACGGCATTGGCGAGCGGGTCGGTGCGGCTGACCTTGAGGTTCGCATAGTCGATCCATTTGACCGGGTGGCCGATGCGCGGGTCGAACGCCGCCAGCTTGGCAAGCGCGGCCTTGCGGGTTGCTTCGTCCATCCATGAGGCGTTGGAAATCTTCTCTGTATAGGCAGCGCGCATATCGTCGACGAGCTCCTGCGCCTGGCGCGCGGTCTCTGTCGGCCAATGCTCGGCAACGTAGAGCTGCCCGACGGCCTCGCCGAGGCTGGAGTCGAGCATCTGCATGCCCCGCTTCCAGCGGGCGCGCTGCTCAGGCACGTCGTTCAGCGTGTGACCGTAGAAGCCGAAGTACGCATCGTCGAACGCCTTCGGCAGATAGGCTGCATGATCGCTTATGAAGCGGTAGCTGAGATATTCCTTCCACGTGCTGAGCGGCACATCGGCGATCCGCCTCCCCGCGGCCGCGACGGAACTCGGCGTCGCGACGTCGACGCGCTTGGCGGCGCCAAGCCCGACCGAGCGCAGCGTTTCGGCCCAGTTGAATTGCGGCGCGAGCTTCATCAACTGCGCGCGGGTCATCGGGTTGTGCGTCCTGACGGGGTCGCGAAGCTGCTCCGGAGTCCACTGGTCCGTCGCCAACCGCGTTTCGAGCGCGAGGATGCGGTCGGCGCGGCCTTCCGGGTCGGGAAGCCCGGCGAGCTTCGACACGGTGACAATGTACTGGCGGTAGGCGCTTCGGATCGACTCGTACTTGGCGCCCTTCAGCAGATAGTAGTCGCGGGTCGGGAGGCCGAGCTGCGCCTGTCCCGCGCCGACGGTGTAGCGCGTCGGATCATCCTGGTCCGCGTTGATCCCGACGTAGATCGGCGCAGCATAGCTCGGCTGCGCCATCAGCTTCACCAGGGCGCTGCGGCTCGAGGCGGCGTCGATCCGGTCGAGATAGGGCTTCAGGGGGCCAAGGCCGCGGGCGTCGATGCCGCTCTGGTCCATCCACGCGGCATAAGCGTCGCCGATCTTCTGCGCGGTCGGCGAGGTCGGGTGAGCGGCGGCATCCTCCACCATCTTGCGCACCTGCAGCTCGATCTCGTCAGGCAGGTCGTAATTGTACCCCGCGGCAGTCTTGTCGGCGGGGATCGGATGGGTCTTCAACCAGGTCCCCTCGGCATATTGGAAGAAGCCGTCACCGGGCTTCACCGCGCGGTCCATGTCCTGGAGCTCGAGGCCCCAGGTGCCGTATCGCGGTGCGGCGGCAAGTGCTGGGACCGCGCCGGCCATGGCGCCGGCGAGCAGCAAATAGCGGAAACGCATCGGTAATCCCCCAAGCAGAATTATCATTGCAGTGCCTAATGCGCGACGCTTCGGGGACAATGGTCTTTCGACGAAAGGGCGGCGGACCTAGCCCGCGGGAAGGCTCAGCCGGGCGAGCAGCCCGCCCAAATCCTCGCTCTCCTCGAGCCGGATCGAGCCGCCGTAGATCTCGGCGACGTCGCGGACGATGGCCAGGCCAAGGCCGGTGCCGGGCTTGCCGGTCGTGTCGAGCCGAGCGCCGCGGCTGAATAACTCGCCGCGCCGCTCTTCCGGAATGCCAGGCCCGTCGTCCTCGACCAGGATGTCGACGTGTCCGCCATTGGGCTCAACGGTAACGAAGACGCGCCCCCCGCCGTATTTGGCGGCATTTTCAACCAGGTTGCCGAGCATTTCGTCGAGGTCCTGGCGCTCGACCCGCACCTGGGCCTGATGATCGCCGGCAATGTCGACGGTCACGCCCTCATAGAGACGGTCGACGGCGCGCTCGACCGCTTGGAGGCTGTCCCACACCCGCACCCGCGACTGGGCCGCGGCGCGGCGGCCGATAGCGCGCGCCCGGGCGAGGTGGTGATCGACCTGGCGGCGCATCACCAGGGCTTCGCGGCAGACGGTATCGGCGAGGTCCGGCGAATGCGCGGTGGCGGCGTTGGTGATCACGGTCAGCGGCGTTTTCAGCGCGTGAGCGAGGTTGCCGGCATGGCGCCGCGCTTCTTCCGCCTGCGCCTCGCTGTGCGCGAGCAGCTGGTTGATCTCTTCGGTCAGCGGCCGGATCTCGACCGGGAAATCGTCGCCGATGCGCGTCTTGTCGCCGGAGCGGATGTCGGCGACCTCGTTGCGCACGCGCCGCAGCGGCCACAGGCCGTAGAACGTCTGCAGCGCGGCGAGGATCAACAGGCCGATGCCGAGCGCGAAGAAGCTCCAGAAAAGGGTCAGGCGCAGGCGACGGATCTGGTCATCGATCGTCTCGCGCGACTGCGCCACCTGGAAGCGCCAGCGGACCGGCGAGCCGGGCAGGGTGGCGTCGCGCTCGGCGATGCGCAGGGGCTCGGACTGCCCCCGCGCCGAAAATTCGTCGCTGTCGTACAGGTGGGGCTTGAGGTCGGAATGGGTATCGCTGACGCGCAGCCTCCGGTCCCACAAGGAGCGCGACGGGAAGGTCTCCGCGCCGGCGCCGCTGATCTGGAAATAAAGCCCGGAATAAGGCTCGACGAAGCGCTGGTCGGCCGGCGGGCGGCTGAAGCGGACCTCGCCGTCAGGGCCAATCTCCGACGAGGTGATCATCGAATTGATCACGAACACCAGCTGGTTGTCGAAACTGGCAACGATCGACCGGGTCAGCACGCGGTCGAGCGCGAAGCCGCCGATCAGAAGCAGCGCCGCGATCCACAAGGCAGCGACGCCGATCATGCGCCGGCTGAGCGAGCCGATGCGCTGTCGCTTGCCGCGGCTTTTCATTGCGGGACGGTCATCCGCCGCCGCGGCGGGAGCCGCGGGGGCTTCGAGGTTCAAATTGCCGGTTCCTCGAGGCTGTAGCCGAGCCCGCGGATGGTGGTGATCACGTCGGCGCCGAGCTTCTTGCGGATGCGGGTGACGAACACTTCAATGGTATTCGAATCGCGGTCAAAGTCCT
>JBDTZJ010000068.1:0-8662 GCA_040005255.1 Sphingomicrobium sp.
TGTCGTAGGGCGTCGCGGCCGACGGCGGGATCAAGGTGTCGAGGCTGTCCTCGACCCGGTCGACGGGGTCCTCGCACGGCCGCTCGGGCAGATCGTGGCGGTTCGACAAGGGCAGGAAGTCGACGAACTCGCGGGTCGCCAGCAAAGCGTCGAGGTCGTTCTCGAACGCGACGTCGGCGACGCCCGACTTGGTGGTGTGGGTGACCGCCCCGCCAAGCTCGTCCTGGGTGACGACTTCGTTGGTGACCGTCTTCACCACCTCGGGGCCGGTCACGAACATGTAGCTGGAGTCCTTCACCATGAAGATGAAGTCGGTCATCGCCGGCGAATAGACCGCGCCGCCCGCGCACGGGCCCATGATCAGGCTGATCTGCGGGATGACTCCAGACGCGAGGACGTTCCTCTGGAACACCTCGGCATAGCCGGCGAGGCTGGCGACGCCCTCCTGGATGCGCGCGCCGCCTGAGTCGTTGAGGCCGATAACCGGCGCCCCGACCTTCATCGCCATGTCCATGACCTTGCAGATCTTCTGCGCGTGACGCTCGCTCAAGCTTCCGCCGAACACGGTGAAGTCCTGCGCGAAGACATAGACCAGCCGGCCGTTGATCGTGCCCGAGCCGGTGACCACGCCGTCGCCCGGGATTTTCTGCGCCTCCATCCCGAAGTCGGCGCAATTGTGCTCGACGAACATGTCATATTCTTCGAAGCTGCCGGGATCGAGCAGGACCGAAAGGCGCTCGCGCGCGGTCAGCCGGCCCTTGGCGTGCTGCGCCGCAATCCTCTTCTCGCCGCCCCCGAGCCGGGCCAGCTCGCGGCGTTTCTCGAGCTCTTCGATCGTGGTTGCCATTCGGCGCTTCGTCCCCATCTAAACCGGGACGCAGTTCCTTCCACGCGCGGCTCAGCCGGTCAATCGGGCGTTCTGGCGAATGTTGCACTGCAGCAACGAGATATTTTGGGTTAACCGGCACCGCTGTCGCGGAACCCGAATCGCCTGCGGTCCGTTCTTTTCACGGGCAAGCTCAACAAGGAGGATATAGGAAAAATGCTTAGTCGCGTCGGGGTGCCAGTAGCGTCGGAAGCCGAGCCCTCGGCACCGGATCGGCAACGCACAACTCTCATTTGCCTTTCGCACTTGCGGTGGAACTTCGTGTTCCAGCGGCCGCAGCACCTGATGAGCCGCTTCGCGCGCGAAATGGACGTGATTTACTGGGAAGAGCCGACCGAGATCGGCCCCAGGGAAACCGCATTCCTCCAGGTGTGCCAGGCGCAAGACGCGCCGAAAGTCCGCATCGTCGTCCCGCACATGCCTCAGGGGATGCCCGCGGATGCGCGCGAGGCGGCCTTGCAGCGCTTGCTCGACGCGCATCTCGCGACGGTCCGCGGTCCGCTGATCGCCTGGTATTACACGCCGATGATGCTGAGCTTCTCGCGCGACGTCGAGCCCGACATCACCGTCTATGACGCGATGGACGAGCTCTCGAAGTTCAAGTTCGCGCCCGAACACCTGCTCGAGCTGGAGCAGGAGCTGATCGATCGCGCCGACATCGTCTTCACCGGCGGCTCCAGCCTGTACGAGGCGAAGAAGGACCGCCACCGCAACGTCCACTGCTTCCCCTCGTCGGTCGACCGCGCCCATTTCTGCAAGGCGCGCTCACGGCAGTTCGAGCCGGCCGACCAGGAAGACCTGCCGCGGCCCCGCTTGGGCTTCTACGGAGTGATCGACGAGCGGTTCGACACCGCTCTGCTCGACGAGGCGGCGAGGATGCGGCCCGATTGGTCGTTCGTGATGGTCGGCCCGGTGGTGAAGATCTCCGAGGACGAGCTGCCGCGGGGGCACAACATCCACTACCTCGGGTCCAAGACTTACGACCAGCTGCCGGCCTATCTGTCCGGCTGGGACGTCGCCCTGATGCCGTTCGCGATGAACGAATCGACCCTGTTTATCTCGCCGACCAAGACGCCCGAATATCTCGCCGGCGGCAAGCCGGTGGTATCGACGCCGATCAGGGACGTGGTGCGCCATTACGGCAAGCTCGAAGGCGTGAAGTTCGCTTCGACGGGGCCAGAGTTCGTGGCCGCTTGCGAGGCTGCGCTCGAGCTGTCGCGAAACCCGGAAAGCGGATGGCTGGCCGAGGCCGACCTGATGCTTTCGGCCGCGAGCTGGAACACGACCCAGGCGCGGATGGCCGGGCTCGTCGGCGAGCTGCTCGGCACGCGCACCGGCGCGAACAGCCCGGCCCTGCTGGTGGCGGCGGAATGAACGCGCCGTTCCTGGCCGGCCCTCAGGACTCTGGGCGCCGCCGCTACGACTATCTGATCGTCGGAGCCGGGTTCGCCGGCTCCATCCTCGCCGAGCGGCTGGCCAGCCAGCACGGCGCGAGCGTCCTGCTGATCGACCGCCGGCCGCACATTGGCGGCAACGCTTTTGACGAGAGAAACGCGGACGGCATCCTCTACCACAAATATGGCCCGCACATCTTCCACACCAACAGCGATGCTGTGGTCGAGTATCTTTCGCAGTTCACCGAATGGCGGCCGTACGAGCATCGCGTACTTGCGCGAGCGCGTGGCCAGCTCGTGCCGATTCCGATCAACCGCACGACGCTCAACATGCTGTTCGACGCGAAGCTCGAGAGCGACGAAGATGCGGCGGCTTTCCTCGCCGCGCGCGCCGAGCCCGTCGAGGACATCCGGACGTCGGAAGACGTCGTGGTGAATGCCATCGGGCGTGAACTCTACGAGCTGTTCTTCCGGGGCTATACCCGCAAGCAATGGGACCTCGACCCGAGCGAGCTCGACAAGCAGGTGACCTCGCGGATCCCGACGCGCACCAACACCGACGACCGCTATTTCACCGATAGCTTCCAGGCCATGCCGCTCGACGGCTACACGGCGATGTTCGAGAAGATGCTCGACAACCCGCTGATCGACATTCGGACGGGCGTCGACTTCCGCGATGTGCGCAATGAGGTCGAAGCCGGTCACATCGTCTACACCGGCCCGATCGATGAATATTTCGATTTCCGCTTTGGCAAGCTGCCCTACCGCAGCCTGAAATTCGATCACAAGACGATCGATCAGGAACAGTACCAGTCGGTCGGGACGGTCAATTATCCGTCACCGGACGTGCCCTACACGCGGATCAGCGAGTACAAGCATCTGACCGGGCAGCAGGCGCCGCGGACGACTATCACCTACGAATATCCGTCGGCTGAGGGTGACCCTTATTATCCGATCCCGCGCGAGGAAAATCAGCTGCTGTTCAAGCGCTACGAGGCGCTCGCCGACGCCACCGAGGGCGTGACCTTTGTCGGGCGGCTCGCCACCTACCGCTATTACAATATGGACCAGATCGTCGGTCAGGCGCTGGCGACGTTCCGCCGGATGCAAGAAGCCAAGAGCGAGAAAGGGGCGGCGCACGAGACAGCGGTCGCCGCCGAATGACCCGCGCCGCTCCACCGCTGGAGCTGTGGGGCGGCGTCGAATGCTCGGTCGTGCGCGTCGGCGACGACTATCGCAACCAGCTGATCGACACCGGGCATAGCGCGCGTTTTGCCGATCTCGATGCCATGGCCGGGCTTGGGATCAAGGCAGTGCGCTACCCGATCCTGTGGGAGACCGTCGCGCCGGAGTCACCGGGCGAGCTCGACTTTTCCTGGCACGACAAAAGGCTCGAGCATTTGCGCGAGCGCGGCATCAAGGTGGTTGCGGCGCTCATCCACCACGGCTCCGGGCCGCGCTACACGAACCTGCTCGATCCGGCCTTTCCCGACCTGCTCGCCAACTATGCCGCCAAGGTCGCGCGCCGCTACCCGTGGGTCGAGCATTGGAACCCGGTCAACGAGCCGATGACCACGGCGCGTTTCTCCTGCCTCTACGGCCACTGGTACCCACACCACCGCGACATCAATTCGACCTTCCGCGCGCTGGTCAATCAGTGCCTCGCGATCAAGCGCTCGATCGAGGCGATCCGCACCGTGGTACCCGGCGCGCAGCTGATCACCACCGAAGATGTCGGCAAGACCTTCGCCACCGAGCCGCTGCAATACCAGGCCGACCATGAGAATGAGCGCCGCTGGCTGACCTTCGACCTGCTCACCGGTCGCGTCGTGCCCGGCCACCCCCTCTACAAATGGCTGCGCAACAAGGCGGCCTCAGAGGAGGCGCTTGCCGAGCTCGCGAGCGGGGCAGCAGCGCCCGATCTCCTCGGCTTCGACCATTACCTGACCAGCGAGCGTTACCTCGATCACCGTGTGGAGCGCTTCCCAACCGCCACCCCAGGCTCGAACGGGCGAGACACTTATGTCGACGTCGAAGCCGTGCGCATGGCCAAGCTCACCAAGCAGCTCGGACCACGGCTGCGGCTGAAGGAGACATGGGACCGCTACGACATTCCGATCGCGATTGCCGAGGTGAATCACGGCTGCACCCGCGACGAGCAGGTGCGCTGGCTGCACCAGGTGTGGACCGAGGCCGAGGCGGCGCGGGGCGACGGGGTCGACGTGCGCGCCGTCACGCTTTGGGCGATGTTCGGGATGGTCGACTGGCGGTCGCTGTTGACCCGGCGCGAGGGCGCTTACGACGTCGGCGGATTCGATACGCGCGGCGAGGTCCCACGGCCAACCCTCCTTGCGAAGACCGCGGCGCAGCTCGGCCGCGGGGAAGCCGTAAACCACCCGGTGCTCGACCTTCCCGGCTGGTGGAAGCGGCCCGGGCGGACCCATGCGCGGCCGAACTACCACATGCTTCCGCGCTCGCCCGCCGCGCGGCCGATCCTGATCGCCGGCGCCACGGGTACGCTGGGGCAGGCGTTCGCTCGGATCTGCGCGCATCGCGGCCTCCATCACATCCTCACATCGCGCGGAGAGCTCGACATCACCGACGATGCGTCGATCGCTGCGGCCTTGGAACGCTACAAGCCGTGGGCGGTGATCAACACCGCCGGCTTCGTCCGCACCTGGGAAGCGGACGACAAGTTCGACGAATGCCTGGCGATCAACGCCACCGGGCCCGAGCTGCTCGGCCACGCGTGCAAGGCCGCGGGAATCCCGCTGGTGACCTTCTCGTCCGACCTGGTTTTCGACGGCAAGCTCGGCCGGCCCTACCTCGAGCCCGATGCGACGGCCCCGACCTGCGCTTATGGTCGGAGCAAGGCCGAGGCAGAGGCGCGGCTGTTGGCGATCGACGGCGATGCGCTGATCATCCGCACCAGCGCCTTCTTCGGGCCATGGGACCGATCCAATTTCCTGTTCGACACGATCGAGAAGCTGAAGCGCGGCGAGGAAGTCGTGGCGAGCGCCCACACCATCGTAACGCCGACCTACGTGCCGGACCTCGTCCACGCGACGCTCGACCTGCTGCTCGACGACGAAAGCGGTATCTGGCACCTCACCAACCAGGGCGCCGTCAGCTGGCATGAGCTGGCACGGGAGGCGGCCGCCGGCGCGAAGCTCGGGCGCGATACGATCCGCCGGATTCGAGCCGCCGACAATGCCGAAGGTGTCGACACCAGCCTCAGCAGCCGACGAGGCCTGCTGCTCCGTCCGCTCGACCAGGCGCTGAGTGACTTCGTCACGCATAGCGAGACGCTGCGCCGGGTCGCTTAGGCTGGCACAATCCACGGCTTGGTGCTTTGAGCCGTTCGAGGAGAACGGCAATGCGCCAGAATTGGCCGCAGCGGCTGTGGCTGGTCCGGCACGGCCAGAGCCAGGGCAATGTCGCGCGCGACGCGGCCGACGAGGCCGGCGCGCACGAGATCGGCATCGACATGCGCGATGTCGACGTGCCGCTGTCGGCGCTCGGGGAGGAGCAGGCCAAGGCGGCCGGTCGCTGGTTCGCCGCTTTGCCGCGAAACGAGCGGCCCGAGATCATCCTTTCCTCACCTTACGTCCGCGCCGAGCAGACCGCGGCGATCATCTGTGAGCAGGGCGCGCTTTCCGGCGGCCCCGCGCGAACCATCGCCGATGAGCGGCTGCGCGAGCGCGAGTTCGGGATCTTCGACCGTCTGACGACCGCGGGAATCCGGCACAAGTTTCCCGAGGAAGCGGCGCACCGCCGGCGGCTGGGCAAATTCTATCACCGGCCACCCGGCGGCGAGAGCTGGGCCGACGTGATCCTCCGCCTGCGCTCGATGCTCAACACCATCAACCTCCATTATTGCGACCGGCGCGTGCTGGTCGTCTGCCATCAGGTCGTGGTGCTGTGCTTTCGCTACATCCTCGAAGAGCTCGACGAGCAAACCATCCTCAGCATCGACAAGCAGGCCGAGGTGCTCAATTGCGGCATCGCCGCCTACGAGTTTGAGCCGGATGCGAAGGGGCTGTGCGTGCCGGCGCTTGAGCTATGGAACCACGGCACGCCGCTCGAGGCGGAAGGCGCGCCCAAGACCTCGGCTCCGGACGCAATGGCGGGGACTCGGTGAAGCTCGGCGAGGTTCCCGCGCTAATCCCGCGCTGACGCCTGCGCCGCATGGTGACGATCCAGCTCGTCGCCGATCAGCCGCACGACATGCAGCACGTTCGTGGAGCCCGCCGTGCCGAAGGGAATCCCGGCCATCAGCACGATCCGGTCCCCGCCCTTCGCCATCTGGTGCCGGAGCGCCATGCGCTTGCCCTTCTCGACCATCTCCTCGAAGCTAGAGACGTCGCGCGAGTGCACAGCGTGCACACCCCACAGCAGGCCCATGCGGCGCGCGGCAGCCTGGGAAGGGCTCATCGCCAGCAGGGGAACTGATGGCCGCTCGCGAGCGATCCTGCGCGCCGTCGCACCCGAGCTCGAGTAGCAAACCATCGCCGTCGCCGAGACCGTCTGCGCGATCTGCCGCGCCGAACCCGCAAGCGCGTCGGCGGTGGTCGGCTCGAGTCGCGTCTGGGTGAAGTGAATCCGCGCTTGGTAGCTCGGGTCATGCTCGACGCTGATCGCGATGCGATCCATCATCTGCACCGCTTCAACCGGATATTGACCGGTCGCGCTTTCCGCCGACAGCATCACCGCGTCGGCCCCGTCGTAGATCGCGGTGGCGACGTCGCTGACCTCAGCCCGCGTCGGGGTCGGCGAAGTCACCATCGACTCCAACATCTGGGTCGCGACCACCACCGGCTTGCCGTACTGGCGCGCCGCGGCAACGATCTTATTCTGCAGCGGCGGCACCTGTTCGGGCGGGAGCTCAACGCCGAGGTCGCCGCGCGCGACCATCACCGCGTCGGCGAGCGCGATGATGTCGTTCAACCGGTCGATCGCCGCCGGCTTCTCGATCTTGGCAAGCAGCGCCGCACGCTCGCCGATCAGCGATCGCGCCTCCGCCACGTCCTCGGGCCGCTGGACGAACGACAATGCGATCCAGTCGGCCCGCTGTTCAAGCGCGAACTGGAGGTCGTCGCGGTCCTTGTCGGTCAGCGCGGGGATCGGCACGACCACGTCCGGGACGTTGACGCCCTTGCTGTCCGAGACCGCGCCGCCGACCCGGACTTCGGTAATGATCTGGCCGGAGTCGGCTTCGAGCACGTTCAGGCGGACCTTCCCGTCATCGATCAGAATCCTGGTGCCGGGCCGCACGGCCTCGAACAGCTCGACATGAGGCAGCTGCACGCGGCTTTCGTCGCCGGCCTTGTCGTCGCGGTCGAAGATGAAACGCTGGCCCTTTGCCAACATCGTCCGGCCGCCGTCGAAATGGCCGACGCGGAGCTTGGGCCCCTGCAGGTCGAACAGGATCGTCGTCGGCAGCTTGAACTCCTTCTCGAGCGCCCGGATGTGATCGACCAGCTTCGCCTTCTGCTTTTGGTCGCCGTGGCTCATGTTGATGCGGAAGGCGTCGGCGCCGGCGAGCATCAGCTTGCGAATCATCGCCGGGCTGCTGGTCGCGGGGCCGAGCGTCGCCAGGATCTTCACCTTGCGCGAGCGGGGGGCGAGAGTTTCGGTCAACGTTGCTCCTTCTCGGGCGCCCGCCTTAGCCGCTTGATATGACGGTTCAAGCCGCTAGAGCCGCTGTTCACATTCGAAAAGTGGAGTTTTGGAAGCATGGCGGAGGGCACCGTCGCGGCCGATCAGCTGCGGCTGTTTATCGAGCGGATCGAGCGGCTCGAGGAAGAGAAGAAGGGCATCGCCGACGATGTTCGCGACGTCTATGCCGAGGCCAAGGCCAACGGCTACGACACCAAGACGATGCGGGCAGTCGTTCGCTTAAGGAAGATGGAGACGCACGCGCGGCAGGAAGCCGACGCGCTGCTGGAGACCTATCGCCGGGCGCTGGGGCTGGCGTAAGGAACTGCGATGGCCGGCCATAGCAAGTACAAGAACATCATGTACCGAAAGGGGGCGCAGGATAAGAAGCGTTCCGCCCTCTTCTCCAAGCTCAGCCGCGAGATCACCGTCGCGGCCAAGATGGGCCTGCCCGACCCCGAGGCGAACGCACGCCTGCGCGCCGCAGTCATCGCCGCGCGCGCGCAATCGATGCCCAAGGACAATATCCAGCGCTCGATCGACAAGGCGTCGGGCGGCGACGCGGCGAATTACGAGGAAATCCGCTACGAGGGCTTCGGCCCCGGCGGCGTGGCGATCATCGTCGAAGCCTTGAGCGACAACCGCAACCGCACCGCGACCAACGTGCGGACGATCTTCTCCAAGAACGGCGGCAATCTTGGCGCCAGCGGCAGCGTCAGCCACG
>JBDTZJ010000069.1:0-8640 GCA_040005255.1 Sphingomicrobium sp.
ATGGCCCTGACGATTTCGAGCTCCTTTGACGCCGGCAACATCCGCGTCACTCGCCAGGACGGTGACAGCGCCGACCTCGAAATCGTCCAGGATCATCTGAGCGATTTCTACCAATGGTTCTATTTCCGCGTCGCCGGCGGCGCCGGGCGCGAGCTGACCCTGCGCATCACCAACTGCGCCGCTTCCGCTTACCCCCACGGCTGGCCCGACTATAAAGCGGTGATGAGCCTCGACCGCGAGGACTGGGTCCGCGTCTCCGACACCAGTTTTTCGGGCGGCGTGCTGACGATGAAGCTGACCCCGCCCCAGGACCTGGTGTGGATCGCTTATTTCGCGCCTTATTCGATGGAGCGGCACCACGACCTCGTCACTCAGACGTCCGCGCTCCCGGGCGTCGGCTACCGCTCGCTGGGGCAAAGCCTCGACGGACAGGACATCGACTGCCTCACCATCGGCGAGGGCGACCTCAACGTCTGGCTCTATGCCCGCCAGCACCCCGGCGAGACCATGGCGGAATGGTGGATGGAAGGCGCGCTTGAGAAATTGACCGACGAGGACGATCCGGTCGCTCGCGTCCTCAGGCGTGAATGCACCTTCCGCGTCGTTCCCAACATGAACCCCGACGGGTCGCGCCGGGGCCACCTCCGCACCAACGCCGCCGGCATCAACCTCAACCGCGAATGGCATGCGCCTTCGCCTGAGAAGAGCCCCGAAGTGCTGAGCGTGCGCAATGCGATGGATGAGGTACCGCCCGATTTCGCGATGGACATCCACGGCGACGAGGCGATCCCTGCCAACTTCCTTGCCGGCTTCGAGGGAATCCCGTCGCTGAAAGACGGACAGCTGCGCCTGTTCAACCTGTTCAGCGAGACGCTCGAGCGCCTTTGCCCCGACTTCCAGCGCAGCCAGGGCTATGAGGTCCCGCCGCCGGGCCACGCCAATATGTCGATGTCGACGACCCAGCTCGCAGAGCGCTACGGCTGCGTCTCGATGACACTCGAAATGCCGTTCAAGGACAATTTCGACCTGCCCGACGAGGTCTATGGCTGGTCGCCGCAGCGCTCCAAGCATCTCGCCTACGCCTGCCTTGACGCGCTCCACGCCGTGCTGCCCGAGCTCAAGGCTGAGAGGGCCGAGAAAAAGACGCGAGAGCAGGTCGAAGCCTGATGCCGACCCTCGTCCTGCTGCGGCATGGCCAGTCGCAGTGGAACCTCGAGAACCGCTTCACCGGCTGGTGGGACGTCGACCTCTCGCCGGCTGGGGTCGAGGAGGCCCGCGCCGCCGGCCGGCTGATGCGCGATAAGGGCATCGACTTCGACTGCTGCTTTACCAGCGTCCTCACCCGCGCCATCCGGACTTTGCACCTCGCGCTGCACGAGATGGATCGACTGTGGTTGCCGGTGACCAAGGACTGGCGGCTGAACGAGCGGCACTATGGCGGGCTGACCGGCCTCAACAAGCAGGAGATGATCGACAAGGTGGGCGCCGAGCAGGTCAAGATCTGGCGCCGCTCCTACGACATCCCGCCGCCGCCCCTCGCACCCCATAGCCCTTGGGACGTAACCCACGACCGACGCTATGCCGGTGTCGAAGTGCCGGCGACGGAAAGCCTCAAGGACACGATTGCTCGCGCCGTCCCTTATTACGAGCAGGAGATCGCACCGGCGCTCCGCAGCGGCAAGCGCGTCCTCGTCGCCGCGCACGGCAACAGCCTTCGTGGGATCATCAAACATCTGTCCGGCATCGGTGACGATGAGATCGTCGGGCTCGAGATCCCGACCGGCAAGCCGATCGTCTACGACCTCGGCGACGATCTGTCGGTCGTGCGGCGCTATTATTTGGAAGAGGCATAAACATCCTCCCCTGCTTTTGCGGGGGAGAGGGACCACCGCAGGTGGTGGAGGGGCATTCTAGAACCCCTCCGTCAGCTTCGCTGACACCTCCCCCAGAAAACTGCGGGAGGATGAACTACGCGGCCGCTTTCCTACGGTACATCGCCTCGTCGGCGCGCTCCATCACCGTTTCCGCGGTGTCGAGCGCGTCGATCATCCCGACTCCGATTGCGACGCTCAAGGGCATCGGGTCGCCGTCGTGGGTGAATTCGCAGCTGCAGATCTGGTCGACCAGCCGGGTTGCCGTCTCGTGCGCGTCATTGTCGTCGGATGCCTCGAGCAGGATGCCGAACTCGTCGCCGCCGATCCGCGCCACGACGTCGCTGTGGCGGACGCCCTTCGCAAGCAGGTTCGCGACCTGGATCAAAGCCTCGTCGCCGGCGCGGTGGCCGAAGGTATCGTTGATGATCTTCAAGCCGTCGAGGTCGACGAACAGCATCGCGGCGTTGATCCCGTAGCGGTCGACGCGCGCGATCAGCCGCTCGAGCTCGCGCATGAAGCCGCGGCGGTTGGGGAGGTTGATCAGGGAATCCTGGTGCGCGAGCTGGTCGAGCTGCTCCACGCGCTCCTGCAGGCGCGCGACCTTCCCTCTCAGCAGGCTGATCTCCTCGACTAGCCTTTTGCGGTCTTCGACGTCGACGACGTCGTTCACATGATCAGACATTTGCCCCGAGCCTTTGCTCTTGTCTGTACGCTGCACATAACCTGATTCCACAACCTTGGAAACGCTGGACCTTCCCAGTTGCGCGATTCAACGAGTCGCACAGCCGGAAAGCTCCGATTGCCTAGCCGGAGTCGGCCCCCTAAACGAGCCCTTCGCTACAACTGATCCAAGGCGGGACAATGACGGAGCCGCTCGTCGGCATCATCATGGGCAGCAGCTCCGACTGGGAAACCATGCGCCATGCGGCCGACGTCCTCGACCAGCTCGGCGTGCCCCATGAAACGAAGATCGTCTCCGCCCACCGGACTCCGAAGCGGCTCTACGAATATGCCCATTCGGCCAAGGATCGCGGCCTCAAGCTGGTCATCGCCGGCGCCGGTGGTGCGGCGCATCTCCCCGGCATGGCCGCGTCGATGACCGAGCTTCCGGTGCTCGGCGTTCCTATCGAAACCCAGGCGCTCAAGGGCATGGATAGCTTGCTTTCGATCGTCCAGATGCCGGCCGGGGTGCCGGTCGGAACGCTGGCGATCGGCAAGCCCGGAGCGATCAACGCCGGCCTGCTTGCCGCCGCGATCCTCGCCAATGAGGACGATGCGCTTGGCCAGCGGCTGCGCGCGTGGCGCGAGGCGCAGACGGGATCGGTGGCCGAAGCGCCCGAATGAGTTTGGACCCCCTTCCACCGGGCTCGACCATCGGCATCATCGGCGGCGGCCAGCTCGGCCGGATGCTGGCGATGGCGGCGGCGCAGCTCGGCTACAAATGCCACATCTTCGATCCCGGCGTGCACCCGCCCGCGGCCGACGTCGCGGCACGGCTGACCAGCGCACCGTTCGACGATCTCGCCGCGCTCGGGGCTTTCGGCGCTGCCGTCGACGTCGCAACCTACGAGTTCGAGAACCTACCCGTCGCGCCGCTCGCCACTCTCGGCGACAAGCTCCGGCCCGGTGCTCGCTCGCTTGCGATCGCCCAGGACCGCGCCACAGAAAAAGAGTTCATCGAACACTGCGGCGCGCGGGTCGCCCCGTGGCAAGCAGTCGCCTCGCTCGCTGAGGTCGAGGCAGCCGTCGCCGAGCTAGGCACCCCGCTGGTCCTCAAGACTCGCCGCTACGGCTATGACGGCAAGGGCCAGGCCTGGATCCGCAGCGGTTCCGATGCCGCCGCGGCATGGGCGGCCATCGGCGAGGAACCCGCCGTGGCCGAAACCGGCGTCGATTTTCGCGCCGAATTCTCCGTCATCCTCGCGCGCTGGGCCGACGGCCGCCACGCCTTCTGGGACTCGCCCCAGAACGAGCATCAGGGCGGCATCCTGCGCCGCTCGACCGTCCCGTGCAGCGATGTGGTTGCCCCGCAGGTCGAGGAAGCGCGCGAGGCGGCACTCGGCATCGCCGAGGCGCTTGGTCATGTCGGCGTGCTCACGGTCGAGTATTTCGCCTCAGCGGCCGGACCGCTGGTCAATGAGATCGCGCCGCGCGTCCACAACAGCGGCCACTGGACCATCGAGGGTGCCGTCACCTCGCAGTTCGAGCAGCACATCCGCGCGATTTGCGGCCTTCCGCCCGGCGTCACGGGCCTCACCCGCGGCGGTGCGGTGATGGAGAATTTGATCGGCGAGGAGGTCAACCGCTGGCCCGAACTCGTCGGCGAGCGCGGCGCCCACCTCCACATCTACGGCAAAAGCGAGGCCCGCCCCGGCCGCAAGATGGGTCACGTCACCCGCGTTACGCGCTAGCGGCCAGCGCCCCCGGAGAAAGAAAGCGCGTTATTGCGGTTCTAAATGAGCGTATAGCGCGCCGTCTCCGCGCTGAGTCGAGAAGCGGCGGCCTCGGATTTCCGAAGAAGGGGTAGGTCATGAACCGTCGAATCAAATCCGCAATGATCTTTGCAGCTGTGACCCTGGCTGTTCCCCAAGGGGCGAGCGCAGCTGGGCCGAAAGCCAAGCTGTGGAACGGCACCTGGCATCTCAATGCCGCAACATCCAAGTTCGAGTCTGCTGCCAAGGAGCAGAGCGAGACTCGGTCCTATGACGTTTCTGCGACCAGGCTGACGATGAAGTCCAGCTCGAAGGACATGGCGGGCAAGGAGCTGAATTTCAGCTATTCGGCTGGCTGGAACGGCAAATCCTATCCGATGGTCGGCAACCCGAATGCCGACAGCATTTCCCTCACCGCCGTGAGCGCCCGCGAGGTAAAGGCCAACTCACGGATGCACGGAAAGCTGTCAGTGCAATCCACAGCGACCGTGTCGGCTGATGGAAAGCACCTGACGATCAAGCGCAAGATGCTGAGGTTGAAGGGCGCTCCCACCGACGTGCTGGAATTCGATCGCTAGGCCACGCACTCGGGCGGCTCGGCTCACGGCGCCTCGACAACCTCGATCGGTATTCCCAGCTTCTCGAGCTGCGGGCGGATTTTCGCCGCATCGCCAACGACGATCCAGGTGAAGCCCTTGGGATCGAGCGCCGCACGCGCCGCCTGGTCTAGGCTCGCCTGCGTCAGCGCGCGATATTCCGGAGCCAGCGTCTCGTAATAATTGTCGGGCTTGCCGAGCATGTCGATGTTCATCATCGCGCCGAGCACCGCGCCCGAGGTCTCGAACTCGCCCGGCAGCTGGTTGATGCTCTTGGTGATCACTCGCTCGCGCTCCGCCGGCGTGACGCCCTTGCTGGTCACGAACTCGGTCACCAGCCGGTTGAGTTCGGCCAGCGAATCGCCGGTGCGGTCGGCCTGCACGGGCGCGGAGATCGAATAGGGCACGGCGTGAAGCATCACCGCCTCCTGGCCGAAGACTCCGTAGGACCAGCCCTTGTCCTCGCGCAGGTCCATGTTGAGCCGCGCGTTGAAGTCGCCGCCGAGCACGTCGTTGGCGGCGTCGAACGGGATAATGTCGCCCTTGGGGTCGAGCGGCAGCAGCTGGGCGCCGACGATGCTCGACTGCGGCGCTCCGGGCCGGTTGATCAGCAGGATCTTAGGCGAGGCTGGGCGAGGCGACGCCGCCGGGAAGCTCTTCACGCCCTTGGCCGAGGCCGGCGCAGCCCAAGTGCCGAACCGCGCCTCGAGCAGCGGCTGGAGCTCGCTCAGCGGCCGGTCGGAGACGATGAAGATCTTGGCATTGTCCGGCCGCAGCCAGCGCTGGGCAAAACCGATAAGGTCGTCGCGCCCGAACTTGGCGATCGCCTGGGGATCGCCACCGGCGGGTCCGCCATAGGGGTGGTTCGCGCCGTACAGCACCACCGGCAGCAGCCGACGCGCGACCCGCGTCGGGTCCTTCTGCGTCTGCGTGATCGCGGTCAGCTCCTGGGCACGGATGCGGTCGACGTCGTCGGGGCGGAACGCCGCGTCCTTTACCACGCCGCTCATCAGGTCGAGCGAGGGCGCGAGGTTGGGCGACAGTGCGTTCAGCGTCACATAGGAGCGGTCGGCGCCGTTGCTGGAGCTGACGTCGGCGCCGAGCCGCTCCTCGGCCTCCGCCACCTGCTGCGAGCTGAGCTTGGACGTGCCCTCGTCGAGCAGCTCCATGGTCATCGCGGCAAGCCCGCGCGCCTGCGGGCCTTCCGCCGCGCTGCCGGCGTCGAACGCCAGCGCCACCTGCGTGACGGGAACGGCGCCGCGCTGCACGTAATCGACCGGGATTCCGTTCGACAGCCGGGCGTGGACGATGTCCGGGAAGTCGAGCGCGGCGAGCTGCCCGACCTGCGGCAGCGGCCGATTGCCCTTGACCGCACCGGCCGTCTTGTCGCTTCCAGGCTTGGGCGGCGGGGCGGCCTTGGCTTCGGCATAGGCCTCGCGCTCGCCGGGTGAGAGGGTGATGGTCAGCGGCGGGCGCCGCAGCCACTGCTGCATCGCGGTCCGCACGGCTGCCGGAGTGATGGCCGCATAGGAGGCGAGCGTCTTCTTGTAGAAGTCGCTGTCGTGCGCGAAGGTCTGGCCTTCGGCGAGCGTCACCGCCTTGCCGCCGAACCCGCCGACCTGCTCGAGCCCGCGGATGCGCCCTGAGACCTCGCTCATCACCGCCCGCTCGACCTCGTCGCGGGTCGGCCCCTTGGCGATATAGTCCGCCATCACCTGGTCGAGGCGCTTCGCGACCACCTTGGGGTCGACGCCCGGACGCACTGCCACGCTGACGTTGAAAAGGCCAATCCGCTGGAAGGCGCTCAAGCTGGCGCTCGCGCTGACCGCCAGCTTCTCCTTGCGCACCAGGATCTCGTCGAAGCGCGAGCTCGCCAGCCCGCCCAGCACCGAGCCGCCGATGTCGAGCGCCGCCAGCCTCTTGTCGAGCAGGCCCGGCACCACCCAATATTTCTGGATAATCGTCGTCGCGACATGGTCGTGCATGACGATCGCCTTGGGCTTCGCCAGCGTCGGCACGCTCGCCAGGGCCGGATGGTTCACTGGCCCTGCCGGAATATCCCCGAAATATTTCTCGGCCAGCGCGCGCACCTGGTCCGGCTTCACGTCGCCGGCGACGACCAGCACCGCATTGTTTGGGCCGTAGCGGTCGCGGAACCATTGCTTGACGTCCTCGAGGCTCGCCGCGTCGAGGTCCTCCATCGATCCGATGGTGGTGTGGTGATAGGGGTGGCCGTCCGGAAACAGCGTGCCGTAGATCTCATACTGGACCAAGCCGCCCGGCCGGCTGTCGCCCTGCCGTTTCTCGTTCTGGACGACGCCGCGCTGGTTATCGAGCACGCCCTGCGTGACCGCTCCGAGCAAATGGCCCATGCGGTCGCTTTCCATGAACATCGCCCGCTCGAGCGCGCCCGCGGGCACAGTCTCGAAATAATTGGTTCGGTCGAACCAGGTCGATCCGTTGTTCTCGGTCGCTCCGATGCCGGCGAGATAGGAGTCGAAGTCGCCCGGCAAGTTCTCCGTGCCGTTGAACATCAAATGCTCGAACAGATGGGCAAAGCCGGTCTTGCCCTTGGGCTCGTCCTTCGATCCGACATTGTACCAGACGCTGACCGCGGCGACCGGCGCCTTGTGGTCCTCGTGGACAATGACCGTCAGCCCGTTCTTCAGCCGGAACAGACTGTGCGGGATCGTGACTTGCCTGACCAGCGTCGGGATCGGCACCGATTGGGCCGGCGCGGCGAGCGCGGGCGGCGTCAGGCCATAGGTCAATGACGTGGCGGCGGCGAGCAACGCGATCCTGCGGACATTGGACATCGGCTTGAATTCTCCGGTGAATCTCTCGGGGCGGCGAAACCCACCTATTAGCCTCGGCTAACGGGCGCGCAACGGCTGTCGGCGTGGCCGTCACGAAATCGTCCGAGTCGCTGGCTTCGCGCGGCAATGCGAAAGGATTAGGGGGGCCATCGTCGTCACGGTCCCCGAGCGTCGACGGACCCGTATTTGCCCGCATCGGCCCCCCGTGACCGGCGCCGGTCCCGTCGGCCGGATTCCCTTTCCCCAGGGAGGGCGACAATGCCGTTCATCAAGACCAAAGACAGCACCGAGATTTTCTACAAGGATTGGGGCCCCAAGGACGGACAACCGATCGTGTTCCATCACGGCTGGCCATTGAGCGCCGACGACTGGGACGCGCAAATGCTGTTCTTCGTCGGCAAGGGCTATCGCGTGATCGCCCATGATCGCCGCGGCCATGGCCGCTCGAGTCAGACCAGCGAAGCCAATGAAATGGACACCTACGCGGCCGACGTCGACACGCTGGTGACAGAGCTTGGCCTGACCAACGCGATCCATATCGGCCATTCGACCGGCGGTGGCGAGGTTGCGCGTTATGTCGCGCAGCATAGCAAAGGCCGCGTCGCCAAGGCCGTGCTGCTCGACGCGGTGCCGCCGGTGATGGTCAAGAAGGACTCCAACCCCGGCGGATTGCCGCTCGAGGTGTTCGACGGCTTCAGGAACGGCGTCGCGGCCAACCGCGCGCAATCCTACCTCGATATCCCGACCGGCCCCTTCTACGGCTTCAACCGGCCGGGCGCGAAGGTTTCGGAAGGCCTGATCCGCAATTGGTGGCGCCAGGGCATGATGGGCAGCGCCAAGGCGCAATATGAATGCATCAAGGCCTTCTCCGAGACCGACTTCACCGAGGATCTGAAGGCGATCGACGTGCCGGTGCTGGTGA
>JBDTZJ010000070.1:0-8612 GCA_040005255.1 Sphingomicrobium sp.
GCGAGGATTCCGCGCGGATAATATTCCGGCTCGTGCGGCTTGCCGCTGAGGCCGTGGGCGCGAAGGTCGGGCATGATCACCCGGAAGCCCTCGCGCGCGATCCGCTCGGCATGCCCAAACTTGATCCAGTTCATGTTGGCGTCGGAAAAGAGGCCGTGAAGCAGGACAACGGGCCGGCCGGCGCCGAGCTCATGATACGCAAGCTCGATGCCGTCCGAGGCAAACCACCTGTGGACCTGCGCGTGGCTCATCCGGGGAAGCTGCCGGTCGCCTCAACCCACTTGTTGACGAGCGGCTGATGTTCTTCGGTACGCTTCTCGGGCAGCCCTTCGGTGTTAAGCCAGGCGCCGTGCATGCTCTCGGCCCCAAAATGATGCTTGGGCGCGAACGGCGACGGGTCGTCGAATGACGCCACCGTCAGGTCCATATTCTCGCTGCCAGCCTTGAACCTGAAGCCGAGCGAGGTCCCGCACTCGCGGCAATAGGGCCGCTCCGCGATCGGCGAGCTGTCATACCAGTCCGGCTGACCGGTCCAGTGGACTTCGGCTTGCTTCACATTTTTGAAGGCGATCGACACCGACCCTGTCGCCCGCTGGCACATTCGGCAGTGGCACAGATAGGCGTTATGGTCGTTTATGGTCGCGGTGAAACGCACGCGTCCGCAGGCGCAGCCGCCGTGGATTTCCTCGCCCATCATTCACCTCCCTTGGTGACCAACCCATTGCGCGGCTAAGTGGCGGCATGTCCAGCGCCGCGCCCTCAACCTTGACCGCCGACGAGATTGCCCGCGACGCGACGTGGCTCGCCCAGGCGCTCGACCCATCGTCGGGCATGGTGCGGCTGGTGGCGATGGACCGCGACAGCTATCGCGCCGCAAGTTTCCTCGACGACCGGCTGATGCAGCTGCATGTCGATGCGCGACTGGTCCCCTGGCCCGAGATCGAGGCCGCGCTCGCCGGCGACCTGCGGAGCGACGCTCGCTGGATCTTCCACATCGGCCATGTCGGCTCGACCCTGGTGTCGCGGTTACTTGGCGAGATCGAAGGCGTCCTCGGCCTGCGCGAACCGCGCCTGCTGCGCGACCTTGCGATGAGCCCGCCCGACGTGCGCGAACGCTACATCCGCCCGGCGCCAAAGCTCATGTCACGCACCTTCGCCACCGACGAGATCGCTTGCGTCAAGGCGACCAGTTTTGCGAGCGAGATCGCCCCGGCCCTCGTTCCGGCAGGCGAGCGCGCGCTGTTCATGTACGCGCGCCCGCGCAACTATGTCGCGAGCATCCTCGCCGGCGAGAACAGCCTTAAGGAGCTGCACGTGCTCGCGGAGCGTCGCCGGCAGCGACTGGAGGCACGCCGGATCGTCTTTCCCCAGGCGCATAACGATGCCGAGCGCGCGGCGATTGCCTGGGCGTGCGAGATGACCTCGCTCGAGGCCGCGGCCGAGGCCATGAGCGACCGTATCATCGCCTGGGCCGACTTCGACGCAATGCTTGGCGACATGAGTTCGGAGCTCGGCCGGATTGCGGATTTCTTCGGCTTCGACGCCGACGCGGCACGATTGCAGGCGATCGCTGACGGCCCGCTGATGCAGCGCTATTCCAAGGCGCTGGAATATGAATATAGCCCCGCGCTGCGCGATGAACTCATCGACCAGGAGATTCGCTTACAGGGCCGCGAGATCGACGAGGCGCTTGCCATGCTTCACGGCAACTCGGAAAAGTCCCTATTGCTTGCGCGCGCCCTGGAACGCACTCGAGAGGACTGATGTATCGAATCCTGCAACTGCTGACGGACGCCGAGACCGCCGAGTGCCGGCGCATCGCGGCTACCGCGCCGTTCGCCGACGGGCGGATCACCAACCCGCACAACACCGCCAAGCAGAATGAGCAGCTGCACGAGCCGCAGGCCTTTCAGAAGAGCTCCCAGTTGCTGCTCCAGGCGTTCACGCGGAGCGAGGAGTTCCGCGATTTCGCCTTCCCGGTGATGATCGCCCCGCCGTTCCTGACCCGCTACCGGCCCGGGATGAAATACGGACTGCACACCGATGCGGCCTTCCTCCGCTCGCCGCAGGGCGAGCTGCGCAGCGACCTCAGCTGCACGATCTTCTTGAACGAGCCGGAGAGTTACGAAGGCGGATCGCTGCACATCCTCGTTGGCGATGCGGAACTTCGCTTCAAGCTCCGCCCCGGCGAGGCCATCGTCTATCCGTCGGATACATTCCACGAGGTCGAACCGGTGACCAAGGGCGAGCGGCTCGTTGCGATCACCTTCATTCAGAGCCGGATTCCCGACCCATTCCGCCGCACCCTTTTGTTCAATCTCAACGAGGTGGCGGCGCTCGAGGGCCTGAAAATGAGCCACGAGAATTACAGCCGCCTGCAGCTCGTCCAGGCCCAATTGCTACGCTACTGGGGCGAGAAACCGTAGCGAGCGTAGCGAGAGAAGCCCCGGCGCAGGCCGGGGCCCAGTCCAAACCTATGCCGCCTTCTGCAAATGCTTTCGGCCTAGCAACTCCGCAATTTGCACAGCGTTTAGCGCGGCGCCCTTGCGGAGGTTGTCGCTCACAATCCACAGGCTAAGGCCGTTCTCGACCGTCGAGTCCTCGCGGATGCGGCTGACGTAGGTCGCATAGTCGCCCACCGCCTCGACCGGGGTCACGTAGCCGCCGTTTTCGCGCTTATCGACCACCATCACTCCCGGAGCCTCCCGCAGGATCGCCCGGGCTTCATCTGCCGAGATCTCGTTCTCGAACTCGATATTCACCGCCTCCGAATGACCGACGAACACCGGGACGCGGACGCAGGTCGCAGTGAGCTTGATGGTGGGATCGAGGATCTTCTTGGTCTCGACGACAATCTTCCACTCTTCCTTGGTCGACCCGTCGTCGAGGAACACGTCGATGTGGGGAATGACGTTGAACGCGATCTGCTTGGTGAAGAATTGCGGCTCATTGGCGTCGCCGACGAAGATGTTGCGCGATTGCTCGAACAGCTCGTCCATGCCGCGCTTTCCGGCGCCGGAGACCGACTGGTAGGTCGCGACAACCACCCGCCTGATCTTCGCCACATCGTGCAGCGGCTTTAACGCCACCACCAGCTGCGCAGTCGAGCAGTTCGGGTTGGCGATGATGTTCTTCTTGCGATACCCGCTGATGGCCTCGGAATTCACCTCGGGGACGATCAGCGGAACGTCCGGGTCCATCCGATAGAGCGAGCTGTTGTCGATCACCGTGCAGCCGGCTTGCGCGGCCTTGAGCGCATAAAGCTTCGACACCTCGGAGCCCGCCGCGAACAGCGCGATATCCATGTCCGAGAAGTCGAAATGCTCGAGATTCTTGACCTTGAGCAACTCGCCGCTGTCGCCGAAATCGACCTCGTCGCCGGTCGAGCGCGAGGACGCCACGGCAGCGACTTCGTCGAGCGGAAACTGCCGCTCCGCGAGGATGTTCAGGATCTCGCGTCCGACATTGCCCGTCGCACCGACGACCGCGACCCGATATCCCATCACTCTCGGCTTTCTGTAGTCCGTCCCAAGGGCCGCGAGGTGGGCGCGCGACCGGAGATTGTCAACGCGCGGGCAAGTGTGACACTCGTGCGGCTCACGAGGGGGGAAGTTGATGGTCGTCGATCGCGAATCCTGGCGCGGGCTGGCGATTGTCGCGCTGCTGCTCGCCGCCTTTGCATTGAAGGGCGCGCTGATCGCTCCCCCTCGCGCCCACGCGACTGTTGCCGCCGGACAGTTCGACACCGGCCGCGCTCTTACGCGGCTGCAGCGGATCCTTGGGGACCAGCGGGCCCACCCTGTCGACAGCCCGGCCGACGACGCCGTCCGCGGCCGCCTCATTGCAGAGCTCAACGCGCTCGGGCTGCAGGCGCGCGTCCAGGAGGTCGAGGACTGCAGCGGCTTCCCCAAGTCGCCGGTGGTCAGCTGCTCGCGGGTGCGCAACGTGGTTGCCACTGTGCCCGGACGCGCGCCCGGTCCGCACCTGCTGCTCAACGCACATTACGACAGCACGCCGACGGGCCCCGGCGCGGGCGATGACGGCATCGGCGTCGCCACTTTGCTCGAGGTCGCCTCGATCCTGAAGGCCGCGCCGCCGCCCCGCCCCGTCACCCTGCTGTTCAACGAGGGCGAGGAATATGGCCTGAACGGCGCCGCGGCGTTCGTTCGCCGCGATACCGAAGCACGCCAGGTCAATTCGCTGATCAACATCGACGGGCGGGGCGTCACCGGACCCGCGGTGATGTACGAGACCAGCGATCCGAACGGCGCGGCGATGGCGGCTTATGCAAGCGCAGCCCGACGGCCCTTTGCCAATTCGCTCAGCACCGATTTCGCCCGGCTGATCCCGAACACGACCGACGTGGTCTTCTTCAAGCCGGCCGGCTGGACGCTGCTCAACTACGGTTTCATCGGCAACGAGACGCGCTACCATTCGCCGGGCGACCGGCTCGAAGCGCTCGACCGCGCGACCGTCGGCCAGGTCGGAAGCGAGGTTTTGGCGGCCACGCGGGCGCTCGCGTCCCTGCCCGATCCGGGACGCGCGGGCTCGGGCCGGACCGTATTCACCGACATCGCCGGCCGCATCTTCCTCCACCTGCCGCTGACCATCGCCGCGCTGCTGCTCGCCGCACTCTTGGCGACGGCGCTGGTCCTCGCCTGGAGGCGGAAGGCCTTAGGCAAACCGTTACTGGTTGCGACAGCCATGGTGGTCGGCGGCACGGCCGGGGCGAGCCTGGTCGCGCTCGCACTGAGCTTGCTCCGCGCCGGCGATTTCTGGCGCGCCTATCCGTTGGTCCCCTACCTCTCGCTCTACGCAATGATCATCCTGGTGATGGCGGCATTGTTCGCGCGCTTTGGCGACGTCGGCCGCGACCGTATGCGTGCCGCGGCGTGGCTGCTGGTGCTGTTGCTCGGCGGAGCGCTGAGCCTCGCCCTGCCCGGCGCAGCCATCTTCTTCCTGATCGCGCCGGCTGTAGGGCTAAGCGGAGTCGCGCTCGGCGAGCGTTCGCCTCATGCGGCCACTCTCCTCGCCTGGGCGGCGGCGCTTATCCAGCTCCTCATGTTCGCCGAGCTTCTCGCTCTGATCGAGATGCTGCTGATCGACGGTCCGCTGTGGGCGGTCGCGCCGCTCGCGGCACTTGCCGCCCTTCCCGTGCTGATCGAAGTGGAGCCGGGGCGCCTGCGCCCAGCGCTTGCGTTATCGGCGATTGCCGCTGTCGGCCTATCCGTCGCCGCTCTCGTGATGCCCCGCGCCAGCGCCGAGCGCCCGCTCGGCTTCAGCATCGACTATTTCCGCGACGCGAGCCGCGCCTCGGCGAGCTGGGCGATTGCCACCAAGCAGGCTCCGCTGCCGTCCCGTTTTCCTGGAAGCTGGCGCAAAGCCGTCCTGGCGTACAACGGGCGTCAACGCTGGGTCTCGCCCGCGCCCCTCCTGGTCACGCCCGCGGCAACCGCACGGCTCGTCGCGACTGCGGCCGCGGGCAACGGGCGGCGCCTCCGGATCGCCCTTTCGCCCGGCGGCGGCGGCGACGCCGTCGCGATCCGTTTTCCCGACAACGCCAAGGTGCTCGCGCTCGGCCTGCCCGGCGAGCCGGTGCCGATCCCTCGAACCGGCAAGCCCAGAAAGGCCGTGCTGCGTTGCACCGGCCGCTCCTGCGAAGGACTGGTGATCGAAGCGCTGCTCGGCGACACCCGCCCCGTGACCGCGGAGATCTTCGCCACCCGCTTCAGCCTGCCGCCCCAAGGCGCGCCGTTGGTCGCCGCGCGCCCGCACGACGCCGTCCCGCAATATGCCCCGGATTCGACGATCACGCGCAGCCAAGTGAAGCTCTGACCGACTCGGCCCGCTTGTGCTAAGGGAACGCCTGGCGCCCGGCGCTGACCTGTAAAGCCGGACGGCACCGTTCAAAGGAGGTGTCATGGCGACCCAGACTGTGTCCGCATCGCGTTCCGCGCGTACGAAGAAAATTCCCGTTCGCAGCATCACCGATGACGACCTGCGCTCCTCGCTGAAGCAGGGATGGGAGGATTTCCTCGACCTGCGTGGCGATCTGTTCTTTGCCGGCCTCATCTACACCTTGATCGGCCTCGCCGCGGTGGTGATGACCACCAACATGCCGCTGCTGCCCTTTTTCTTCCCTGTGGTCGCCGGGGTCGGGCTCCTTGGTCCAGTGGCCGCAGCCGGCTTCTATGAGCTCGCCCGCAGGCGCGAGGCGGGAGAGGAGGTCCACTGGTTCAACTTCCTCGACGTGCGCAAACGGCCGACGGTGGACGACATGGGAATGGTCGCGGGCCTGCTGCTCGTGATCTTCTTCGCCTGGCTGCTTGCCGCCGGCGTCCTCTACGCCCTGCTCTTCGGCTGGACGACGCCGCAGTCGGTGCCCCAGTTCCTGGCAATCGTGTTCACTACGCCGCGCGGCTGAGCACTGATCGCCATCGGCGGCGCCGTCGGCGCGGTCTTCGGCTGGGCAGTGTTGGCCTTGAGCGTCGTCTCGTTGCCGATGCTGGTCGACCGCAACGTCAGCGCCTCGGAGGCGGTCTCGACCTCATGGCGTGCGGCGCACGCCAACAAGGGTGAGATGATCCGCTGGGGCATCATCGTCACAGCTCTGCTGGCACTGGGGTCGATCCCGCTGTTCGTCGGGCTCGCCTTCGTGCTTCCCTGGCTCGGCTATTCGACCTGGCACCTCTACACACGGCTCATTGACCGCGACGCGATCCGCGAACGGCGCAGCCGCTAATTGGCCCGCTTGCCGAGCACTGTCTCGTCGAGGAAGCGCTCGATCGTCTTCTGGACGTGCGCCTGGCGGCCCTCGCCCGCCGGCCGGTGGGTCTGGCCGACGTAGAACATCATGTCGAAGGGCTTGTCGGCAGCCTGCAGCTTGTCGGCCAGGAGTGTCGAGTTTTGGAACACGACATTGTCGTCCGACATGCCGTGGATGAGCAGCAACGGCTCCTCGATCTTCAATGCGTCGTCGAGCGCGTCCGAGTTCTGATAAGGCTTCGGATCCCTCGCCGGGTTGCCCAGGTAGCGCTCGGTATAATGGGTGTCGTACAGCTCCCACTTGGTGACTGGCGCACCGACGATCGCCGCCGCGTACAGGCCCTTCGGCGCTTGTTCGAGCATCTTGAGGCTCATGTATCCGCCATATGACCAGCCGGCGATGGCGATCTGCTTGCGGTCGACGAATGGCTGCTTTTGAAGCCAGCGCGCGGCCGTCGCCTGGTCCTCGACCTCGACCGCGCCCATCGCATGGTAGATCTGGTCCTCGAACGCCGCGCCGCGATTGGGCGAGCCGCGATTGTCGACCTGGAAATAGATCCAGCCCTTGCTAACCCAATATTGGGCCATCGGGTTCATCCAGGCGCGCTTCACCTGTTGCGATCCGGGCCCGCCATAATGTTCGAAATAAACGGGATATTTGCGCCCGGCCTTCAGCGGCGGCGTGATCATCTCCCAATAAAGCGTGCTGCCGTCCGCGGCCTTGAGCGTCCCGAACTTCGCCGGCCGATGCGCGGCGAGATAGGGCGCATAGGGGTGGCCGGCGTCCAACTTGTTCTGCTCGACCCATTCGATCCGCTTGCCGTTGGTATCGGCAAGATAGACTTGCGAGGGCTGCTGCGGCGACGAGCGCGTGACGAGCAGCCGCGTCCCCGCCTTGTCCATCTCGGCGCTGTTCCAATAGTCCCGCTCGGTCAGCCGCTGGGGCTCGCCCGGATTGAGATAGTCGACCGAGTAGACGTGGCTTTCGAGTACGCCGTCCTTGTTGCCGGTGAAGAAGAGCCGGTGATGGGCCTCGTCGACGCCGACCAGCCCGGCCATCGCCCAATCGCCGTGCGTGAGCTGCGTCCACTGCCCGTTTGCAAATCGATACAAATGATGGAAGCCGGTTCGGGCTGAGCCCCAAATCAGGCTGCCGTCGTGCAGTGGCCGGAAATCGTCGTTGAGGTTGATCCAGGTCTTCCCCGTATCAGAAAAGAGGATGCGGCTGCCTCCGGTTGCCGGATCGACCACAAGCATGTCGAGGCGCTTTTGATCGCGGCTCTCGCGCTGGACGAACAGGGTGCGGCCGTCCTTCGCCCAGTCGACGCGGGCGAGATAGATGTCCGGGTCGGGCCCAAGATCGACCTTCGCCCTGCCGCCGCTTACCGCGTCGATGATCCACAAGGTCACCGTGACGTTGGGCGTGCCAGCTGCCGGATAGCGTTGGTCGAAGACCCGGGTGCCGTTCGCACCGATCGCCGCGCGAGTGACGACCTGCACGTTGGTCTCGTCATAGCATTCGACTGCGACGCGCCCGTCGCCCGTCGCCCACCAGGTGCCGGTGTGCCGGTCCATCTCCTCCTGTGCGACGAACTCCGCGGTGCCGCAGGTGACGTTGGCCTTACCGTCAGTCGTCAACGGCCTTTCCGTGCCGGTCGACAGGTCGATCGCATAGAGGTTCTGGTCGCGGACGAAGCTGACGTAGCGGCCGGCCTCGGACACGTGGGCGTCAATCTCGGTCGCTGGCGTATTGGTTAGCCGCCGCACGGAGCCGCTGGCGGCTTCGGCCAGGTAGAGATCGCCGTCGACCGGCGCGAGCACCGACTTTCCGTCGGGCGCCCATTCAT
>JBDTZJ010000071.1:0-8595 GCA_040005255.1 Sphingomicrobium sp.
GGCGACGGGCCCGGCTTCAGGTAGTGTTTCGGGCAGGCTGCGGCGGATCATCAGGCCGAACGGCACGATGACGACCCCGATCAGCAACGCAATGCGCCAGCCAAAGCTGTCCAGTTGCTCGGCCGAGAGAAACAGCGCCAGCAGCAATCCGACCAATGCGCCCGCGCTGAGCGCGACCTGCTGCGTCGCGCCTTGCCAGCTGACCATGAAGCCGCGTCGATCCTCCGTCGCCGCCTCCATCATATAGGCGGTTGCCGAGCCGACCTCGCCGCCGAGCGCGAAGCCCTGCGCCAGGCGCGCGCCGATGGCGATGATCGGCGCGGCGATGCCGATCGTGGCATAGCCAGGCGTCAGCGCGAGGACGGCGATGGACACGCCCATCAGCGTCATCGAAAACAGCATCGCCGGCTTGCGCCCGACGCGGTCGGCATAGCCGCCCAGCACCCAGGCACCGATCGGGCGGGTGATGAAGCCTGCGCCGAAGGTCGCCAGCGCGCCCATCAGGCTCAGATAGGCGCTGCCGCCCGGGAAGAAGGTGTGGCCGATCTGGATGGCGAAAAAGGCAAAGGTGACGAAGTCGTAGAACTCAAGGCCGTTGCCGACCGACGCGGCAGCGACCGCACGGCGGGCTTCGGCGGGCGAGAGCGGGGCTCGAAAGGGAGGATGGGTAACCGACGTATCGATCGCCAAATCGGTCATGTATACGGCCCCCTAGCCATCCGGCGACCGCCAAGCGAAGCACCGACGGGGGACAATGGGCTACAAGGTTCGGTCACGCAAATTTATCATGCCTGGCAGGATCGCACTATCTCACCTCTGCCCCAATTGGCGGGCGACCAAGCGAGGAATTACCGTAATCGCAGTTGTTGCACTGGCGACCGCCTACCACGCCCTGATGCACGATCGGACACGTACACCATCGGGCCGATCACGGCTGAGCAGTGTTTGGCGGGATAGGAAAGTAATCGACTTCCAGCACCCCTTGGGTCCGAACCGGGGCGGTGCCATCCACCTCGCACGCAATGTCCGCAATGGGTCGAAAGCGGACATTAGAAGGATCGTCCCCAAGCCGGGCCCGCAGGGAACTTAGGCCTCGGCCAAGCCGTTGCTCCGACGCGCCACTGAATGCGCAAACTTCTGTCTGGCGCGCTGGCTGGAGGCGATCGAAATGGATCCGACAATCATCATAGCCGTGCTGGTCGTAATCGTGCTCGCTCTTGGCGGATTGCTTTATTTCCAGCGGCATCGATCAGACAAGCTTCGCTCGCGGTTCGGACCCGAATACGACCGAGCGGTGAAGGAAAGCGGGGGCAAGAGCAAAGCCGAAGCCAAGCTCGTTGAGCGAGAAAAGCGGGTGAAAAGCTTGTCAATTCGCCCGCTAGAGCCGAGCGATCGCGCCCGATTCACCCGGTCTTGGCAAAATGTGCAGGCGGAGTTCGTGGATGATCCGGAAGGGTCGATCGGCCACGCCGATTCGCTTCTCGCTGAAGTAATGTCGGCACGCGGTTATCCGGTTAGCGATTTCGAACAGATATCCGCGGACATATCCGTCGATCACCCTGACGTCGTACAAAATTATCGCGCCGCCCACGAGATCGCCCTGCGTCATGAGCGGGGGCAGGCAAATACCGAGGATTTGCGGCTGGCGATGATCCATTACCGGTCGCTGTTCGAAGACCTGGTGACCGATGCGAAGGCGCCGGATGCACCTGCGATCGGCGGCAAAGATGCTGGCGAGAAAGTCGCCCGGATTAGGGCGACAGAAGCGCATCCTACCAGGGAGAAGGTCAAGTGACGCAGCAAGTCAGAAACGACGACGGTACGCCCCTGACAGGCGAGGACACCCTGACCACTGCCGATCTCGCGGGCGGCCAGTCCCAAACTGTCGACCAGCAGAAGGGGATCATTGCGCCGAACCGGCAACCCGATGAGGGCGCAGAGCCTTTGTTTCCGTCGGAAGATGCCAACGAGCTTCGCAGCCGCTGGGATACAATTCAGGCCGGCTTCGTGGACGAGCCGCGCAAAGCGGTCGAACAGGCCGACAGCCTGGTTGCTCTAGCGATGAAGCGGCTGGCAGAAACTTTTGCCCGCGAGCGTTCTCAGCTAGAAGGTCAATGGGACCGCGGCGATGCCGTTTCCACTGAGGATCTGCGCGTCGCATTGCGCCGCTACCGGTCGTTTTTCGGCCGGCTTCTCTCCATGTGAAGTGAAGGCCGTGATGAGGTGCTGAATGCGCAGGTCGCTCCCTCTTGTTTTGATCGCTTTGGCGACCGCTTGTCAGCGGACACCCGAGCAGCAGCAGGCCGATATGTTACGGAAGGACGCGCAACAACGCGGTTCTGCGATCGAGAACCAGGCTAAGACGCAAGCAGATCGCTTACAACAGCAAGCCGATGCACTTAATATTGAGGCCGAGCAAAGGGGCGGTCTCACGGGAGAACGTTTGAAAGTCCGAGCTGCGGCCCTCGCCAAGGAAGCGGATATCATCCGCAAACAAGGTGACATGCAGGCCGACGCCATCAAAGAAGCTGCGGACGCTCGTATCAAAGCGTCCCAGAGCCGCTGATATCGGATACCTAAGGTGTGCCCAGAACGTCCGGCTTGGGCGGCATGCGGACATTTAGAGGTGGAAAAGGGGACGTAGACGGCCCCCAGTCAGCCCCCTCGCAACAGAAGCGCTTCAACTTGTCCTGCGTCAATGTCGACAGGATTTCGCGCACAGCGCTTCGCGTGCCAACGTTCAGCTCGGGGCTGGAGCTGAACTGCCTAGGAGCTGCCGTCCCCGAGGCGACCGTTCAGCTTTGCAAGTCGCTCTTTTAGCAACGCGACATTTTCGGGATTCGTTGCCTGAAGCTGTCGTAAATCGGCCTCGTCGATGTGAGTGATCTTGCCGGTCTCAATGCCTTCGATGAGCAGCGCCAGCCTGTCTCGCTCTTCGTGCCAATTTTCCGCGCTCACACATCCTCCTTGCCGGTCCTAAGCATACCCGTGCCGACCGGCCAACAGCTCACGGCGGCATGATAATACCAAAGCGACGCGGTGGAATCCTGATTATTCGGCTCGCGCTTCACACGCTGCTTATGTCGCCTTTGGGTCGAAAGCAGAGCTAAGCGGCTAAAGTCCGCAATGGGTGGAGAGCGGACTTTTTGCTTGGCCGCCGCGGGACTAATCACGGGCGGTCACTCACTCGAAGGGCAAAAAGAACCGTAGTCCAGCGCGGCCGACGATTGCCCAACGAACGCTCGCATCTGCCTTGATGTCGCCTGCAAGCTCAATTCGTACGGTCTGACCGATCGGGAGAGTTTCCGCGCACTCGACTTGGCACCCCTCGTTCGAAATGTTCGTGATAGTCACTGGCAGACGTTGTCCTTCAGCCAACGTGACGATAGCGGGGTATGAAGTTGTTTCGCGGCTGTCGCGGTCTATCCAGCCAGGTAAGCGATCCATCGCTGAGGCCCCCTGGGCCAAACGTGTAGCTGACCAGCTAAAGTCCGCAATGGGTCGAAAGCCGCCACTAGCGCCTAGCGGCAGGAATGAGTGGAAAGCCGACCTAAGCCACCAATGTCTGGAACGGATGGAAAGCGAATCCGCATAGGCGCAGCTTTCAGTTACCTGCGCTCCGTTTTTTTACCTGTGGTTGCCAGGTAGTTTAATGGTCTTTGACTCAGGCAACGATTGCGTCCAGCCAATGACTGCGGCAGCCTTGGGGGCTGATTTGTCCTGCCGCAAATATGCCCTCCGCCTTCAACCGAAGAGGAAATCTCAATGTTGAACCTGACCGCTCTCGCTCGCGGCGCAAGCGCCGCAGCGATCGCCATGCTGATGGCGCTGAGCACACCAGTCTCGGCCGCCGAAAATCCGCAGGTCGCGGCCGAAGTCATCGCCCTTGCGCGCGCTCAGTGGGCATCCGATACCGCCGGTCAACCTCCCGCCCAGCAAATGGCGTCGCTGGCAGACGATTACACTGAGTTCAACGCGGATTACCCGACTCTGCTTGTCGGGAAAGAGGTGGCGCTGCGCATGGCCGCGATCTCGCGTTACGACAAGCGGGTTTTCTCGGAAATGCAGAACTCCCGTGTGCAAGTTTATGGGAACACGGCGATCCTAACCTACAACTTCGTTGGAATCCGTGTCGGAGCTGACGGCAAGACCAAGCCCCAAAACACCAAATCAACCCGCGTTTACGTGAAGCAGGGCGCCAATTGGATGCTGGTGCACGCCAACTTCGCCCCGCTCGAGCTGCCGACACCGTAGGTATTTTCGAAGGTCGCGCGTGGGGCTTTAGCCGGCATCCACGCCGACTAACTCGCAGCTGCCGAGGCGAAGAGGCCCTGCGCAGCCCCGCTCGACAAGGCGGCAGGACGCCTCAACAAGAGGTTTCACTATCTTTGGGTATCGAGTTGAACCACACCCGATCCGGCGACCGTCGCGACAAGCCGACGGCCCTGCCAAATCTCGCACTTCCGAGCGTTGGCCCGGATCTCCCGCGCCAGCGCAATGGCCGCTGTGTCGCTCGGCGCCGATATCCCCTCAGCGTAGTTGATCTTTCCGAACTCATCCAAGCTATACACGCGATAGTCAGCCATGCTGCACCAACCCCAAATTGCGAGGGCATTTATCGCCATTTGTTGTCCGAACACAGGGGCCCAGACAGACGCAGTCCCGTTGTGGGACCACCGCAGCTCTTAACGGTCTAATGTCCGGAATGGGTCGAAAGCAGACTTTAGCACCGATGCAAAAAAGCCTGTCTTACAGCCGCCCATTTGTGCCTTAGGATGGTCGATGCGGCGCGCGTCCGATCTCCCGACATTTGCGATTTGGTTCTGCCCTCTCCGGAGTAGCGCACGCGCACGTACATAGTGTCAACTTTGTCAACTTCGCGGCTTGTCCAGTTGCGCCGATTGATTGCCGCGCTACGGTCTGAGCGAGGGGAAAGGGGAGCTCGCACGCATGAAGAACTGGAACGTTCGCAAGATCGTCGTCGCTCGCGAAGACATGCCCGAGGAGCATCGGCTCAAGCGCTCCTTGTCCTGGCCGCACCTCGTCGCGCTCGGTGTCGGCGCCATCGTCGGCACCGGCATCCTGACCCTGATTGGAGTCGGCGCCGGCAAAGCAGGGCCTGCGGTCATTCTCTCCTTCGCTATCGCCGGCGCGATCTGCGCCTGCGCCGCGCTTGCTTATGCCGAGGTCGCGACCATGATTCCGGCGTCGGGATCGGCCTACACTTACTCCTACGTCGTGTTCGGTGAGCTGATCGCGTGGATGATCGGCGTCGCCCTGATCCTCGAATATACCTTGGTCGTCAGCGCTGTCGCGGTCGGCTGGTCGGGATATGCCGCAGGCTTCCTGAATTCGGTCGGCCTCGGCCTGCCCGACGCTTTGGTCCAGGGCCCCGCGCTCGGCGGCGTGATCAACCTGCCCGCGATCTTCATCATCTGGGTGGTCGCGGGCCTGCTGATGGCCGGAACGCGCGAAAGCGCGACGCTGAATGCCGTGCTGGTGGCGATCAAGATTGCCGCGCTCGCCTTGTTCGTCGCGGTCGCATTGCCGGTGTTCAACGCCGACCACTTCCACCCGTTCATGCCCTTCGGCTTTCCCAAGTCGGGCCCGCCCGGCAGCGAGGTCGGCGTGATGGCCGCGGCGGCGATCATCTTCTTCGCCTTCTACGGGTTCGATGCGATTGCGACGGCGGCCGAAGAGGCCAAGAACCCGAGCCGCGACCTCGCCATCGGCATCGTGGGATCGATGGCGGTCTGCGTGCTCATCTACATGGTCGTCGCCGCCGCTGCCATCGGCGCGGTCGTTACCACCGGCTTCGCCAGCAGCGCCGAACCCTTAGCGCTGATCCTGCGCGACATCGGCCAGCCGTGGGCGGCGCGGGTGCTCGGCGCGTCCGCGGTAATCGCGTTGCCGACCGTGATCCTCGCCTTCTTCTACGGGCAGAGCCGGATCTTCTTCACCGTAGCGCGCGACGGCCTGCTACCGAGCAATCTCGCGCGGGTGTCGAAGCGGGGGACGCCGGTCCGGATCACCATCTTCACCGCGATCGTGACCTCGGTTTTCGCCGGGCTCATCCCCCTCGCCAGCATCGCTGCGCTGGCCAACGCCGGGACGCTCGCCGCATTCGTCGCGGTGTGCGCCGCGATGCTCGTGCTTCGCCGCCGCGAGCCCAATGCCGAGCGCACGTTCCGCGCGCCGTTGCCGTGGCTGGTTGGCCTCGGCGGCATTGCCGGCTGCATCTATCTGTTCATCAGCCTGCCCAGCCGCACGCAATTGTTCTTCCTGGGCGCACAGGTGATCGGCCTAGTCCTCTACGCGATCTACGGCAGCCGGGCGGCGGAGAGGGCGCGCACCCGATGACTCGGGACGATTGATGGCGAGCGCTGTCGCGGCCGAGCCGAAGGCACGCATCAACCTCCCACTGCTCGTTGCCGTGCTCCTGATCCCGGCGGTGCTCGGAAGCTCGCAGACGATCTTCAACGACGGCGACGTCAGTTGGCACATCGCCACCGGCCAGTGGATCCTCGACCATCGGGCGATCCCCCAGACCGACCCGTTCTCTTACACCTGGTTCGGGAAACCGTGGGTGCCGATCGAATGGCTCGCCGAACTGCTTTACGCCAGCGCCTACCGGCTGGCGGGCTATGCCGGCATCGCGGCGCTGGTGACCGCGGCGCTGATGGCGCTCCACGCGATCGTCTACATGAACGCGAGCCGGTGGGTCCGCGCGGCGCTGCTGCCGATCGTGGCGATGGACTTCGTGCTGATTCCGATGCTGCTGGCGCGGCCGCACGTGCTGACCTGGCCGCTGCTCGCCTTGTGGACCTTGCTGATGCTCCGCGCCCGCGAGCAGGATCGCGCCCCGCCGTTGCTCGCCGCCGCGCTGATGATCGTCTGGGCGAACCTGCACGGCAGCTTTGTCTTCGGCCTCGCCATCGCCGCCGCCTTCGGGCTCGAGGCGCTGGTCGATTCAGCCGACAAGCCGCGCGCGTTCCGCCAGTGGCTCGTCTTCGGCATCGCCTGCGGACTGGCCTGTCTGATCAACGGCAATGGCCTCGAAGGCGTGCTTCATCCGCTCCGCTTCACGCAGCTCAAGATGCTGCCGCTGATCGACGAGTGGAAACCGTCGACGCCGGGTTTGACGCCGTTCTTCTTCGCCGTGCTCGCCATCACCCTCGGACTGATCCTGTGGAAGCGGCCGCGCCTGCCGTGGGTGCGCTGGCTGTTGCTCGCCGGGATGCTCGCCCTTGCCCTGCTCCAGGTGCGCCACCAAGCGATGCTGGCGATCGTCGCCGCGATGATTCTGCCACAGGGTTTCGGCCGCGGTGCGGAGCTTGCATCCGCCGTCGACCGGCTCTCCGGGCGGATCGCGCTTGCAGCAGCCGCGCTGCTGGTCGCCGTGCGGGCGATCATGCCACTCCAGCCGCCCGACAATGAGGCCAATCCGTGGAAACTCATCGCGGCGGTGCCAAGGGAGCTGCGCTCCCAGCACGTGCTCAACGGCTATTCGATGGGCGGCCCGCTGATCCTCGCGGGCATCCGTCCCTATGTCGACGGCCGCGGCGACATGTACGGCGACGAGCTGGTCGTCGGCTATGCCCGCATCGCCCACGGCGACGGGAACGCATTCGCGGAGGCGGTGCGGCGCTGGGACATCCGCTGGGCGATGCTTCCCGTTGAGAGCAAGCTTATCCCGGTGATCGCGCGCTCGCCGGAATGGCGGCTGGTGGCGCGCGACAAGGTCGGCGTGATCTACGAGCGCGTCAGCGCTTCATGAAGCCCTCGAGCTCGTGATCCGCGCCGCCCCAGGTGATTCGCACCCGCTCCTCGACCAGCCGGTGCCGGTCCGCACGGCACAGACTTGGACCGCGGCGCCTTACGGACGTGTGGAGGGAAAGTCCGAAACGGAGATGATGCCGATGGGAGGAAAGGGAAGGTGGGAGGGTTCCCCCCATCGGCGTCCCGAAAGTTCGATGGTACCTTAAATTTAAGCGGAATAATACATGTCGAATTCGACGGGACTTGGCGTCGTCTCCCAACGCATAACCTCTTCCCATTTCAGTTCTGTGTAAGCGTCGATCTGATCGTCGCTGAACACGTCGCCGCGGGTAAGGAAGGCGCGGTCGTTCTGTAGACTGACGAGCGCTTCACGCAGGGAGCCACAGACGGTCGGGACGTTGACCAGCTCCTGCGGCGGCAGGTCGTAGAGGTTCTTGTCCATCGGGTCGCCGGGATGGATGCGGTTCTGGATCCCGTCGAGGCCGGCCATCAGCAGCGCCGAGTAGGCAAGGTAGGGATTGGCGAGAGCGTCGGGGAAGCGGAACTCGACTCGCTTGGCCTTCTCGCCGGCGCCGTAGGGAATGCGGCAGGAGGCCGAGCGGTTGCGGCTGGAATAAGCGAGCAGCACCGGCGCTTCGAAGCCCGGGACCAGGCGCTTGTAGCTGTTGGTCGTCGGGTTGGTGAAGGCGTTCAGCGCCCGCGCGTGCTTGATTACGCCGCCGATGAAGTAGAGCGCGGTCTCCGAGAGACCCGCATAGCCGTTGCCGGCGAACAACGGCTTCTTGCCCTTCCAGATCGACATGTGGGTGTGCATGC
>JBDTZJ010000072.1:0-8538 GCA_040005255.1 Sphingomicrobium sp.
GAGCGCCGCGACGCCCTGCTCGACCAGCGGCCGCCATTCGGCATTGGGAGGCGCGGTCTTGAGGATCTCCTGCCACGTTGTGACCGCGCCCTGCCGGTCGCCGGAGCGGGCGAGCGCGAGGCCGTAGAAAAAGGGCGCTCCGGGATGGCCGGGCGCCATCTGCGCGGCGCGCCGGTAGGCAAGCTCGGCCGGAGGCGTCAGGCCCCGGGCGTGGTCGACCAGCGCATTGCCAAGGCCGATCCACAATTGCGGATCGCCCGGATATCGTTTCACGGCATTTTGCAGGATGCCGACGGCGTCCTCGCTGTTTCCGTCGCGTTCGAGCGCCTCTGACATGCGCAGCCAGCTCTCGCCCGGCGCGAAATGGCCGAAGAACGCGTGGCGGGCGTCGGTCAGCAGGAATATGTCGTGCGCGTCGCCGATCGCCGCCGGCGCGCCCGGGACGTCCGGCCTGCCCTGCAGCGCATATCCCGAGGCGCCGAGAAAGAGCGCCGCCGCGCTCGCCGTCAGCAGCCCGCCGCGAACGCCAAGCACCCACAGCAAGCCAAGGCTCGCGGCTGCGAGGAGCAGGAGGATCAGCCAGCCCATCAGTCGTTCGCTTTCAGGCGGATGCGCCGGCGGACCAGCCAGCCGCCGATCAGCAACAACACCAACGGCGCGAGCCACAGCGGCCAGGCGGCGGGCTCGTCGGTCGGCTTGTAGCTGATCCATGAGCCGTAGCGCTGGATTAGCCAGGCGCGGATGGCACTCGGCTTTTCACCAGCGGCGATCCGGCGCCGGACGAGGTCGCGCATGTCGCCCGCAAGCTCGGCGTCGGAATCGGCGATGGACTGGCCTTGGCAGACGAGGCAGCGGAGCCCGGCCATCAGCGCCTGCGCCTGCGCTTCCTGGCTAGGGTTCGGAAGCTGGCGGTTGGCCCAATAAGCCGGCGGCAGGTTACTGTCCGCAAGCAGCGGCTGGGCCAGGGCGACGAGCAAAGCGACGATTGCCGGCCTCATTTGGCCCCCTTCAGCTGCGTCAGGACCCCTGGAATGTTCGATGCGCTGAGCGGCCCGACATACTGATGCCTGATTATTCCCCGTCCATCGACCACGAAGGTTTCCGGTACGCCCGACGAACCAAGCGTGATCTGGACATTGCTTTGAGGGTCGGCGCCGATCCGCTCGTACGGGTCGCCGTGGCGGTTGAGGAATGCGGCGACGGCTTCAGGGGTGTCGCGCACGGCGATCGCATCGATCTTGACCCCGCGCCGGCGCAACTCGTTGAGGACCGTCGCCTCGCCCACGCACGGGACGCACCAGCTCGCAAAGATGTTGAGCAAGCGCGGTTCTCCACCTGCAAGGTCGGTCGAAGCCAGGCCGGGCTTTCCCGGAACAGCCGGGGCGAGCGCGAAGGTCGGAAGCTCGCGGCTCACCAGCTGCGATTGAATGGCGGGATCGAACGGCTTCACCAGCCGCCAGGCGAGCCCGGCCACCATCCAAATCAGGAGCACGATCGGGACCAGGCGCAGACCGCGGCTCATATGTAGCGTGTCCGCCAGTCAGGTTCGCGGCGGCGGCGACGCCGCAAGATTCGCCCGAGCAGCGCCAGTGCGCCGCCGAATGCGATCAATCCGCCTCCGGCCCAGATCAAGGTCACGAACGGCTTCCACCACAGCCTGAGCTGCCACCCGCCCGACGGGTCCGACCTGCCCAGAACGGTGTACAGTTGCCCGTTCCAGAAGGTCCGGATCGCGGACTCGTTGGTCTCGGTCGGCGGGTCACTATAGTAGTGCGTCTGCGGGTTGAGCACGATGAATTTCTCGCCGCGTGTTGCGCGCAACTCGGCCTCGAGCGCGGTGTAATTCTTGCCAGCTGTCGGCGTGACGTCCTTGAGCTGCACCAGCCATGGGCCGACGTTCAGCGTTTCGCCGGGCTTGGCGATGGCGAGCCGTTCGCTGCTGAACGCCGCATTGGCCGCCATGCCGGTTAACGCGACAGCGATGCCAAAATGCGCGACGACCATGCCCCAGGTCGCGAACGGAGCGCGCAGCGGATTGCGGCCCGTGAGCGGCAGGACGCTCGCCGCTGCGAGGAATGCCGCAACCGTGAAGCCGAGGCGCGGCAGGATGCCGATAGCAGGGGCGAGGATGATGGTGATGACCAGCGCACTGGCTGCGAGAAGTGCCGGCAGCTTGAGCTGTCCGAACACCGGCCGCCGCTGCCTCCGCCAGCTCAGCAGCGGACCGATCCCGACTAGCGCGGCAAGCAGCAACGCCAGCGGCCCCGCGACCGCGTTGAAATAAGGTGCCCCAACGGACAGCTTCTCGCCGCTGACGGCCTCGACGAACAACGGATAGAGCGTGCCGAGGAAGACGACCCCGAGGATGACGCTCAGCAGCAGGTTGTTGATCACCAGCCCACTCTCACGGCTGATCAGTTCGAAGGGCGCGCCTTCCTTCAGCGCCGCGCCGCGCACAGCGAACAGGATGAATGCGGCGCCCACATAGATCGCGAGCAGGGCCAGGAGGAAAGTGCCGCGCTCAGGATCGATCGCGAAGGCGTGGACCGAGGTCAGGATTCCCGAGCGGACCAGGAAGGTGCCGACCATCGACATCGAGAAAGCGATCACCGCGAGCATCATCGTCCAGGCCTTGAGCGCTCCGCGCGCGGCCAGCACGTTGATCGAATGCAGCAATGCGGTCGCCGCAAGCCACGGCATCAGCGACGCATTCTCGACCGGGTCCCAGAACCAATAGCCGCCCCAGCCGAGCTCGTAATAAGCCCAGTAGCTGCCCGCCGTGATGCCCAGCGTCAGCAGGACCCACGCGCCGAGCACCCACGGCCGCATTGCACGAGCGAGGCGGCTGTCGACTTCCCCGGTCAACAGTGCGCCGACGGCGAGGCTGAAGGCGACCGAGAGGCCGACATAGCCGAGATAAAGTGTCGGCGGGTGGAACGCCAAGCCCGGGTCCTGCAGCAGCGGATTGAGCCCGCGACCGTCCGGCGGCGCTGGAAACAGTCGCGCCAACGGGTTGGAGGCGATCAGCAGGAAGGCATAGAAGCCGAGCGCCAGCACGGCCTGGCTGCCGAGGCCGGCGATCAGCGTCCGCTCGCTGGTCCGACGCGAGAACAAGGCGACGAATGCACCAGCGACGGCGAGGATCGTCACCCACATCAGCATCGAGCCTTCGTGGTTCCCCCACGCGCCCGCGACCTTGTAGATGAAGGGCTTGGCGCTGTGACTGTTCTCGAACACCAGCTTCACCGACATGTCGCTGCGGGCGAACACCAGCAGCAGCATGGCGAAGGCGATGAGCGTCAGCGCGCCCTGGACGACCGCGACCGCGCGCATCGGCCGGACGACGTCGACGTCGCTCTTCAGCGCCAGCAGCATCAGCACCATCTGAAAAGCGGCGAGCCCCGCCGCGAGCCACAGCGCCGCAAGGCCGGCTTCGGCGATCATTTCTCCAGCGTCTTCCCAGCCTTGTGCTCCGCCGACAGATTGCCGAGCTCGGGTGGCATGTAGCGTTCGTCGTGCTTCGCCAGGATCGTGTCGGCGACGAAAATGCCGTTTTGCAGGCGACCCTCTGCGACGGCTCCGCTGCCTTCGCGGAACAGCTCAGGCGGAATTCCGTGAAAAACGACAGGCGTCGCCGCCTTGCCATCAGTCACGACGAAGCGGATCGTCACGGCGTCGGGCTCGTGCTGGATCGAGCCTTTCTCGACCATTCCACCCAATCGCATCGCCTGGCCCTGGTGCGCCTTGCCCGCCGCCACATCGGCCGGCGTGTAGAAATAGCTCGCCCGCTCGCGCAGCCCCCACATTGCGAGCAGGACGGCGAGGAGCACGGCGATCAGGGCCGCGCTCACCAGCACCAGTCGCTGGTTCTTCGGTTTCATTTGCGCTTAAACGCGTCGGCCGAAGCTTCCGCACGGCGCATCGATACGAACGCCCAAAGCAAGAGGGCGACGGTCAACGCGACTGCGACAACATATGCCGCGATGACGAACGGCCACGGGTTCATTCGCGTCCCATCCTGCGCATCCGCGCCTCGACCTTCGCCTCCGCGAGCTCGGCGCGCATGCGCATCAGCGTCGCCGCTCCGAACAGGCAGGTGAAGCCGATCGTCGTCAACGGCAGCGGCCACAGTATCCTATTGTCGATCGTCGAGCCTGTGAGGCCGATACTCTCGCCCTGGTGCAGCGTGCGCCACCACAGGACCGAGTAATGGATGATCGGCAAGTTGATCGCACCGACCAGCCCATAGAGCGCCGCGATGCGCCCCTCCCCGCCGCGTTCCCGCTCGGCCGAGGCCAAGGCGATGTAGCCAAGGTAAAGGAAGAACAGGAGCAGCATCGAGGTCAGCCGGCCGTCCCATTCCCACCATGTGCCCCAGGTCGGCCGACCCCAGATCGATCCGGTGATCAAGCAGATGGCGGCGAAGGTCGCGCCGGCCGGGGCGACGGCGCGTCCGGCGACCGCTGCCAGTGGATGGCGCCAGACGAGCTGGCTGATCGAGGCGGCGGCTATGCCGATCCACCCGGCCATCCCGAGCCAGGCTGACGGCACGTGGATGTAGAGAATGCGCACCGTCTGCCCCTGGAGGTAGTCCGGCGGCGTCAGCGTCAGGCCCGCCGCCATTCCGGCGATCGCCAAAGCGGCGCCGATCAGCAGCAGCCACGCCGTGGCCGGGCGAGCGAAGCGCAGGAAGCGAGCCGGATTTGCGAGCGCGTGCATTGCGCCGCTGCTTATGCCCTTCCGATGAGGCGCTGCGCCATAGCGTCGGCGACCGCGGCCGGATCGCGCCCACTCTCCTGGCTCTCGGCCCAGATCTGCTCGAGGCGCACCGGAATACCCTCGATACGCTGGCGAACCAGACTGGCGTCGCCATCGCCCAGATATTCGGTGCAGACGTTGATGATGCCGCCGGCGTTGATCACATAATCGGGGGCGTAGAGGATGCCACGGGCGTGCAGCCGGCGCCCGTCCTCGGGGTGTGCAAGCTGGTTGTTCGCGCCGCCGGCGACGATCGGCGTTCTCAGGGCCGCGATGCACTGCTCGGTCAGGATCGCCCCCAGCGCATTGGGGCTGATCACGTCTGCCTCGAGGCCAAGGATCTCGTCTGGCGAAGCCACTTTGCCACCGGTCGCGTCGGCGAGCTTCTGCGCCTTCTCCGGATCGACGTCGGCAATGCTGAGCTTTGCGCCCTCGGCGCAGGCGTGGAGCGCGACGCCGGTGGCGACGCTGCCTGCACCCTGCACTGCAATGTGCAGGCCCGACACATTGTCCTTGCCGAGCGCGCGCTTCACCGCGGCCTTGATGCCGAGGAACACGCCGAGCGAGGTGTGCGGGCCGGGATCGCCCCCAACGTCCCCGCCACTATTCGGCAGACCGGCGACGTAGTTCGTCGAACGGGCGATCTCGACCATGTCGGCGACATTCATTCCGACGTCTTCGGCGGTCACGTAGCGCCCGCTCAGGCCGCCCACCGCTTTGCCGAAAGCGTGCAGCAGGTCCGGCGTCTTGGACCGGTTCTCATCGGCCAGGATGACCGACTTGCCGCCGCCGAGCGGAAGCCCCGCCATCGCATTCTTGTAGCTCATGCCACGCGACAACCGGAGCGCATCAGTCAGCGCTTCGTCATCCTGCGCATAGTGCCAGAACCGGGCGCCGCCAGCGGACGGTCCGAGATGCGTGGAATGGACGGCGATGATCGCCCTGAGGCCGCACTTCTCGTCGGAGACGAAGTGGATTTCCTCATGCGCGTCGAAGTCGGGCAGGCCCCAGGGCGTCGTCATTTGCGCTTACAGTCCGGTGATCCGAAATTGAAAAATGGGGCGACCGAGGGGACTTGAACCCCCGACCCCTGGTACCACAAACCAGTGCTCTAACCAGCTGAGCTACGATCGCCACGGCTTCGACAAAGAAGGGTTCCTTGGCCGCGCGCGCCACTTAAGGGGCCGGGGTGGGGAAGGCAAGGATAGCGCCCGAGCGCGCAAAGGTGCACGTGCACTAACGTCGACCCCGCCGCCCGAATTGCGTCCGCTGGCGCCGGGCGTTGCGCAGGCGTATCGTCCGCAACGGGGGGAGATAGCATGGCGAGTCGGCGCGCAAAGTCGACTGAACGAGCTGTATCACTCCGCGAGACCCTGGTTTCGGCGGGGCTCGAGCCGCGCCTCGCGGATCTGCTCGATGCCATGCCGCACCGCCTCGTCGCGGTCGAACCGCGGCGCCCGTTCCGCGAACTGGGCGCACCGCGCAACGAAGTGATGTTCGTGCGTTCGGGTATCCTCGCCAAGTTCAAGCCCGACGCCTCGGGTGGGCGCCAGATCGTCGCACTCCGCTTTGCCGGCGAAGGCATCCTGCCGCGCAACGGACCGGCGCATCATGGCATCCAGGCCGTCGTGCGCAGTGAAGTCATGATCGGCCAGGCGCGCGACTTCAATGCGCTGGTCGAACAATCTTCCGAAATGCAGCAATTCTTCTGCCGCCTCCTCCAGCGCAACGAAGACATCGGCTACGAATGGCTGGTGAACTGCGGGCGGCGGGATGCGACGGCGCGCGTCGCTCATTTGCTGTGCGAAACCGCGGTTCGCATGCACGCCGGTGACGACCGGCTGGCCAATCCGTTCACCCAGCAACAGATTGCCGACATCACGGGTCAGACTTCGGTCAACGTCAACCGCGTGCTCGCCGACATGGAGCGGCATGGCCTCATCCGGCGCAAGGGCCGCGACATCGAGTTTGTCGATTGGGCCGAGATGCGCCGCGTCGGAAGCTTCCAGCCCGCCTATCTGGAGATCTGAATGTCACGCCCGAAGAGGCGTGGTGGGCGCGACAGGGATTGAACCTGTGACCCCACCCGTGTGAAGGGTGTGCTCTACCGCTGAGCTACGCGCCCGCCGACCCGCGAGGAGTGCGCGGATATAATCACCGGCGCGGAACTGTCCAGCGCGCTACTGGACGGCGTCCTTGAGGACCTTGCCCGGCCGGAATTTCGGCTGCGAACTGGCCTTGATCTGCATCGGTTCGCCGGTGCGCGGATTGCGCCCGGTCGAAGCCTTGCGCCGAGTCACCGAAAAATTGCCGAAGCCGACCAGCCGCACCTCATCGCCGCGTTTGAGCGTGGAGGTGATCAATTCGAGCATTGTCTCGACTGCGCGCATTGCGTCGTTGCGAGTGAGCCCGGAGCGGTCAGCGACGTGACCGATCAGTTCCTGCTTGTTCATGCCCGACGCTCTCCCTCACCGGCGGCCAAGACTCGCACGCGCGGACCATTGGTCCTTAAGGCAAGACTCGCCGCTTGAGTCCAGTGGCTCCAACTGCGATCCGGCGTTTCACCACGGGACTCTCCCGAACCCGCGCGAGCCCGCGCGGCTAACGCACCCGGTCAGTGGCGGATGGCCGGCTCGCCCGCACCGCCCGGCGGGTGGACCGGCGGCTCGGCCGCACGCTCGTCATCGTCCGTCCACTCGATCGCCTGGAGCGGCGCGACCAGCGCCCGCGCAAGCACTTCGTCGACATGATCGACCGGTATGATCTCGAGCCCTTCGGTCACGCTTGAAGGAAGCTCGACAAGATCCTTTTCGTTCTCGGCCGGAATGAGCACGGTCGTAATGCCGCCGCGGAGCGCCGCGAGCAGCTTCTCCTTCAGGCCGCCGATCGGCAGCACGCGCCCGCGAAGCGTGACCTCGCCGGTCATGGCGATATCGCGCCGGACGGCGATCCCCGACAGGGTGGAGATCATCGCGGTCACCATGCCGACGCCGGCCGACGGGCCGTCCTTCGGCACTGCGCCCTCGGGCAGGTGGATGTGAATGTCCTTGCGCGCGAAAATCGACGGCTTGACCCCATAGGCCGGGGCCCGCGCCTTGACGAAGCTCATCGCGGCCTGGATCGACTCCTGCATAACTTCGCCGAGCTTGCCGGTGGTCTTGATCTGGCCCTTGCCGGGAACCGTGACCGCCTCGATCGTCAGGAGCTCGCCGCCGACTTCGGTCCAGGCGAGGCCGGTGACGGCGCCGATCTGGTCCTCTTCCTCGCCCATGCCATAGCGGAACTTCCGCACCCCAAGATAATCACCGAGGTTTTCGAGGGTGAGTTCGACCTTCTCCGCCTTGCCCTCGAGGATCTGGCGAAGCGACTTGCGGGCGACCTTGGCGAGCTCGCGCTCGAGCGTGCGAACGCCTGCTTCGCGCGTGTAATGCTGGATCATCTTGCGAAGCGCCTCGTCGCTGAACACGAGTTCGTCGGCCTTCAGCCCATGTGCCTCCATCTGCTTGGGGATCAGGTGGCGCTTGGCGATCTGGACTTTCTCCTCCTCGGTATAGCCCTCGAGCCGGATGATCTCCATGCGGTCCATCAGCGGCTGCGGCATGTCGAGCGAGTTGGCGGTGGTCACGAACATCACGTCCGACAGGTCGTAGTCGAGCTCCAGGTAGTGGTCCTGAAACTTGTTGTTCTGCTCGGGGTCGAGGACTTCGAGCAGCGCCGATGACGGGTCGCCGCGGAAATCCTGGCCAAGCTTGTCGATCTCGTCGAGCAGGAACAGCGGGT
>JBDTZJ010000073.1:0-8440 GCA_040005255.1 Sphingomicrobium sp.
TCGACCCGGTCGTGCTCGGCAAGGCCCGCGCGATACAAACCATCCGCGGCGACGCGAAGGGCAAGACCGTGCTTCCGATCCTGCTCCACGGCGACGCCGCCTTCGCCGCCCAGGGCGTGGTGTGGGAGTGCCTGAGCTTCTCCGGGCTTCCCGGCTACGGCACCGGCGGCACGATCCATTTCATTATCAACAACCAGGTCGGCTTCACCACCTCGCCCCAGTTCGGCCGCTCGTCGCCCTATCCGTCGGACGTCGCCAAGGGCATCCAGGCGCCGATCCTTCACGTCAACGGTGACGACCCTGAGGCGGTCACTTTCTCCTGCAAGCTCGCAACCGAGTTCCGTCAGACCTTCGGCCGCGACATCGTCATCGACATGTGGTGCTATCGTCGCTTCGGCCACAACGAGGGCGACGAGCCGAGCTTCACCCAGCCGCTCATGTATGCGGCGATCAAAAAGCACCCGCCGATCAGCGAGATCTACGGCAAGAAGCTGATCGAGCAGGGCGTGGTCGACCAGGCGTGGATAGACGCCGCGACCAGGGATTATGTTGCGCACCTCGAGGAGCAGTTTGAGGGCGCGGTCTCGTACCTTCCCAACAAGGCCGACTGGTTCGAAGGGCGCTGGGCTGGGCTCGGCCGTCCCGACGAGCCGGTGCTCGGGCGCCGCAACACGCCGACGGCCATCAGCGAGGAAGAAGCGCAACGCCTCGGCGCGGTGCTGACGATCGTTCCCGACGGCTTTGCAATCCACAAGACGCTGCAGCGCATCCTCGACGCCAAGAAGGACATGTTCGCGACCGGCGAGGGCTTCGACTGGTCGACCGCGGAGGCGCTCGCCTTCGGTAGCCTCCTCGCCGAAGGTCACGGGGTCCGGCTATCGGGCCAGGACAGCGGCCGCGGCACCTTCAGCCAGCGCCACGACGTGTGGGTCGACCAGCAGACGGGGCAGAAATACATCCCGCTGACGACGGTCGAGGGCGCTCGCTTCGAGGTGCGCGACAGCCCCTTGAGCGAATTCGGCGTGCTCGGCTTCGAATATGGCTATTCGCTCGCCGACCCGCAGACTTTGGTGCTGTGGGAAGCGCAATTCGGCGACTTCGCCAATGGCGCGCAGAGCATCATCGACCAGTTCGTCGCCGCGGGCGAGGCCAAGTGGTTGCGCGCGAGCGGCCTCGTCATGCTGCTCCCGCACGGCTTCGAGGGGCAGGGGCCGGAGCACAGCTCGGCGCGGCTCGAACGCTATCTGCAACTCTCCGCGGAGGATAATCTCCAGGTCGCGAACTGCACGACGCCGGCCAATTATTTCCACATCCTCAGGCGGCAGATGCGGCGCGATTTCCGCAAACCGCTGATCCTGATGACGCCCAAGTCGCTGCTTCGGCACAAGCTTGCAGTGTCCAGCCTCGGCGACTTTGCCGGGGACAGTCACTTCCGGCGCATCCTCAGCGACCTCAACCCGCCCGCGGACGGTGAGGCGCGGCGGCTGGTGCTGTGCTCGGGCAAGCTCGCCTACGAGCTGATGGAAGCGCGCGATGCCGCCGGCGACCTTGGCGTCGAAATCGTCCGGATCGAGCAACTCTACCCGTTCCCGTCCGAGCCCCTGCTCAAGCGCCTGAAGGCGATGCCGAAGCTCCAGGACCTGATCTGGGCGCAGGAAGAACCGAAGAACAACGGTGCCTGGCTGTTCGTCGAGGATTTGCTCGAGCAATGTCTCGCCGACGCCGGGTTCAAGGGCATGCGCCCGCAATATGCCGGTCGCGACGCGAGCGCTTCGCCCGCGACCGGCCTCGCCAAACGCCACGCGGCCGAGCAGGCGGCGCTGATCGCTGCTGCGTTGGGACACCAGGCGGACAGCAGGACACCAAGCGAGCGAGCCGGAGCGGTCGCGGCAGAATGAGGAAAAACAGTGGCCACTGATGTTGAAGTCCCCGCGCTCGGGGAATCGATCACCGAAGGCACGCTCGCCCAGTGGCTCAAGAAGCCCGGCGAGGCGGTTGCTGCGGACGAACCGATCGCCAGCCTCGAGACCGACAAGGTCAGCGTCGAAGTGCCGTCGCCGGTCGCCGGGGTCCTGACCGAGCAGCTGGTCCAGGAAGGCGACAATGTCGCGGTCGGCGCGGTGATCGCGCGGATCGACGAGACTGCAACCGCTGGCGCGGCTGCTGCTCCGCCGAGCCCTGCCCAGGCGGCCGCGGATTCGACGACAAATCCTGCGGGTGCGGGCGAAACCCCGGCGCTTCGCAACGATGCGACCGCGCCGGTCGCCGAAGCGGAACGCGAGGACGACGACCACATCACCACCTTGTCACCCGCGGTTCGTCGCGCGGTGCTCGAATACCATGTCGACCCGACCAGCATTCGCGGCACCGGCAAGGACGGCCGGCTGACCAAGGATGATGTGATCGCGGCTGCCCAGGCGCAAAAATCCGGTTCCCCTGCGCAGGCAGGGGCCCAGACCGAGGCGAAAGCCCCGCCAGCGCCTTCAACGCCCGCTCCGCGGGCGGACTGGACCCCTGCCTCCGCAGGGGCACAGCGCAAGGAAGAGCGCGTCAAGATGACGCGCATCCGCCAGACCATCGCCCGGCGCCTGAAGGAAGCGCAGAACACCGCGGCGATGCTAACGACGTTCAACGACGTCGACATGAGCGCGGTGATCGACGCGCGCACCCGTTACAAGGATCTGTTCGAGAAGAAGCACGGCATCCGTCTGGGCTTCATGGCTTTCTTTGTGAAAGCCTGCGCGCTTGCCGCGAAGGATGTGCCGTCGGTCAACGCCAGCCTCGACGGCGACGAGATCGTCTATCACGATTATCTCGATGTCTCGGTCGCTGTATCCGCGCCCAAGGGCCTGGTCGTCCCCGTCGTCCGCGACGCCGACCGCATGAGCTTCGCCGAGATCGAAAAGACCATCGCCGACTATGGCAAGCGCGCCAAGGACGGCACGCTGACCGTCGACGAGATGACGGGCGGCACCTTCACCATCTCCAACGGCGGCGTGTTCGGATCTTTGCTGTCGACGCCGATCATCAACCCGCCGCAGTCGGCGGTCCTCGGCATGCACCGCATCGAGGAGCGGCCCGTGGTCAAGGACGGGCAGATCGTCGCCCGGCCGATGATGTATCTCGCGCTGTCCTACGACCACCGCATCATCGACGGCCGCGAGGCGGTCACCTTTCTGGTGCGCGTCAAGGAAGCGATCGAGGACCCGACCAGACTTCTAATAGACCTCTAGCTCGTCACTCCCGCGCAAGCGGGAGTCCCGCTGTTTAATGCCCCAAAGAAGGAAGCGGGATCCCCGCTTTCGCGGGGATGACGGAAGAAAGAATATGGCTGACTACGATTTCGACGTCCTGGTGATCGGGAGCGGACCCGGCGGCTACGTGGCCGCGATCCGGGCCGCGCTGCTCGGCCTCAAGACTGCCTGCGCCGAAAGCCGCGACACGCTGGGCGGCACCTGCCTCAACGTCGGCTGCATCCCGTCCAAGGCGCTACTGCATGCCTCGGAACTGTTCGAGGAAGCCGCGCACGGAACGCTCGCCAAATGGGGCGTCAAAACCGGCGGCGTCGAGCTCGACCTCGACACCATGCACGGCAGCCGCAAGGAAGCGGTCAAGGGCCTGACGCAGGGCATCGAATTCCTGTTCAAGAAGAACAAGATCGAGTGGCTCAAGGGCCTGGCGACGTTCGAGAGCGCCGACACGGTCAAAGTCGGCGACCGCATTGTTCGCGCCAAGAATATCGTCATTGCCACCGGCTCGTCGGTGACTCCGCTACCCGGCGTCACCATCGACCAGGAACGGATCGTCGATTCGACCGGCGCCCTTGAATTGCCGCAGGTGCCCAAGCGCATGGTCGTGATCGGCGGCGGAGTGATCGGGCTCGAATTGGGCTCGGTGTGGCGGCGGTTAGGCGCCGAGGTCATCGTCGTCGAATTCCTTGACCAGATCTTGCCCGGCTTCGACGGCGACGTCCGCAAGGAAGCCAACAAGATTTTCAAGAAGCAGGGCCTCGAGTTCCGGCTATCGACCAAGTTGACCAAGGCCGAGCGCAAGGGCGATTCCGTGACGCTGACCGTGGAACCCGCGGCGGGTGGAGCAGCCGAGTCGATCGAGGCCGACCTGGTCCTCGTCTCGATCGGCCGCCGCCCCAACACCGAAGGGCTCGGACTCGACAAAGCGGGGCTCCAGGTCAACCCGCGCGGCCAGGTCGACACCGACCACGAATTCCGCACGTCGGTGCCCGGCATCTGGGCGATCGGCGACGTGATTCCCGGCCCGATGCTCGCCCACAAGGCCGAGGATGAGGGCATCGCGGTCGCCGAGAATATCGCCGGGCTGACCGGCATCGTGAACCACGACGTGATCCCGACGGTCGTCTACACGATGCCCGAGATCGCCGGCGTCGGCCTCACCGAAGAACAGGCCAAGGAGCATGGCGAGGTCAAGGTCGGCAAATTCCCGATGCTCGCCAACAGCCGCGCCAAGACCAACCGCGAGCCCGACGGCTTCGTCAAGGTCATCGCCGACGCCAAGACCGACCGCGTGCTCGGCGTGTGGATGATCGCCTCGGTCGCGGGCACGATGATCGCCGAAGCCGCGCTGGCGATGGAGTTCGGCGCCACATCAGAGGACATTGCCTACACCTGCCACGCCCACCCGACGCACTCAGAGGCGCTCAAGGAAGCGGCGATGGCGGTACAAGGAAAACCGATTCACATCTGACTTCGGCCATGCCGCTCGCCGGCGCAGTCGGCGCGGGCTTCGCCGCGGGCCTGTGCTGGGTCGCGGCCTCGTTCGCCATCAATTATCTGTTCGAGCGGCGGCCGCCTGATCAGCCTAGCCAGCTCCTGATCATCCCCAGCAACGTCAAATCCTTCTGCTCGACCCGCGCCGGGGCGATGGCCGGGCATTCGAGACAGCGCGCCTGGATGCTTGGACCCGCCATGATCGCGCGAACCTCGGCGATCACCGATGCAAGCTGCTGTTCGGGCTGGCGCGCGAGCATCGAGAAAGCGTCGGCCGGGCCGGCGCTGCCGTCGTCGTCGTTGCGGTCGGCAAGCGCCTCGACCAGTTGGTCGCGGAAGTTCGGCTGGGATTCGATGTAGCGCACGCGGCGCTCATTGCCGAGGCGGGCGAGGGCCGCCGCCTTGGCGATCGCGTCGCTCATGCCGCCGAAGCCGTCGACCAGCCCGAGCTGACGCGCGGTGCCGCCGTCCCATACTCGCCCCTGCGCGATTTGGTCGACCTGTTGCGGCGTCTTGTGGCGCGCCTCAGCGACGATGTTGAGGAAGCGGCCGTACATCGACTCGACGCCGGTCTGGATCAGCTGGCTGGCCGCGGGCGACGGACCCTTGAACAAATCGGGTTCGCCCGACAGCGCCGTCGTTTTCACCCCATCGGCGCCGACGCCGAGCTTTTGCAGCGTCCCCTGGAAGCTCGGAATCACCCCGAACACGCCGATCGAGCCGGTGATGGTCGACGGCTCGGCATAGATGAAGTCGGCCGGTGTCGAGACCCAGTAGCCGCCCGACGCGGCGACGCTGCCCATCGAGACGACGACCGGGATCTTCTTCGACTTCGCTTCGAGCAGTGCCTGGCGGATGCGCTCGGAGGCGAGCACTGAGCCGCCCGGGCTGTCGACCCGCACCACCAGCGCCTTGATGCCCTTGTTGCGGATGCCGTCCTCGATCTGCTTGGCGATTGTGTCGCCGCCCGCCGTGCCCGGGCCGGCTTTGCCGTCGACGATCAGTCCGGCGATGGTCACGACCCCGATCGGGCCGCTCGGCGAGCGATCGACGACGTCGGCAACGTAGGAGCCGAGCTTAATCTGTTTGAACGCCGAGCCGCGCGCCCCCGGACCGCCGCCGAGGTCCGCGAGCCGCGCCTCGAACGCGTGCCGGTCGCCGATTCGGTCAATGAGGCCGGCGGCAAGGGCGGCTTTGGCCATGTCGCCGCCGGCGGCCGCGATCGCCCCGTTCATGTTGGTCAGGAACAGGTCGATATTGGCCTTGGGACGCGCCTGCTTGACCTCCTGCTTCCACGTTTCGAGCCGGGCCTGGTCAAGCGCGGTGTAATTTTGCTTCGCTTCCGGTGACATGTCGTTGCGGATGTAGGGCTCGACCGCCGACTTGTAGGTTCCGACGCGATAGACGTTGGCGGTTACGCCGAGCTTGTCGAGCAGGCCCTTGTAATAGAGGTTCGATCCGCCGGGGCCGGTGATCAGCACCCCGCCCAGCGGGTTGAGCCAGATTTCCGAGGCGGCCGAGGCCAGCGCATAGCCGTCATCGGTATAGCCGACGCCATAGGCGACCACCGGCTTGCCCGCCGACCGCACACGGCGAACGGCGTCGGCGAGATCGCCGACCGCGGTCGCGCCACCGCCGGAGAAACCGCTGAGATCCAGCGCAACCGCATTCACGCGGCTGTCGTCCCGGGCCTTGTCGAGCGCGGCGATCAGGTCCCGCAGCCGGTACTGGTCGATCCGGGGCGAGCCGGCGACGTCGGTCCATTGGCGCCGCGCGGGCTGCTCGACCACGCTGCCGTTGAGGTCGAGGTCGAGCACGCCGTCCTTGACCGGTGCGGGCCGCGCGGAGAGCGCGCCGTAAAGACCGGCGAAGAATATGATCAGCAGCAACAGGACCAAGGCGTCCTTGATGCCGACCAGCAGTTTCCAGATTGCACCGACGAATTTCATTGTGGGCCTCGCGACAGACTGGCGCCGTAGCTAGCTGAGGCAGAGCCGAACGGCCAAACCTTTTCGATGCACGATTGCGAAGCTACGGCCCGGCGATGGGCAGCGCGGCGACCAATCCAACAGCAGAACGACGCGACGCCTGGTCGGGCGAGCTGCGGGCGACGCTCGCGCTGGCCTGGCCGCTGATTCTCGCCAACCTCACCCAGCAGCTGATCCAGGCGACCGACATCCTGCTGATGGGCCGCCTCGGCGCGGCGCAGCTTGCCGCGGCGACGCTGGCGCTCAACCTGACCTTCACCTTCAACCTGTTCCTGCTCGGGCTGATCACCGCCTCGTCGCCGATGATGGCGACGGCGCTGGGCCAGCGCTCCAATGCCGTGCGCGACGTGCGCCGCACCTTTCGCGCGGGTCTGTGGCTGCTGGCCGCCGCGCTGCCGCCGTACTGGCTGCTGCTGTGGCATGTCGGCGACCTGATGCGCGCTTTCGGCCAGGCGCCCGAGCTTGCGAGCCAGGGCCAGACGTTCCTTCGCGCCTATATGTGGTCGGCCGCGCCGTGGCTGCTGTTCCAGCTGCTGCGCAGCTTCGTGTCCGCGTTGGAGCGGCCGCGGGTGGTCCTGTGGCTGAGCATTGCCGGGATCGGCCTCAACGCGCTTCTCAGCTGGTCGCTGATCTTCGGTCATCTCGGGCTGCCCGCGCTGGGGCTGGTCGGCGGGGGTCTGGGCAGCACGATAACCTGGCTGATCATGTGCGGGGCGCTGGTTCTCGTGATCGTGCTCGATCGGCAGTTCCGCCGCTTCCACCTGTTCGGGCACTGGTGGCGGTTCGATGCGCAGAGAACTGTGGCGATGGTCCGTCTCGGCTGGCCGATCGGCGTGACGATGGCGCTTGAGATGGGCGTATTCGCGCTTGCCGCTTATTTCATGGGCTGGATCGGCGCGCCCGCGGTGGCCGCCCATGCCGTCGCGCTTCAGCTCGCCGCGCTGACCTTCATGGTTCCGCTCGGCCTCGGCCAGGCGGCGACGGTCCGCGTCGGTCTGGCGCTGGGCCGCAATGACGAAGAGGGGATTGGGCGCGCGGGTTGGACCGCTTGGGTAATCGGCGTCGGTTTCATGGGGACGATGGCGCTGGTGATGTGGGCCATTTCGCGCCAACTCGTCACCTTGTTCCTCAAGGATGTGCCGGCGAACGCGGTCGTGATTGGGCTGGCGGTCAGCTTCGTCCGTGTGGCCGCTGCGTTCCAGTTGGTCGATGGCGCGCAAGTGATCGGCGCCGGAATGCTGCGCGGCCTCCACGACACGCGCTGGCCGCTATTGTTCGCGCTGGTCGGCTATTGGGTCGTCGGCCTTGGCATCGGCTCGTGGCTGGCGTTCGGCGAGGACTGGAAAGGCGTGGGGATCTGGGTCGGGCTGGCCAGCGGGCTCGCCGCCGTCGCCGCGCTGATGCTTGCCCGTTGGATCCTGCGCGACCGCCTCGGCCTGACCCGCCGCGACCACGCCTGACGATAAACCCTGGAGTCGACCCGTTGACGGATGAACGGGCCGCAACCATATGCGCGGCATCGCTGGCACTCTCATGAGGGGAGTGCCAACGGACTTGTTCAACTATAAGAGAGAAGAGGGGTTACGACCCATGGGTTTCAGGCCGCTTCATGACCGCGTCCTCGTCCGCCGTGTCGAGGCAGAGGAGAAGAGCTCGGGCGGGATCATCATTCCCGACACCGCCAAGGAAAAGCCGCAGGAAGGCGAA